>JAYRMX010000169.1:0-23920 GCA_041912475.1 Myxococcota bacterium
GCCTCTCGCGCCGGCAGCTCGAGGCCTTCCACTGGGACGCCGATGCGCCCCGCTTCCAGTCCGGCTTCGAGGCGGTGAAGGCGCGGGAGCACCTGTCGAAGGTCACGGAGCTGCGGCGCCGGATCCGCGAGGCCGGCGAGAGCGTCTCCGACCGCGAGCTTCGCGACCTCTGGGCCGACGCGGAGCACGAGCTCGGCAAGGTGCGCCTTCTCGGCGACCTCGCCGTGGCCGCATACTTCGAGGCCGAGAAGCCGAACGGCCGCGAGGCGAAGCGGGTCGCCTTCGCGAGCGACGTCCTCGGCGGCAAGGCCGAGCGCTGGCGCGACTGGCTCGCCGAGCGCCGCCACGCCGACCCGCCGCTCGCGCCCTTCCACTGGGAGATCGAGTTCCCCGAAGTCTTCGAGCGTGAGAACCCGGGGTTCGATGCGTTCGTCGGGAATCCGCCGTTCCAAGGCGGCCGGAACGTCTCAGCCACGCAAGGAGGCGTGTATTCGGGCTGGCTGCTCCAATCGCACGAAGGAAGCACAGGCGGCGCCGACCTCGTCGCGCACTTCTTCCGCCGCGCCTTCGACTTGCTGCGTGCGGGCGGCGCCTTTGGCCTGATCGCGACCAACACGATCGCCCAGGGCGACACGCGAGCGAGCGGCCTGCGCTGGATCTGCACCCACGGCGGCGAGATCTTCGCGGCTCGCAAGCGCGTCAAGTGGCCGGGAATGGCCGCGGTGGTGGTGAGCGTCGTTCACGTGATGAAGGGCTGCTTCGACGGGCCAAAGTACCTCGACGACCGCGAGGTCGACGCGATCAGCGCCTTCCTCTTCCACCGCGGGGGTCACGACGATCCGGTGCGCCTCGCCGCCAATGCGGGCAAGAGCTTCCAGGGCAGCATCGTGCTCGGCATGGGCTTCACCTTCGACGACACCGACACGAAGGGAGTCGCCACGCCGATCGCCGAGATGGAGCGTCTGATCGCGAAGCAGCCGAAGAGCCAGGAGGTGATCCTTCCCTATATCGGCGGCGAGGAGGTGAACACGAGCCCGACGCACGCGCACCACCGCTACGTGATCAGCTTCGGCGAGCGCAGCGAGGAGGAGTGCCGGAAGCGCTGGCCGGAGCTGATGGCGATCGTCGAGGCAAAGGTGAAGCCAGAGCGGATCACGAAGGACGCGAGCAAGTATCCGCGGATGGTGCACGAGTGGTGGAAGCACTGGAATGCCCGCAGTGAGCTCCAAGCCGCCATCGCGGGGCTGGAGCGTGTGCTGGTGATCTCGCGCGTCGGCCAGCACGCGGCGTTCACGTTCCTGCCCGCTGGTATGGTCTTCTCCGAGCAGCTCATCGTCTTCCCCCTCTCCACCCACGCCGCCTTCTGCGCCCTCCAGTCCCGCCCACACGAGATCTGGGCGCGCTTCTTCGGCTCTTCGATGAAGGACGACCTCCGCTACACCCCCTCCGACTGCTTCGAGACCTTCCCGTTCCCGGAGAGCTGGGAGACCCACCCCGCCCTCGAAGCCGCGGGCAAGGCGACCTACGACTTCCGCGCCGCGCTCATGGTCAAGAACGGCGAGGGCCTCACCAAGACCTACAACCGCTTCCACGACCCGGGCGAGCGCTCCCCCGAGATCGCGAAGCTCCGCGACGTCCACGCCGCCATGGACCGCGCCGTCCTCGAGGCGTACGGCTGGCCCGACCTCCCGACCGACTGCAAGTTCCTCCTCGACTACGACATCGACGACGACGAGTGGGGCGACAAGAAGAAGCCCTGGCGCTACCGCTGGCCCGACGACGTCCAGGCCGAGCTCCTCGCACGCCTCCTCGACTTGAACGCCACCCGCGCCCGCTCTGAATCCCGCTCCGGCGCCGCGGCACGAGCCAAGCCCCGCGGCCGCAAGCCGGCCACGAAGCGCACCGCCGGCAACGACACGGACGATCTCTTCTCGTGAGCGCTGCGCCAGGCGAGGTTCGTCCAGAGTGGTAGCTCCGAGATCGGGGACACAGCGATGATCGAGCTCGAGACGGGCGATATCCTCTCCGAGGACGTCGAGGCTCTCGTCAACGCGGTGAACTGCGTGGGCGTCATGGGCCGCGGCATCGCCCTCCAGTTCAAGAAGGCCTGGCCCGCGAACTTCAACGCCTATGCCGCCGCATGCCGGCGGCGCGAGGTGCAGCCGGGTCGGATGTTCGTCTTCGAGACCGGCCGCCTCACCCACCCGCGATTCATCATCAACTTCCCGACGAAGCGCCACTGGCGGGGCCGATCGAAGCTCGAAGACATCGAGGCGGGGCTCACCGCACTGGCCGGCGAGATCCGCAGCCGCGGAATCCGCTCGATCGCCGTCCCCCCGCTCGGAGCCGGCCTCGGCGGGCTCGACTGGGTGCAGGTGCGAGAGCGAATCGAGCGCGCGCTCGGGCGCCTCGAGGGAGTTAGGGTCGTCGTCTTCGAGCCGACGATGGCGCCTGCGCGTGATCAGCGAGCCCGCAAGGCCCCGGCGATGACGGCCGGCCGCGCGGCCCTCGTGGGATTGATGGATCGCTACCTTCGGGGCCTGCTCGACCCGTCGATCTCGCTGCTCGAGATCCACAAGCTGATGTACTTCATGCAGGAGGCAGGCGAGCCGCTCGGGCTGCGGCTCACCAAGGGCCCCTACGGGCCCTACGCCGAGAACCTCCGCCATGTCCTGAACGCCATCGAGGGCTACTACGTCTCGGGCTACGGGAGCGGCGGCGACGAGCCGGGCAGAACCCTCGACCTCGTGCCCGGCGCGATCGAAGACGCGCGCGCTGCGCTCGTCGCGCAGGAGGGGACTCGGGAGCGTTTCGAGCGCGTCGCGCGCCTCGTCGAAGGCTTCGAGTCTCCGTTCGGGCTCGAGCTCCTCGCCACCGTCCACTGGGTGATGGCGCATGAGGGCGCTGCGTCGGACCAGGAGGCGATCGCTGCCACCTACGCCTGGAACGAGCGCAAGCGCCGATTCTCGCAGCAGCAGATCCGGCTCGCCCGACAGACGCTCGCGGAACGCGGCTTCGGTTCCGCCGAGCCGATCAGCCCGGCTTCCTGAAACGAAACCGGTGCCGCCGGCTCTGCCTCGCCCTCGCGGAAACAATCCGCGATCAGGGCAGCCTTGGATCGCGGAAGGAAGCGAGAGTCAACACTTGGCCTCCGAGACGAGAGCCTCGAAATCTGCGAGGATCGCTTCCGTGATGAAGGGATTCACGCCGCGAATCGCACGGCCTACAGATACAGCCCTCTCGCGCTCGAGGTGCCCGATTGCGACGAGCTCGACCATCAGATTCAGCCCTCGACGCACGAATACCTTCGAACGAAGGCACGCCTTCAGCAGGGCGCCATCGTTGGTCACGCAGGTCCAGCGATTCGCCTCGCACAGGACGAGGCACAGCGTATCTCTGAAGCCGAGAGCGGCGGACCGCTCGCCTGCCTGCACCAGAATCTCGGTTTCGGGTTCGATCACCGAGATGCCGAGCCCCCGGCACTGACGCGCGTTGAGCCGAGGGACCTGGTCGAGGATCGGGCGAGGAATGAGCACCGTCGCGAAGTGCGTTGCGACCAGGCCGAGAATCTCGACGTCCGTATCGACGTAGTCGATCAAGACGCTGGCGTCCGCGAGAAGGACCTCGGGGCCCCGAGGCACCTACTGCACCCAGGTACTGGCCAGTTCCCTCATCTCGGTCATCGGGAGCGCCAGAATCTCTGCCGCCCGACCGAGCGAGATGATCTCCTTCTCGAGCGCCTCGCGCACGAGGCGCGAGAGCCGATCCTCGACGAAGTCGTACTTCGACAGAGAATCCCCAAGCTCCGCAGCAGAGCTCCAGTTGAACCGAAACTCGCCCTCGGCAAGCGCCTGCGGCTCGCCAACCTTCTTCAAGGTGCGCCCGGCAAGTCGCTTGTACTGCGCTTGGAAGATCGCGAACACGTCACTGCCCATGCGGCCGGATTCTCTGAGGCGGTAGAGGACGGTCTTGTAGCTGACGCGGAAGATGCGCTTCACCTTGAAGACGCGCTCGACGAACGACAGGCCTCCGCTCTCGCGCCACTCGTCTTCGAAGACGCCTTCCGGCATCAGGAAGTGGCTGGCGAAGCGATCCGCCTGCCGTTCCTCATCGACGTTCTCGTCGGTCTGCCTCCGGTCGAACGCATCGAGGTGCATCAGGATGTGACCTAGCTCGTGAACCGCGGTGAAGATCCATCTTTCGACCGAGATCCTGTCCCAAGTGTTGACGACGATGGCCGGACCTCCATCGGCCGCCCCGACGCTCAAGCCAAAGAAGAGATCGCTCGCCTTCTCGAGGAGGAGCATCTTGAGGCCGTTGTCTTCGAGCAGCCCGCAGATGTCGCGAACCGGCTCTCTCGGACCAACGCCGAGACCCTCCCGAGCACACGCGGCCAGCTCGGCCGGCGCGGCCGATCTGCCCACGAGATCCTGCAGCTCGAAGTGGCGCTCTTGACCGAGCTCCTTCTCGAGCCAGGAGTAGGCCGACAGCCATGCTGAAGTCTCCGCGAGAATCTGCTCGCGCGAGTTGACTCTTCGCGCCGCTCGGAAGCGAACGAAATTGAGCGGCGCGACCGGGGTAACCAGGTCTGCGGCCGAGGCGCGTAGAGCCCGAGCCAGTGCGGAGACGGTCTTCGCGCGCGGAGTGGTCTCGCCGCGCTCGATCTTCCCGAGACTGATCCGCGAGATCCCCGCGCGCCGAGCGAGGGCCGCTTGGCTCAGCTCCCTGTCAACGCGCAGACGGGCGACGTTGGGCCCGATGATCTCGCCCGGTGCCATGGCGACCTCCCGGCCCTCATCCGAGGGCACGACCGTAGATTATCTACTCGACGAATATCGTCAGGATGATAACTCTTTCTGAACTGACCTTTGGCGTCCCTTCCCTTGCTCATCTCGTTGAGTAATAATACTCAGTGCGATGAGTAAAGCGTGGAAGCCCTTCCGCCGCCCTCAGGCGGCGGTGCTCGCGCGCCGGCTCGCAGAGCCGCGGCGCTTCCTTCAGGTGGTCGCCGGCGCGCGGCAGGTCGGCAAGACGACGCTGGTCGAACAGGTCTGCCGCGACTCGGGCCTTCCTGTCCGCTTCGCGAGCGCCGACGAGCCGACGCTCCGCGGTCCCGAATGGATCGCGACGCAGTGGGAGGCGGCGCGGCTCGCGCTCGGCCCGAGGGGTGGCCTCCTCGTCCTCGACGAGGTGCAGAAGGCCGCCGGCTGGTCCGAATCGGTGAAGCGTCTCTGGGACGAGGACGCGCGCGCGCGGCGCCCGCTCAAGGTGGTGCTGCTCGGGTCGGCACCGCTCCTCGTCCAGCAGGGCCTCACCGAGAGCCTCGCCGGCCGCTTCGAGATCGTACACCTGCCGCACTGGTCCTTCGCCGAGATGCGGACCGCGTTCGGCTTCACGCTCGACCAGTACCTGTATTTCGGGGGCTACCCGGGCGCGGCGCCGCTCGCCGGCGAGCCGGAGCGCTGGCGGCGGTACATCCTCGACGCGCTCGTCGAGACCACGATCGCCCGCGACGTCCTCCTCTTGACCCGCGTCGACAAGCCGGCGCTCCTGCGCCGGCTCTTCCAGCTCGGCTGTCAGTACTCGGGACAGGTGCTCTCGTACACCAAGATGCTCGGCCAGCTCCACGACGCGGGGAACACGACGACGCTGGCGCATTACCTCGACCTGCTCGGCGGCGCGGGCTTGCTCGTCGGCCTTCCCAAGTACTCCGGCAGCGCCGTTCGCCGGCGCGGCTCGAGCCCCAAGCTCCAGGTGCTGAACACCGCTCTCATGACGGCCCAGTCTCCTCTCGCGTTCGAGGAGGTTGCGAGCGACCGCGAGCTCCGGGGGCGAATGGTCGAGTCCGCGGTGGGAGCTCACCTCGCGAACGCCGCCGCTGCCGGGGAGTGCGAGGTCTTCTACTGGCGCGAGCGCAACCAGGAGGTCGACTTCGTGGTGCGGGCCGGACGCAAGGCGACCGCGATCGAGGTGAAGAGCGGCCGGCGCCGCGACACACTCCCGGGTCTCGCCGCCTTTGCGGCGGCCTTCGACACGACACGCAGGCTTCTGGTCGGCGGTGACGGCATTGCGGTCGAGGAGTTCCTGCTCGAGCCGGTGGCACACTGGCTCGCGCGATGAGCGCAGGCGAAGGAGCGGAGATGAGCGCATCCAATCGAGCCGGTATGGAGGGATCCACTCCTTCGGTCGAGGTCCGCGAGCGGCTGATCGACGCGCTTCGTCTCGACCTCGTCGGCCCGCCGTCGGGGCATGCCTTCGCGGACGAGCGCCTTCCGGGATGGGTGCGCCCGTCGACGTGGTATCTCAATGGATTCCTGATCCCGTCGGGCACGGCGCCCGAGAAGAGCGCTGACACCGATGAGGACGACGACATGGATGGCGAGATTCCCGAACGCGCCGGGCTCGCCGAGGAATCGAACGAAGAGCGCAAGGCGGCGAAAAAGGGCTTCTTCCCGTCGTCGATGGGCCTGAGCTTCCTGGTCTCGAAGGCGGCGCGTGCGCTCACGGTGAACGCGCGCTGGGGCGACTACGCGCCGGTCGAAGCCCCGGGAGAGGACGGCGAGCCGGCGCGCTCGGTCTGGCAGCGAACGCCGCGCGAGGGGATGCTCACGCTCGCGCTCACGGGCTCGCAAGACGACACCGTGCGTCCGGTCCCCGACTCGCACGGGCTCGAGCTCCATCTCGTCGAGCGAGAGGTCGTCGCGGAGGATCTCGCCGATCGCATCCCGGCGGGCACGCGATCGGTCTCGATCTTCCTCGTCAACTGCCGAACACCCGACAAGGAGAGCCCGGACGTCGCGTACGCGTTCCAGGCCGAGATCGAAGTGCGCGGCGACGAGCCCTTCGTGCCGCGGCCGGACCTGCGCGGCGCGCTCGCGGCCGAATGGGACGAGCAGGTGGCCGACCTCCACTACGCCGACACGCCGGAGTACGCGACGGGCCATGGCGTCTCGGCCGACTGGGAGGTCGTGGGCGGCGCCTGCCGGCTGCTCCGCACCGCCTGGATTCCGCAGGCCGGGGTCGAGAAGACGACCACGGTCGATGTCCCCGGCGCCGAGCTCTCGATGGATGCGCTCGGTGCGCTCGCCGACGGCGCCGCCGCAAAGGCGAAGCTCGAGCCTCTCGTCGCGGCCTACCGCGCGTGGATCGAGAGCCAGCGCTCGCGGCTCGGCGCGCTCTCCGGGACGCGGCGCGAGACTGCGGAGGAGCTGCTTCGCCTCGCGGGTGTGGCGGCGGCGCGAATCGAGCGCGGGATCGCGCAGATCGCAGCGGACGCCGACGCGCTCGATGCCTTCCGCATGGCGAACCGCGCCGTGGCGCGCGCGCTCAAGAAGCGCCTCGGTATCGAGGCGCCGCGCTGGCGCGCCTTCCAGCTCGCCTTCGTGCTGCTGAACCTTCCGGGGCTCGCCGACCCGTGCGCCCCGGACCGCGACACGGTGGATCTGCTCTTCTTCCCGACGGGAGGCGGCAAGACCGAGGCGTACCTCGGCCTCGCGGCGTTCTCGATGGTGCTGCGGCGGCTTCGCCATCCGGGCGACGAGGGGCGCGCGGGAGCCGGCGTCGCCGTGATCATGCGCTACACGCTGCGGCTCTTGACGCTCGATCAGCTCGCGCGCGCGGCCGGCCTCGTCTGCGCGCTCGAGCTCGAGCGCGAGAGCGACCCGGGCCGCTACGGCCGATGGCCATTCGAGATCGGCCTCTGGGTGGGCAAGGCGGCGACGCCCAACAGCCTCGGGCGCAAGGGAGACGGACGCTCCGACTCGGCGCGTGCCAGGGTGCGGCAGTTCAAGGCCGATCCGCGGAGCAAGCCCTCGCCGATTCCGCTCGAGACCTGCCCGTGGTGCGGCACTCGCTTCGGCCCCGATTCGTTCGCACTGCTCCCGAACGACGATGCGCCGCGCGAGCTGCGGATCGTGTGCGCGAACTTCGAATGCGACTTCACGCGCGACCGCGCGCTCCCGATCGTGGCGGTCGACGAGCCTCTCTACCGGCGGCTTCCGGCTTTCTTGATCGCGACGGTGGACAAGTTCGCGTCGCTTCCGTGGGTAGGGCCCTCGGGCGTCCTGCTCGGCGGAGCGGACCGCCACGATGCCTCCGGATTCTACGGCGCCGCCGAGCCCGGCCGCGGAGCGCGGCTCTCGGCGCCGCTCCCTCCGCCCGACCTCGTAATCCAGGACGAGCTGCACCTCATCTCCGGGCCGCTCGGCACGATGGTCGGGCTCTACGAGGCGGCGATCGAGGCGCTGTGCATTCGCGAGCAGGGCGGGCGAGCGATCCGGCCCAAGATCGTCGCGTCGACCGCCACCGTGCGCCGCGCGCAGGACCAGATCCAGGCGCTCTTCGCGCGCGGGATTACGCAGATCTTTCCGCCGCCGGGCCCCGACCGTCGCGACGCGTTCTTCGCCCGCACGGTGCCGCCCGCCGAGGTGCCCGCACGGCTCTATCTCGGCGTCGCCGCGCAGGGGCGAAACCCGAAGGTCGTGATGCGGCGCGCGTGGCTCGCGCTCATGGGCGCTGCGGAGCGTGCCTATCGCGACCACGGCGGGCACAAGAACGAGAGCAACCCCGCAGACCCGTACATGACGGTGCTCGGCTACTTCAACGCCCTGCGCGAACTCGGCGGCGCGCGGCGAATCCTCGAAGAAGAGGTCCAGAACACACTCAAAGGCTACGGCGGCCGGCGCCGCATCGGCGAGACGCCGGGGCTCTTCCAGGATCGCAAGACCTTCTCGGAGGTGGTCGAGCTCACCTCGCGGGTCTCGACCGACAAGGTCGCCGAGGCGCGTCGGCGGCTCGACACGCCGTTCCACAGGATCGATCAGCGGGTCGACTGCGCGATCGCGACGAACATGATCTCCGTCGGCCTCGACATTCCGCGGCTCGGCCTCATGGTGGTTCTCGGCCAGCCGAAGACGCACGCCGAGTACATTCAGGCGACGAGCCGCGTCGGCCGCGACGACGCGCGCCCCGGGCTCGTGGTGACGCTCTTCAACATCCACAAGCCGCGAGACCGCTCGCACTACGAACGCTTCCGGCACTATCACGAGACCTTCTATCGCTCGGTCGAGGCCGGCAGCGTGACGCCCTTCTCGGCTCGCGCGCTCGACCGGGGCTTTGCAGGCGCGCTCGTGGGCCTGTCGCGTCATCTACGACCCGAGCTCGCGCCTCCGCGCGGAGCCGCGCAGATCGAGGCCTCCCGCGCGGCTCTCGAACGCGAGGTGCTGGAAGCGCTCCTGGGCCGCGTTCGCCAGCAGCCCTTCGCGAGCGATGACGAGCGCGCGGAGCGCGTGCGGAGCGTGCAGAACCGCATCGTCGATCTGCTCGACTCCTGGCGAACGATCCTCGAGGACTACCACAGGGTGGGAGTCGATCTGCAGTATCAGAAGTACGAGCTCGAGGGGCCCCGTCCGCTGCTGCGCGAGATGCTCGACCGGAGCTTCGAGTCGGAGCACCACCGGAAGTTCCGGGCGAATCGCTCGCTGCGCGACGTCGAGCCGGAGGTGAATCTGTTCCTGAAGGACCTCTCCGGCGTCGACGTGGAGGAGCGCGCGTGAGCCGCAGGGCGCACGGGCAGATCCGGCGCGGCCAGGTCATCACGACCTACGGGCCGGGCGCCCTCATCGACCTGCCGCGGCACTCCGCCATCGTGGGCGGGCTCGACACCTGGCCGCGGCCGAGCGACCTGGAGGAGATCGTCGAGCCGCGGCTGTCGAAGAAGCTCGAGGTCATGACCCGTGTCTCGAATCCACCGCTGTACGCGCCGCCTCCGGAATCGAACGATCCTCGCGAGCCGGCACGCGGCATCGGCGCGTGGCGCTTTCCCGAGTGGTTCGTCGTGCAGGACGAAGGAAGGAGCGAGCGCGAGCGCTCGCGCCGCCTGGTTAACCGGAAGGCGCTGGACGAGAAGGGCCGTTTCGACGGCCGTGCGGTCGTTCCAACCCGCTTCGTCCGCGCCTGCCCGAGAGGGCACGTCGACGATCTCGACTGGCGGCGCTACGTCCACGATCCCGGCGACACGTGCCTTCGGCAGCTCTGGCTCGACGAGCGCGGGACGAGCGGCGACCTCGCCGACCTCGTCGTGCGCTGCGAGTGCGGAGCGCACCGGGGGCTCTACGAGGCCACCCTGCTCGAGGTGAATCCGCTCGGCACCTGCCGCGGCGCGCGCCCCTGGCTCGGCCGCAACTCGCTCGAAGGCTGCAACCAGCCGAGCCGGCTCCTGATCCGAACGGCGTCGAATGCGTACTTCCCGCAGGTCGTGAGCGTGCTCTCGCTTCCCGACCGCGGAAGCGTGGTCGAGACGGTCGTCGCCGAGCTGTGGGACGATCTGCAGATCGTCGACGACGCGGCGGGGCTCGCCTTCATCAAGAGGAAGCCGACGATCGCCGATCGGCTCGCTCCTTTCTCCGATGACGAGGTGCTCCAGGCGATTCGCTCCCGCAGAGGCGGCGCTGCGGAGGATCGTCCGGTCAAGCAGGTCGAGCTCGACGCGCTCGTCGCCGCACCCGAGGGCTTCGGCGACGACGTGCCGATCGATCCCAACTTCCACGCGCGACGGCTCCCGGAGACGGCCTGGCGCCGCTCCGCGCGCACCGCAGGCGTCGAGGCGGTGATCCAGCTCCATCGCCTGCGCGAGGTGCTCGCCCTCGCCGGGTTCACGCGGCTCGAGGCGGTGATGCCCGACATTCACGGCGAGTACGAGAGCGACGTCGAGCGTGCGCCGCTCGCGATCGAGCCGGCGTGGTTTCCGGCGGTCGAGAACCGCGGCGAGGGCGTCTTCGTCCAGCTACGCGCCGAGGCCGTGCGGAGCTGGCTCGTGCGCCCGGCCGTCGCGGAGCGCCTCGAGGGCCTCGCGACCGGCCACGCCCGCTGGGCGGCCGATCGAAAGAGCAAGCGTCTGTTTCCCGGCGGACCGTACGTCCTCCTCCACACGCTCTCGCATCTTCTCCTCCAGTCGCTCGCAATGCGCTGCGGCTACCCCGCGAGCTCGATCCGCGAACGGATCTACGCGGATGCGCAGACGAGCCACTTCGGGATCCTGCTCTACACCGGAAGCCCCGATGCCGACGGAACGCTCGGTGGCCTCGTCCAGCAGGCGCGCTACCTCGAAGACCATCTGGCCGAGGCGCTGCGACAGGCCGCGCTCTGCTCGAACGACCCCATCTGCGCGCGCCATACGCCCGGAACGAGCATGGAGCAGCGATGGCTGCACGGGGCGGCGTGTCACGGCTGCGCGCTCGTCGCAGAGACCTCGTGCGAGATGCGCAACGACTACCTCGACCGCGCGCTCGTCGTCCCCGTTCTCGGTGCGGCGGGAGCCGCCTTCTTCGAGAGGCAGGCGTGATCGACGCGCTCCTCGCTGTGCCGCCGCACCTGCGCGAGCGGCTCGCGTGCGCGCTCGAGTCGGGGCTTCTCGAAGGATCCCCCTCGCTCGCTGCGGTGCGGTCGGTGCTGGGCAGCTCGGCGGAGCCTGAAGTCGTCGTCCGAATGCTGGCGGAGATCGGCGGCCTCGGGATCGGCGCTCCGGCGGCTGCGGCCTGGCTTCGCAGCCTGAACAAGGAGCGCGATCGTGCGCCGCAGACCGATCTGGTCTGGTCCGGGCCCGAGGTACCGGGCGTCCACGCGCGGGACACCCGGCGGGTCTACGAAGAGCTGCTCGGAGCTGCGGAGCGCTCGCTCTGGGTGAGCACCTATGCCTTCTTCGACGGTCCGAGGGCCTTCGAAGTCCTCGCGCGGCGCATGGAGGCTGCGGCCGCGCTCGACGTCACGCTGCTGCTCAACATCCAGCGCAGACGGGGCGATACCACGGCCGCCGAGCATCTCGTCCGCAGCTTCGCCGACCGCTTCTGGAACGTCGAATGGCCGGGCGCCACACACCCGCGCGTCTTCTACGATCCGCGCGCGCTCGACCTGGACGGCCCTGGCGGCGTGCTGCACGCGAAGGCCGTCGTTGCCGACCACGAGACCGTGTTCGTCACCTCGGCGAACCTCACCGAAGCGGCATGGGACCGGAACCTCGAGCTCGGCCTCCTCGTCCGCGACCGCGCGCTCGCCGGAAGCGTCGTCGCGCATTTCCGCGGGCTGATCGAACGGCGCGTGCTGCACGCCTTGCCCGGGGAGTAGCCGCCCTCTCTCACGCGCTACCGCAGCGCGAACGCGGCCTGACCGACCGCGAGGCCGCCGTCGTTCGGCGGGATGCGCCGGTGTGCGAGCGGCTCGAGGCCGCGCGCTTCGAGCCCGCGCGCGAGCGCATCGGCGAGCAGGCGGTTCTGAAGGCAGCCGCCGGAGAGCACGATGCTGCGCAGGCCGCGAGCCCCGGCGAGCGCTGCAGCGCGCGCCACGAGCCGGGCGGCGAGAACGTCGTGGAAGCGGCGCGCCACGGTGGCGCGCGGCTCGCCGCGCGCGACGCCGAGCGCGACGTCGCGGACGAGGTCGGCGCACGCGAGCGGGTCTCCCGTGGCGCCGGGCTCGTGAGCTCGCGGATCGCCGCAGGATGCCGGCACGATGAGATCGTGCGCGAGACCGGCGCGGTGGATCGCCTCACGGCCGGTGCAGTCGATCGCTTCGGTGCCGGCTTCGGTGCGCGTTCGTTCCGCGCGTGCGGCCGGCGCGGCACCGGTCGCGGACCGCCCGTCCGGTGCGGCGGCGGCGAGCGCCTCGAGAGCGATCGCGGCCTCGCCTTCGAAGCGCGCATGGTCGCCGCAGTCGAGAAGCGACGCGACGGCGTCGAAGAGGCGCCCGCACGACGACGTCTCGGGAGCGTTCACACCGCGCGCCGCCGCACGCGCGACGAGCGCGAGCGCGGCGGCAGCGTGCCGCTCACGCCACGCGAGCGCCGGAGCGTCTCCTTGCGGGAACGCGCGATCGAGCCAGCTCGCCGCGGATCTCCACGGCTCACGCACGGCCGCGTCGCCGCCCGCGATGCGCAGCGTCTCGAGGTGCGCGGCTCGCTCGAAGCGAGCGCCGTCGACCACGAGGATCTCGCCGCCCCAGAGCGTTCCGTCGGCTCCGAAGCCGAGGCCGTCGAGCACGATCGCGAGGAACGGCTCGGCGAGGCCGTGCTCGACGGCGGCCGCGAGCGCGTGCGCGTGGTGGTGCTGCACGGCGAGCGTCTCGGCGCCGAACGTCGCGGCGATCTCGGCAGCGATCCTCGTCCCGACGTAGCCGGGGTGAAGATCGTGCGCGACGCGTTCGGGGCGAACGCCGCGCTCTCGGCACAGGCGAATCGCACGCTCCGTCGCGGCATCGGCCGTCGCGGGCGATTCGAGATCGCCGACGTGCGCCTCGAGGAGGATCTCGCCGTCGATCGCCAGCGCGGGCGCCGCCTTGAGGTCGCCGCCGATCGCGAGGACGCTCCCGCTCGCGGCGTGCGGTGCGTGCAGGACGAGCGGCGCCGCGCCGCGGGAGAGGCGCATCGGGATTGCGCCGGCAGCGCTCGCGCGAAAGACCGAGTCGTCGCACGGCCGCGCCACCGCGCGGTCGTGCACGAGAAACAGATCCGCGACGCCCGCGAGCTCACGGATCGCTTCGGCGTCGTCCCAGAGCGTCGGGTCGCCGGATCGGTTCGCCGACGTGAAGACGAGGGCGCGCGGCCGCGGCGCCGCGTCGCCCGCCGGCGCGCGAAGCAGCAGGTGGTGCAGCGGCGCGCTCGGGAGGAGAAGGCCGTGGTCGCCCGTCGTGGGGGCGACCGACGGCGCGATGCCGAGCGCCACGCAGCCCTCGGCCCGCTTCGGCGCGACGACGACCGGCCGCAGGTCGCCGGCGAGCAGATCTTCGTCCGCAGCCGAGAGCATCGCGACGCGACGCGCGGTCTCGAGATCGGGAACGAGGAGAGCGAGCGGCTTCGCCGGCCGCCCCTTTCGCTTGCGAAGCCGCACGACGGCGCTCTCGTTCGTCGCGTCGAGCGCGAGGTGGTAGCCGCCGTAGCCCTTCACCGCGACGATGCCGCCGGCGGCGATCGCCTCGAGCGCGTGCGCGAGCGGGCGTCCGGCCGCGCGCACACGGCTCGCGCCGCCCGGGCGGTTCGACCCGTCCGCGCGGGTCGCAGCGGCCGCGCTCCCCGCCGGTGCGTCGCTCGCGAGGAGGCTCCCGTCGGCGGCGCGCGCCGTGAGCACGGGGCCGCACGCCGGGCAGGCGATGCCCTCCGCGTGATGGCGCCGGTCGCTCTCGTCTTCGTACTCGCGGCGACAGTCGGCGCAGAGCGTGAACGGCGCGAGCGTCGTCCGCTCGCGATCCCACGGCAGCGCGCGCAGCACCGACGCGCGCGGCCCGCAGCTCGCGCAGTGCGTGAAGGCGTATCCCGCGCGCCGGCCCTCGCCGGCATAGATCTCGTCGAGGCACGCTCGACACACGGGAATGTCGGGCGGCAGGCCGGCCGCGGGCCCGGCCTCGGCGGAGGGGAGGATCCGGAACGCGAGCTCTCCGGCGGGCGGCAGCGCGCGGCGGTCGATGCGATCGATCCGAAGACCGGGAGGCGGATCGTGCGCGAGGTCGGCCAGCCACGCGGCGATCGCAGCGGGGTCTCCCTCGAGCTCGACGACGACACCGTCCGGCGCGTTCGCGATCCCGCCCGCGAGGCCGTGCTCCCGCGCGCGCCGGGCGGCCCACGGACGGAGCCCGACGCCCTGCACGACGCCGACGAGGCGTAGCTCTTCGCGCGCCGTCATCGCCGCCGGCATCTTCTCGCTGCAGACCTCGGGCCGTGCAGGCCGCGACCGTCCGGAACGAAGTCGGCCATCGCCGTCAGCAGATCCGAGGCAGCGGCTCGCCCGTGGGACGCTCGAGCAGGCGCCGGCCGCCGATTCGAGTGCGGACGACGACGCGCCCGGGAGCGGGGCGCCGCCCTGCCGCCGGCGAGGTCACCTCTCCGACGGTCACCGCGCCGGCGCCGTCGGCGCGCGCGCGCATCGCCGCGACGACCGCCGCTTCCTGCACCGCGGGAACGAACGCGACGCAGCGCCCTTCGCTCGCGAGGAAGATCGGATCGAGCCCGAGCAGCTCGCACGCCGCGTGGACCGCGGGGTCGAAGGGCAGCAGCGACTCGTCGATCTCGATCTCGACGCCGGCGGCCGCCGCGATCTCGTGCAGCACCGCGCCGAGGCCGCCGCGCGTCGGGTCGCGCAGGCAGTGGAGGTCGGGCGCCGCGTTGCAGACGGCGTCGGCGAGGTCGGCGAGCGGCGCCGAGTCGCTCACGATCTCGGTCTCGAACGCGATCCCCTCACGCTGCGAGAGAACGGCGACGCCGTGGTTCGCGAGGCACCCCGAAACGACGATTCGATCTCCCGGGCGAACGCGCGCCGGCCGCAGGTCGCGTCCGTCCGGAACGAGGCCCACGCCGGCGGTGTTCACGAACAGGCCGTCACCCTTGCCGCGCTCGACGACCTTCGTGTCTCCCGTCACGATCGGCACGCCCGCGGCCCGCGCCGCAGCGGCCATCGAATCGATGACACGATGAAGTGTCGAAAGCGGAAGACCCTCTTCGAGCACCAGCGCGCACGAGAGCGCGAGCGGCCGCGCGCCGCACATCGCGAGATCGTTCACCGTTCCGTGGACGGCGAGGCTTCCGATGTCGCCGCCCGGGAACTCCATCGGGCTCACCACGTACGAGTCGGTCGTGAAGGCGAGGCGGCCGCCGCCCGGAAGCGCGAGAACCGCGCCGTCGTGCCGGTCCTCGAGCGGCGCCGAGCGAAGGCGCGGCAGCAGCACTTCTTCGAACAGCCGCGCGCTCGCGCCGGTTCCGGCGCCGTGGACGAGCGTGATGCGGTCGCTCTCGGCGGGCGCCGGACACGACGGGCTCGCGAGCGCCGAAGCGTCGATCGTCATGGCGAAGCCTCCAGGCCCTCGACGGGCCGATAACGGTAGTACGCGGCGCACGCGCCCTCGGACGAGACCATCGGCGCGCCGAGCGGGCGCTCGGGCGTGCACGCCACGCCGAACGCCGGGCACTGCGGCGGGCGCAGCACGCCGCGCAGCACGTCGCCCGCGCGGCACTCGCGAGGCTCGTGCGCCGTCACGGCCGCGAGCTCGGGGAAGGCGCGCTCGGCATCGAGCGCACGCCACGCCTCGCGCAGCGAGAGCCCGCCACCGGGAACGACGCCGATCCCGCGCCACGGCCGGTCGGCGATCTCGAAGACCTCGCCCACGATCGCGCGCGCGGCCGGGTTTCCCTCCGGCCGAACCGCGCGCCGGTACTGGATCTCGACCCGCGCCTCGCCGCGCTCGAGCTGCCGAACCGCGAGCAGCACGCCTTCGAGGATGTCGAGCGGCTCGAAGCCCGTCGCGACGATCGGCACCCGGTAGCTCGCGACGAGCGGCTCGTACTCCGCCGTTCCCATCACCGTGCACACGTGCCCCGCGGCGAGGAACGCGTCGACGCGCGCGGCCGGCGCCGAGAGGATCGCCTCGAGCGCGGGCGGAACGCGCACGTGCGACGTCAGCAGGAAGAAGTTTCGAAGCCCGCGCGAGCGAGCGAAGCGAGCGGCCGCCGCAACGGGCGGAACGGTCGTCTCGAAGCCGACGGAGAGGAAGACGACTCTTCGCTCGGGGCTCGCGGCGGCGAGACGAACCGCGTCGAGCGGCGAGTAGACGACGCGCACGTCGCCTCCTCTCGCGCGAGCGCCGAACAGGTCGCCGTTCGAGCCCGGGACGCGCAGCATGTCGCCGAAGCTGCACAGCACGACGTCCGGCAGCGCGGCGAGCGCCACCGCGCGGTCGAGCGTCTCGATCGGCGTCACGCACACCGGACAGCCCGGTCCGTGGAGCAGCTCGACCGCGCTCTCGATCATGGCGTCGAGGCCGCTCGCGAGGATCGCGTGCGTCTGCCCGCCGCACACCTCCATCAGCGTCCAGCGCCGCGTGGCCTCGCCGCAGATCCGGCGCGCGAGCGCAGCGATCGCTGCGGGGTCGCGGTACTCGTCGACGAACTTCACGCGCCGCCGCCGAGCGCCTCGCGGACCTCGCGCGCAGCCGCCTCGTCGAGAACGCGCAGCGCGAAGCCGACGTGCACCAGGACCCAGTCGCCGGGAGCGGCCTCGGGCGAGGTCTCGAGGCAGACCTCCTTGCGAACGCCGCCGAAATCGACCCGCGCGAAGCGAAGGCCGTCGCGCTCGAGGCATTCGAGGACGCGCCCCGGCACCGCGAGACACATTTCAGCGTCTCCCGTGGACGCGCCGGAGCGCGCGCTTCGCGCTCACCCGGCGCTCGCCGCCGCGGCCTTCCCGCGCACCCAGTCCAGCCATGGCTCGAGCCCCTCGCCGGTCCGGGCGGAGAGTACGATCGCAGGCAGGCCCGGCGCCACCCGCCGCGCACGAGCGATGCAGCGCGCGACGTCGAAGTCGACGTGCGGCACGAGATCCGACTTCGTGACGAGGAGCAGATCGGCGCCGGCGAGGATCGCCGGATACTTCTCGGGCTTGTCGTCGCCTTCGGCGACCGAGACGAGGACGACGCGGCGCGACTCGCCGCACGCGAATGCGGCCGGGCACACGAGGTTGCCGACGTTCTCGATCCAGACGCGGCGCACGCCCGAGAGGTCGAGCGACTCGAGGGCGTGGCCGACCAGGTGCGCGTCGAGGTGGCAAAGGCTTCCGGTCTCGACCTGCGCGACACGCGCACCGGCCGCCGCGATGCGCTTCGCGTCGAGATCCCCGGCGCAGTCGCCCTCGACGACGGCGTCGGCGCCCCGGTCGCCGAGCCGCGCGAGCGTCGCCTCGAGGAGCGTGGTCTTGCCGGCGCCCGGGCCTCCCACGAGACCGATCGCGTCGATCCCGCGTGCGCGCAGCGACGCCGCGAGCTGCGCGGCGTGGCGGTCGTTCTCGGCGAGCAGCGACTCCTCGACCGCGATGCGGCGCGCATCGCTCGCGTGCGCATGGCCGTGGCCGCCCGGCGCGCTCTCGCCGCAGCCGCACGTCCCGCACATCAGACGACCTCCATGTCGGCGAGCCGGAGCTCGCGCCCCGGCGTCGCCTCGATGCGGAGCGTAGCCCCTTCGGCCGCGGTTCCCGAAGCGCAGATCGGGAAGGCCCGCGCGAGCGCCTCGGGCGAGACGCCCGAGAAGGCGCCCACCTCGAGCCTCAGCGCCGTCACCCGCCCCGCGCCCGCGCGGACGCGGTGCGTCTCGGCGAGCCGCAGCAGCGCGAGGCACAGCTTCGCCTCATGCACGGGGGAGGATTTCGCCGAGCGCAGCGAGCGCAGCCGCTGCGGCGGGCTCGATCGCGGCGGCCACCTCGGGCGAGAGCCCTTCGCCCTGCGTGAGGACGATCTCGATCGCAACGACGCGAAGCGCGGGCAGGCGGCGTCCGAGCGCGGCGGCGAGCGAGAGCGTCTCGGCGACGCGCAGGGTGTGCGACGACGTGAGGCGGTCGCGCGCGAGCGCGGCCGGCGGGATTCGCAGCACCGAGCCGGGCTTCGCGCCCGACCGCAGAGCATCGACGATCACCGCGGCCGGGACGGCCTCGAGGTCGTCGAGGAGCGCGAGGCCGGGGCGGTCGCGCGCGACGACCGAGACGCCGTCGGGAAGCGGCGCGCGCGTCAGGCGGTCGGCCACGTGCAGACCCACCGCGTCGTCACCGAACGGGGATCCGATTCCGATCACGAGGGCTCGCATGAATCCTCCGGCAGCGCCCGCCGTTCGATTTCCAGCGTGAGAAAGTGCGTCGAGCACGAGATGCAGGGGTCGTAGTCGCGGATCGCGCTCTCGCACGCCCTCCGCGCGTCGTCGTGCGAGAGCGCGAGCACGCCCGGCGCGAGCTGCCGCAGGTCTTCTTCGATCTGCGCCTGGTTCTGGCTCGTCGGCGGGACGATGCGGATCGCGACGACGTCGCCCGCGGCGTCGGTCTCGACGCGCACGTAGAGAACGCCGCGCGGCGCCTCGGTCGCTGCGTGCCCGACGCCCGCGCGCGGCGCCCACGGCGAGGCCGGCGCCGCGGGCGGCTCGTACGCGCGCGCGATGCGCAGCGCCTCCTCGCACGCGTAGAGCACCTCGATGCCGCGCGCGAGAACGCTCGACGCCGGATCGAACGACGGAATGCGCGGGCGCAGCGTCTCGAGCGCCGCAGCGGCGCCGGGCGAGAGGTGCTCCGCGCTGAGCGCGAGCCGTGCGAGCGGCCCGACGAGATACGGCCCGCCGCCCCGGCGGCGGCAGTGAAGCGCCGTCGAGTGCGGGACCTGCGACTCGGCGAACGCCGAGTCGAAGTCGGCCACGGCGACGTCGAGGCCGCGCGTCGAGACGAGGCGCCCTTCGTTCATCGGGTACTCGTTCGGATGCCGCACCGAAACCAGCTCGACGTCACGCGGGCGGGACGGGATCGGCAGCGACGCGATCCAGCGCAGGCACGCCTCCGCCTCGCCGGCGGCGTGGACGAGCTCGGCTTCGAGCGCGGCCATCTCGGCGCGCGTCGGCATCCGGGAGAAGCCGCCGATGCAGGCGCCGACGGGGTTCACGGGACGCCCGCCGAGCAGCGTGAGGATGCGGTTGCCGAGCTTTCGCAGCCGCAGCGCGCGCTCGACCTGCACGGGATGACGCTTCGCGATCGCGATGCCGTCGTCGAGGCCGAGGTAGTCGGGCGCGGCGAGAAAGAACATGTGGAGCAGGTGGCTCTCGATCCATTCGCCGCAGTAGAACAGGCGTCGCAGCTCGCGAATCGCAGGATCGAGCGCCACGCCGACGATCGACTCGACCGCGTGGATCGCGCTCATCTGGTACGCGACCGGGCAGATGCCGCAGATGCGCGCCATGAGGTCCGGCAGCTCCCGCACCGAGCGGCCGCGCAGAAAGCCCTCGAAGAAGCGCGGCGGCTCGTAGATCTCGAGCCGGAGATCGACGACGCGGTCGCCCTCGATCGTGAGGTGCAGCGCGCCCTCGCCCTCGACGCGGGCGAGCGCGCCGACCTCGATCGTCCGCCGCTCAGTCATGCTCGCGCTCCAGCGCGGCGGCCACGCGCCGGAAGGGCGTCGCCGCGTTGTAGATGCCGCGGAAGCGCCGCGCGACGTCGGCGGCGGAGAACCCGAGCCAGCGGAGCTGCGCCGCGAGCGCTTCGGGATTCGGGTCGTCGGCCGGGCCGAAGCAGCCGTAGCAGTCGCGGCCGAGCGACGGGCAAAGCGCGCCGCAGCCGGCGCGCGTCACCGGGCCGAGGCACGGCAGGCGCTTCGCCACCAGCACGCAGGTCGCTCCGCGCCGCTTGCATTCGATGCAGACGGCGTGGCCGGGCAGGTCGGGCTGCGTCCCGAGCAGCAGCCGCAGCAGCGTGCGGAGCACCTGCGCGCCGCTCACCGGGCAGCCGTGGATCTCGTGATCGACCTTCACGTGCGCGGAGATCGGCGTCGACGTCGCGAGCGCCTCGAGCCAGCGCGGTTCGGGATAGACGTGCGACTTCCACTCCTCGACGTCGGCGTCGTTGCGAAGCGCCTGCAGGCCGCCGGCCGTGGCGCACGCGCCGATCGTCACGAGCAGCGCGCTCTGCTCGCGGATCCGCTCGATGCGCTCGACGTCGTGCGCGGTGGTGACGCTGCCCTCGACGAGCGAGATGTCCCACGGCCCGGGGACGACGTGGCTCGACGCCTCGAGGAAGTGCGCGATCTCGACGCGCTCGGCGAGCGGCAGCAGCTCGTCCTCGAGATTGAGGAGCTGGAGCTGGCAGCCGTCGCACGACGCGAACTTGTGCACGGCGAGGCGCGGCCTGTGGCTCGACGGCGCGCTCACAGGTGCTCCGTCCGGAAGAAGCGGCGGATCTCCGAGAGGCGGAAGATCGGCCCGTCCTTGCAGACGAAGTAGGGGCCGATCTGACAGTGGCCGCACAGGCCGACGCCGCACTTCATGTTGCGCTCGAGCGAGACGTAGATCCGCTCGTCGGGAACGCCGCGCGCGCCGAGGATGCGGATCGCGTAGCGCATCATGATCTCGGGGCCGCACATCAGCAGGATCGTCCGCGAGGGGTCGATCTCGACCTCCTCGAACAGCTCGGTGACGACGCCCGTGTGGTCACGCCAGCTCCGGTCGGGCTCATCGGCCGAGAGCAGAACGCGCGTGTTCGGAAAGCGCTTCCACGCGTCGAAGCGCTCGCGGAAGACGAGATCGACGGCCTTCTTGACGCCGTGCAGGATCGTGACGCGGCCGTAGCTCGCGCGGCGGCGGAAGATGTAGTCGATGGCGCCGGTGACGGGCGCGCAGCCGATGCCGCCCGTTACGACGAGGACGTCCTTCCAGCGCGCCTCCTGCAGCGGCCAGCCGACGCCGTAGGGGCCGCGGATGCCGAGGACGTCTCCGACGCCGAGGCCTTCGATCACGCGCGTCGTGCGCCCGACGATGCGGATCGTGTGCTCGAGCGTCTCCTCGTCGGGATCCGACGAGATCGAGATCGCGACCTCTCCGACGCCGGGGACGTAGAGCATGTTGAACTGCCCGGGCTCGAAGTCGAAGCGCGGCCGTGCGGCCGGGTCGAGAAGGCGCAGGCGGTACGCGTGCAGCGACGCGCCGAAGCTGCGCTTGTCGACGATCTCCGCCGGCTCGGGAACGAGCGCGTCGGGAAGCGCGGTGCTCATACGCGCGGCTCCCGCAGGGCCTCGATCTCCTGCGTGAGATCGATCCCGGTCGGACACCACGAGATGCAGCGCCCGCAGCCGACGCAGCCCGAGGTGCCGAACTGATCGATCCAGCTCGCGAGCTTGTGGACCAGCCACTGTCGGTAGCGGTGCGCGATCTTCGGCCTGAAGTTGAGGCCGTGGACCTGCGCGTGCTCGCGGTTGAAGCACGAGTCCCATTCGCGAACGCGAATCGATCCGCTGCCGTCGAGAAGGGGCTCGTCGCGCTCGTCGTGGCAGAAGCAGGTGGGGCAGACCTGCGTGCAGTTTCCGCACGAGAGGCAGCGGGCGGCGACGGCGTCCCAGTGCGGGTGCTCGAGGTTGCGGTAGAGCATCTCGGGCAGGTCGCCGGTGTCGAGAGAGCGCGTCATCCCTGCGGCGCACGTCGCGAGCGCCGCACGCTCCTCGGCGACGGCCGCGGCCGGCGCAGCGCCGAGCCCGAGCGCGCCCACGATCTCGCCGCCTGCGGCGGTGGCAGGCCGAACGAGGAAGCCGCCGTCCAGCTCGGTGAGCGAGAGGTCGAAGCCAGACTCGGCCTCGGGCCCCGTTCCCATCGAGACGCAGAAGCAGGTCGGCGCCGGCCGCGTGCAGTTCACGGCGACCAGCAGCAGCCGCTCGCGCCGCAGCGCGTAGGCGGGGTCGGGCACGCGGTCGTGAAGGAAGATGCGATCCTGGATGCGCAGCGCGGCGAGGTCGCACGCCCGGACACCGAGCAGGGCGAGCCGCGGAGCGTCCGGCCTTCTCGCTTCGGCGCGGAAGCTGCGCCCTTCGCGCGTTACCGTGACGAGCTCCTCGCGCGGCGCGAAGACGAAGGCCTTCACGGACGCCGGCCCGTTCACGACGTCGAACAGCCGGGCATGACCCGCCGCCTCGAGGCGATAGGCGCCGGGAGACTGCTGCTCGCGCCATCCCTCGGGAAGGTCGGACGGCTTTCGGATCTCGTCCCAGGCGATCGCGCCGTCGCGAACGACGGGGCCGAGCACACGGCGACCGCCAGCGCCGAGGGCCTCGATCAGACGCTGGAAATCGGCGCGCGGCAGCCACACGGGCTCGCGATCCGGAGCTGCCAAGCCCTCTCCTCCCTCGTGTGACCGAATGCCGCTTCGAGATCAGTCCGTGGGAAAGTTTGCCTCGAAACCCTCAGACTTCCGCCTCTTCGAGAAGGGCGAGGAGATCCTGGCTGCTGATGATGCCGAGCAGGCGCTCCTTCTCCGCCACGAGGACCCGGTGGATGCCGTTCTCCCGCAACGTCCTCGCGACCTGCGCGATCGTCGCGTCGGGAGGCACGCTGATCACGGCCTCGCTCATCGCGTCGGACACGCGCAGCTCCGAGAGGCGATCCTGGAAATCCTCCCCCTCGGTGGCCCAGTCGGGGACCGAATACGGGAGGAGATCCCGGTAGTAGACAGCGTCGCTGCGGCCGCTCTCGTGCTCCTCGGCCACGACCCGCAGCACGTCGAGCGTCGAGATCACGCCGACGACCGAGCCGTCGGCGTCGACGACCGGCGCACCGTGAATCTCTTCTTCGACGAAGAGCCGGTGGGCGTCCACCAGGCTGGCGTCGCGCTCGATCGATACGACCGGCGAGCGCATCACGTCACGGGCCTTGCGCGGCATGCTGTCCCTCCTTCGGGCTGACTCAGGCGGAAGGGTGCACGCCGCGTGCCAGAGCGGGATCGCCCCGATCCCCCGCGCCCGGACTTCGCCTCGCTCCCCGGGCCACGCGCCGCACGCGACGGGGTCGCGGCCGCGCGCCCTTCAGGCGGCGGGCGGGCGATGGCCCCTCGCGAGCAGGTAGCGCTCGCTCGTCCCCTTGCGGCTGGCCTCGGGCCGCATGCCGATCTTCTTCTCGAAGCTTCGGCCGAGCGTGCGCGCGGCGGCGTCCGCCTCGGGGCTGTCGAAGAGCTTGATCAGCAGGTCGCCGCCTGGCGCGAGGAGCGCGGGCACGAGGCCGGCAATCACCGCGAGCAGCTCCTCCTCGTGCGCGCGGTCGGTCGCGCGCACCCCGGTGAGCTTCGGCGCCGCATCCGAGAGCAGAACCTGCGCCTTGCCCCCGAGCGCCGAGAGAATCGTTTCGGAGACGCCGGGTTGCGAGAGATCGGCGCAGATTGCGACCACGTTCGCAAGCTCGATCGGAGGGTCGATCGGCGCGACGTCGACGCCGACCACCCGTCCGGTCGGCCCGACGGCGGCGGCGGCGACCTGGAGCCATCCGCCCGGCCAGCAGCCGAGGTCGACCACGCGCTGCCCGCGCGCGAGCACGCGGTGCTTCTCCTGGATCTCGAGCAGCTTGTACGCCGCGCGCGACCGGTAGCCCTCGCGCTTTGCGCGCTGGTGGAAGGCGTCC
>JAYRMX010000170.1:0-1508 GCA_041912475.1 Myxococcota bacterium
CGCGGTGCGACGGATCTGCGGCGGCGAGGATGGTGGCGCCGACGAGGTGTGGCTGCTCACGGACGTGACGCGCCAGCGCCTGCTCGAATCCGAGCTGCTCCGCGCGGGCCGCGACCTGCACGCGGCGAACCGTGAGATCGCTTCGCTGCACGAGCGCGTGCGCCGCGAGCTCGCCGACCGCGAGGAGCTGCTCACGGTCGTGAGCCACGAGCTGCGAACCCCCGTCACCGTGATCCTCGGCTACGCGCGGCTGTTGCTCTCCGAGCGCGTGGGCGCGCTCAATGCCGAGCAGAAGCGCTTTCTGGGCGAGACGCAGAAGAGCTGTCGCCGCCTCGACGCCTTCATCGGCGAGCTGCTCGAGGCGGCGCGCAGTCTCGCGGGAAGCGCCGTGCTCGAGGTGAGCGAGCTGCCCGTGGGGGCGGCGATCGAGAGCGTTGCGAGCGCGCTGGTTCCGCTCCTCGACGAGCGCAAGCTCTCGCTCGAGGTCGCGCCGGAGACCGCGGAGCTTCGCGCGCGCTTCGACCCCGCTCGCGTCGAGCAGGTGCTCACGAACCTCATCGGCAACGCAATCAAGTTCGCGCCGTCCGGCTCGGCGATCGAAGTCGGCGCGCGCCGGGTGCGCGAGGCCGGCGGCGACTTCGTCGAGGTCTCGGTCGCCGACGCCGGCCCCGGGGTCGCCGAGGCCGACCGCGAGCGCATCTTCGAGCCGTGGGTGCGGGCGGGGGAGGGCTGCCGCCGCGGCGGCGTCGGTCTCGGCCTCGCGATCGCGCGCCGCATCGTCGATGCGCACGGCGGATCGCTGGGCGTCGCGCCGCGCGCGGGCGGAGGCAGCGTCTTTCGCTTCACCCTCCCCGCGGCGGCGCCGGCGGGACCGGAGGCCGCATAGCCGTGGGAAGCGCACGCCCCGCCGCGCGCCGCCGCAGCCGCGTTCTCGACGTGTCGCCGAGCCGCGTGCGACCGCTCTCGGGCGCGCGCGCGCCCGAGCGCCCGCGCCGCGTTCTGGTCGTCGACGACGCCGAGAGCATCCGCTCGGTCGTCGCGAGCATGCTCGAGCTGCGCGGCCATCTCGTCGACACCGCCGAGGACGGCCGCCGCGCGCTCGAGCTGCTCGAGGCGGGCGCCGCTCCCGACGTCGTGCTGCTCGACGTCATGATGCCGGGAATGGACGGCATCGAGACGCTGGCGCGGATCCGCGAGCTCTACCCGCGCCTTCCCGTCGTGATGCTCTCGGTCGTCGCGCGAACGACGACGATCGTCGAGGCGATGCGCCTCGGCGCCGCCGACTACGTGAACAAGCCCTTCGAGGACGACGAGCTCGACCTCGTGCTGCGGCGCGTGCTCGAGCGGCACGACCTCGAGGAGGAGCGCGACCGGCTGGTGCGCGAGGCGAGTGACGACGGCGCCGTCGCGTGGGACAGCGAGTGCATGCAGCGGATCCTGCACGTCCTCGAGCAGATCGCGGACACCGACGTCACCGTGCTGATCCACGGCGAGAGCGGCGTCGGCAA
>JAYRMX010000171.1:0-5621 GCA_041912475.1 Myxococcota bacterium
ATCGGCGTCTCGATCTCGAGAAAGCCGCGATCCGCGAGCGTTCGCCGTACCGACTGGTAGAGGGCGTGCCGAACCCGGAGCGCGCGCTGCAGCGGAGGGCGCCGCAAGTCGTGGATGCGGTGGCGAAGCCGCACCATCTCCTCGGCTCCCGAGTCCTCTTCGATCAGAAACGGCGGCGCCGTCGCGGTGTTGAGCACGCGCAGCTCGCGCGCCGTGATCTCGACCTCGCCGGTCGCGAGCTTCGGGTTCACCGTCTCGGGCGTTCGGCGCTCGACGACACCGCGCACCAGCGCGACGTACTCGGACCGCAGGTCTTCGGAGCGCCGGTGCACCTCCGCGGCAACCTCCGGCTTGAAGACCACCTGCACGAGGCCCTCGCGGTCGCGCAGATCGACGAAGCACACGCCGCCGTGGTCGCGCCGGCGGTGCACCCAGCCCGCGACGACGACCTCGCGGCCGACGAGCGCGGACGTCACCTCGCCGCAGGCGTGGCTGCGGCGAAGCGCTCCCATTCCGTCGAGGGCGACGGCGGCCCCGCGTTCGATGCCCTGAGACACGTGGACGACCCCGATCGATCGGCGCCGGTTTCGGCGGCTGCGGAGCCGGCAGTTTCGGGCGGTCGGGGGCGGCTCGCAAGGCCGCGGGAGCGCCGTTCGCGGCCTCCCGGCTGGTGAGCGCGCGCCTCGAGCGGCCCGCGCTCGCGGCGCGGGGTCCGCCCTCGCTCAGGCCAGCTCGGACGCCGAGCAAACCCGGTTGCGGCCGAGCGACTTGGCGCGGTACATCGCCTTGTCG
The DNA here is from genome assembly GCA_041912475.1 of Myxococcota bacterium. GTDB lineage: Bacteria > Myxococcota_A > UBA9160 > UBA9160 > UBA9160 > MYXO. The sequence goes on from JAYRMX010000171.1 coordinate 793, forward strand.
GCCTGATCGAGGAGCTCTTCGCGCGTCCGTCCGTGCGCCGGATAGGCCGCGACGCCGATGCTCACCGTGAGGCGCAGCGCGCCGCTGCGGCCGCCGTCGAACGGCGTCTCCTCGACCGTTCGGCGGATGCGCTCGGCGACCTGCCGCGCGGGCTCGAGCGGCGTATCGACCAGCACGATCGTGAACTCGTCGCCGCCGTAGCGGGCGAGCGTGTCGACCTGGCGGATGCACGACGCGAGCACGCGCGCGAGCTGACGCAGCGTTCGCGATCCGACCAGGTGTCCGTGCCGGTCGTTCACGAGCTTGAAGCGGTCGAGATCGAGGAACAGAACGGAGAGCTCGCTTCCGTAGCGCTCCGCGCGCCGGATCTCGTGGTCCGTCGCGGCGAGCAGGTAACGTGCGTTGTAGATCTCGGTGACGTCGTCGAGGAACGCGCGCTCCTTGGCCCGGTTGTAGCGCTCGGCGTTGTGGAGCGCGAGCTCGGCGTGCCCGGCCACCATGCGCGCGCGGGCGATCTCGGCCTCTTCGAGGCGCCGCTCGTCCTCGAGCAGCCAGATCGCTCCGGCCTCCGCCTCGCGGCCGTGGATCGGCACCACGAGCAGACGCGGCGCGCGCACGCCCGCCTCTCGCAGCGCGTCGCAGACCGGGCCGGCGCTCAGGATCTCGACGCGCGAGAGTCCGTAGAGGTTCACCGGCTTCTCGACGGCGAGCACCTGCCGCAGCTTCGCGGCCTCGTCCTCCGAGAAGCCGCGGAACGCCGCGCCGTCCGACATCGAGACCGACGTGCGCCGGAAGATCGCGAGGCCGCGGCCGCGCGAGAGCGTTCGCAGCAAGACGTCGAGCGCGACGGCGTAGACCTCTCCCGATTCGAGGCACGGCGCGAGCGCGCGGCACGCCTCGAGCGCAGCGAGCTCGTCGCGCAGCCGAACGTTCTCTTCGCGAAGGCGCCGGCGCGCCAGCGTGCGCTCGACGACGTACGCGAGCTCCTCGCCCTGGATCGGCTTTCGCAGGTAGTCGGCCGCGCCCATCCGCAGCGCCTCGACCGCGCTCTCGACCGACGCGTTGCCGGTGAGCAGGACGAAGTCGATGCCCGGGTGCTCGCGCTGCGTGCGCGCGAGAAGGTCGAGGCCGCTGAGGCCCGGCATCGTGAGGTCCGACAGGATGAGATCGACGCTCTCGCGGCGAAGGGTCTCGAGCGCCGCCGCGGCCGACTCGGCGCAGCTCACGCGGCAGCCCCGCGCGAGGGCATCGCGCGCGAGCTCGCGTTCGAGCCGGCTGTCGTCGACGATGAGGACGTGCGCGACCGCGCGTTCGTTCATGCAGGCGAAGCCCTTCACATCGGGGCCAAAGCCCCACCGCTGGCAGGATCGGCGCACCCGGCCCGCACCTTGAGGCTCTACGCGCGCAGGATACCAGCGGAAGACCCGGCGGTGGGGCGCGATCGGGCCGGAGGGGGGCCGGGCCTGCTATGCCTCCGGGACCGACGCGAGGAGGAAGCGTGGAACCCCTGCAGGCGGCTCTGGATCGCTGGCGGCGCGAGCGGGATGCATTTCGCTGGGACGTCCCCGATCCCTTCAATTTCTCGCGCGACGTCGTCGGCCGCTTCGCCGCCGAGCCCGCGCGCCCGGCGCTGCTGTGGCGAAGCGCCGGCGGCAGCGAGGAGCGGCTGTCGTTCGCACAGATCGGCGCGCGCGCGCGGCAGATGGCGCGCCTGCTCGAGGACCTCGGGATCGCGCCCGGCGATCCCGTAATCGTCATGCTGCCGCGGATTCCTGCGTGGCAGGCGGCGATCCTCGGCGCGCTCGACGCCGCCGCTCTCGTCATCCCGAGCTCGACCGTTCTGCGACCCAAGGACGTCGCGTATCGTGCGACGCACAGCCGAGCCGTCGCGATCGTCGCGACGCCCGAATCGGCGCCCGCGGTCGACGCCGTCCGCGACGAGATCCCGTCGGTCCGGCACTTTCTCGCCTGGACCGAGCCGGGCGAGGCGACCCCGGACGGGTGGGTGAGCCTGCGCGACGCCCTCGCCTCGGTGACCGGCGAGCCGGCCGCGCGCCCGACGCGCGCGAGCGACCCTGCGCTGGTCTTCTACACCTCGGGGACGACCGGGATGCCGAAGGCCGTCCTCCACGCGCACGCGTACACCTTCGCGCAGCGCCTCACGGCGACGCACTGGCTCGGGCTTCGCGGCGACGACCGGCTGTGGACGACGAGCGACACGGGCTGGGCGAAGGCGGCGTACGGCGTTCTGTTCGGCCCGTGGAGCGCCGGCGCCGAGGTCTTCCAGTACCACGGCCGCTTCGATCCGAAGACCGAGCTGCGCCTTCTCGCCGACGTCGCGCCGCAGGTCTTCTGCGCGCCGCCGACGGAGTTTCGCATGCTCGTGAAGGAGGACCTCGGCGGACTGCGCGTTCCGCGGCTTCGCGAAGTGGTGTCGGCCGGCGAGCCGCTCAACCCCGAGGTGATCCGCGCGTGGCGCGACGCCACCGGGCTCACGATCCGCGACGGCTTCGGACAGACCGAGACGATCCTCCTGATCGGGAACTTCCCGGGGATCCCGGTGCGCCCGGGGTCGATGGGGCTGCCGATGCCCGGCCACCGCGTCGAAGTGATCGACGAGGAAGGCCGCGTCCTCCCGCCCGGCGAGGTCGGAGACATCGCGGTGGACGGCCGGCCGCCGAGCCTGTTCGTCGGCTACTGGAAGGACGACGCGGCCACGCGAGGCTGCCGGCGCGGCGACTGGTACGTGACGGGCGACCGCGCGACGCGCGACGAGGACGGCTACTTCTGGTTCGTGGGGCGCGCCGACGACGTCATCATCTCCGCCGGCTACCGCATCGGCCCCTTCGAGGTCGAGAGCGCGCTGCTCGAGCATCCGGCCGTGCTCGAAGCGGCGGCCGTGGCTGCGCCCGACCCGGTGCGCGGATCGATCGTGAAGGCGTTCGTCGTGCTGCGGCCGGGAATCGCCGGCGACGACGCGCTGCGCGCCGAGCTGCAGGAGCACACCAAGCGCGTGACGGCGCCCTACAAGTACCCTCGCCAGATCGAGTTCGTCGGCGAGCTCCCGAAGACCGTGAGCGGAAAGATCCGCCGCGTCGAGCTGCGCGCCCATGAGGCGCCGCGGGCCCGGCGGCCGGGCGACGGCTAGCTCGCCTTGCCCTCCGCGGTCTCCTCCGCCGGCGGGAACACCTGATGCCACGTGTCCCCGGCGTCTTCGGTCCGAAGCACCATCCCGCGCTGTCCGACGATGAAGCCGGTCTTGCGATCCTGCGCGAAGCCGAGGTCGCGCATGAACGTGAAGATGTCGGGGAAGCCCTTCTTGGGCGGCGCCCACGTCTTTCCGTCGTCGGCCGAGTAGCGAACGAGGCCCTTCTCTCCGACGGCGACCAGCTTCGTCGCCGAGCGGCCGACGGAGAAGAGCGCCTGCTTGCGGCCCGTCTGCTCGTACGCCCACGCGCGTCCTCCGTCGGCGCTGCGCAGCATGACGCCGCCGAGGCCCGAGATCACCCCGTTGTCGTCGTCCTCGAAGCGGACCGTGAACAGGTACGGGTTCTGCGCGACGTTCACCTGGATTCCGGGCGCCGCAGCGCGGCGTCCGTCGAGGTAGCGCTTCAGGAAGGTCGGATCGTCCTTCTGGAAGTCCTCCCAGTCGTACGGCGGCGAGCCGCGAACCCGCATCCGGTCGGAGAGCAGTCCGGCCTCCTCGAGCACCGACTTCACGGCCGAGATCCGCGCATCGAGCAGGTCGAAGAGCTTGTCGGGCCTTCCGTCCTTCGTGAGCTCGGCGATCTCGCGGTCCGTCGCGACGGGCTCGATCAGAACGTTGAGGTGCGACTCGCTCTTGATCTTCTCGGCGAAGGACTCGAGCTGCTGGATGTCCTCGGGGCTGAGATCGATCTCGTTGTAGCCGAGGACGACGGGCTCGGGCTTGATGTCGCCCTTGATTTCGGCGCGGATCCAGTTCTTCCCGTGATCGTCGCTGTAGAAGATGTATCCGAACTCTCCCGAGATCCAGCAGCGCTGCGAGGGAAGCGGGCGGCAATAGACGTAGTTCAGACCGACGTCCTCGTAGACCTTCTGCCCCTTGCGCACCTTCTCCTGGTCGGCCGGCGCGAGCCAGACGAACTGCGGGTGCTTCTCGTCGATCGTGAGCGAATCGTCCTCCCACGTCTGACCGCCGTTGCTCGTGAAGATCCGCGTTCCCCACTCGCCGACGACCCACGCGGTGTTGGCGTCGAGCGCATGGACGCCGAACAGGTGAACGCCCTGCCCGCGCTTCTCGTTGGGCTGCTCCTTCCACGTCGCGCCGCCGTCGTCGGTCCGCAGGATCGTTCCGAGCTGGCCGACCGCCCAGCCGTGTTTCGCGTCGGGCATCGACACGCTGTAGAGCGAGCGGCGGGTCCCGCTCTCGCGCCGCAGCCAGGTCGCGCCGCCGTCCTGCGTCTGGAGGATCGCGCCGTAGTACCCCACCGCGATCGCGTTCTTCGGATCGATGACCGAGACCGAGAAGAGGTCGTCGTTGATCTCGTAGGTGCTCGCCTCGTGCGCTCCGCCACCGCAGGCGCCGAGCGCGAGAGCGGCGGCGCCGAGCGCGCTCGCCAGGACGCGGCGGGGGATCAGCATCGAAGCACTCCTTCATTCGAAGCCGGTCCGCGGATCGCGGCGCCGGACGAGACGGCGGGGGTCGGGGCCACGGCCCCGGCCCCCGCCTCGGACCTCATCGCCGCTAGCGGCCCTGCGTCAGGCGGCCTACGTCGATGTAGCGCCGCACCTTTCCGGTGTTGGGAAGCGGCGTTCCGTCGTTGTCCCAGAACTCGATGCGGTTGCCC
>JAYRMX010000172.1:0-15964 GCA_041912475.1 Myxococcota bacterium
CCCGTCCTCATCTCGCTCGCGGGCCGGCGCCTTCCGCACGCGACGGGAGCTGCTGCCGCCCTCGTCGGCGGCGCAGGCGCCGCCGGCGGCTTCGCACTGCCGGCGCTCGCCGGAGTGCTCGGCGATGCGGCGGGCGTGACCGTCGCCGTAGGCGCGCTCGGCGCGTCGTGCCTCGTGATCGCCGGTGCGGCGGCGGCGCTGCGCGCACCGGTACGCGCGCGGGCACGCTGATCGCGCAAGTCCCGCGCGGCAAGCGGTCGCGGGCACGGCTGGACGCTTGGGGCCCCCGGAGTGCGCCTCGATGCCACATCTACAGGACTGCGCTCTTGCGCACGAGTTCGTCGTAGAATCTCCCGATGCGCCGGCTCCCGGTGATCCTCTCGCTCCTGCTGGCCGCGGGACCCGCCCTCGGCGACTGCCTCGACCCCGGCTTTCGCGCCGGGCAGACGGCGGCGGAGGCGGGCGACGTGCCCGCAGCGATCGAGGCTTTCGATCGCGCCGCATCGGCGTGTCGCGAGAGCGGCGACGGCCTCGCCGAGAGCGCCGCGCTGCGCGAGCTGGCCGACGCCGAGCGGGCGCAGCGCGCCTTCGGCGCGTCTCGCGATCATCTCGCGCGCGCCGAGGAGCTCGCCGTCGCGGCGGGAAGCGCACCGCGGCTCGCTGCGATTCTCGGCACGCGCGCGAAGCTCGAGGACACGGCGGGCGCGGCGGACGCGGCGCTCGGGAGCTACGAGCGGGCGATCTCGCTCGCGCGCACGACGGACGACACCGAGCTCCTCGCCGCCCTGCTCGTCAGTCTCGGCAACCTTCACGGCGACCAGGGCCGCTCCGGCGCCGCGCTGTCGGCGTACGCCGAAGCGGCACGGCTCGCGGAGAGCGCGGGCGTCGCGCTGCTCGCCTCCCAGGCGGAGGCCAACGCGGCCACCGTCGCCGAACGCGCCGGCGCGGAGGGGGCGGCGCGTGCGAGCGCCGTCTCGGCGCTGCGCCGTCTCGATTCGCTTCCGCCCTCGCGGGCGCGGCTTTCTACACAGATCCGCGTAGGAAGCACGCTGGTCCGGCTCGCGCGCGCGCCGGGCGAGGCCGCGCCATCCGATGCCGCCGCCGCGCACCGAGCGCTCACCGCCGCGGCTCGCGAGGCGCACGCGGCCGCAGACCAGCGCTCGGCCTCCTTCGCCGAAGGCGCCCTCGGCGCGCTCTACGAAGACAGCGGCCGTACGGACGACGCTCTCGAGATGACGCGGCGCGCGCTGCTCTCCGCCGAGGCGTCCGGCGCGCCGGATTCGCTCTACCTCTGGCACTGGCAGCTCGGACGGCTCCATCACCGCGCGGGAAACGACGAGCTCGCGATCGCGTCGCTCACGCACGCCACCGACGTGCTCCGCGCGCACCGGCCGGCGATCGACGCCGCGACCCGCGGCGCCGGCTCGCGCTTCGAGGAGCGCGTCGCGCCCGTCTACCAGCTCCTCGTCGAGCTCCTCCTCGACGCCTCCGAAGGAGCGCCTCCCGAGCGCGCGCAGGCCCTTCTGCGGAGCGCGCGAGCGACGGTCGAGCAGCTCAAGACCGCAGAGCTTCGCGACTACTACCGCGACGGATGCGTCGAAGAGCTCGAGGCGCGCGCGCGCCCGCTCGACGAAGTCTCGGCGAGCGCTGCGGTGCTCTACCCGATCGTGCTCCCGGATCGGCTCGAGCTCCTGCTCGGCCTGTCGTCGGGTCTTCACCGCAGTAAGGTGGGCGTCACGTCCGGCGAGCTCGCCACGGAGGTGCGCTCGCTGCGGGCGCACCTCGAGAAGCGGACCACGCGCGAGTATCTCCCCGACGCCCAGCGGCTCTACGCGCGCCTCATCGCGCCCGTCGCGCCGCTCCTCGCCGAGGCGGGCGTCGATACGATCGTCTTCGTCCCCGACGGCCTTCTCCGCACCATCCCGCTCGCGGCGCTCCACGATGGCGAGCGGTTTCTCGTCCAGCGCTACGCGATCGCGACGTCGCCCGGCCTCTCGCTCACGGACCCGCGCCCGCTCGACCGCGCCCGGACGAAGGCGCTGCTCGCCGGCCTCTCGCGACCCGGCGACGGATTCCCGGCGCTGCCGTCGGTCCGCCGGGAGATCGAAGGCATCGGAGCGAGCTTCGCCGGGAGCGTCCTGCTCGACGACGAGTTCCGGGCCGAGGGGCTCGCGACGCGCCTCGAAGAAGAGCCCTACACCGTCGTTCACATCGCGTCTCACGGCGAGTTCGCAGGCGACGCGAGCCGAAGCTTTCTGCTCGCGGCCGACGGGCGCCTCTCGATGGATCGCCTCGAAGAGGCGGTGGGCACGACGCGCTTCCGCGACCGGCCGGTCGAGCTGCTCGCTCTGTCGGCCTGCGAGACGGCGGCGGGCGATTCGAGGTCCGCGCTCGGCCTCGCCGGCGTCGCCGTGAAGGCCGGCGCGCGGAGCGCGCTCGGAAGCCTGTGGCGCGTCGAGGACGACGCCACCGCCGACCTCGTCACCACTTTCTACGCTGCGCTCGCAGACCCCGCGATCTCGCGCGCACAGGCGCTTCGACGCGCGCAGCTACGGATGCTCGCCGCGCCGCGCACCGAGCATCCGGGCCTGTGGTCGCCGTTTCTACTGATCAGTAGCTGGCTCTGAGGACACGCGTGACGGCGAAGCCCAGCGCAAAGTCGGCGGCCGAGCGATGGACGCGCGCGCGCACCAGCCTCGGCAGCGCTCTGGCCGTCTGCGCGCTCCTGTACGGCGCCGAGGCGACCGGGCTTCTCGCGCCGCTCGAGCTCGCAGCGCGCGACGCGGCCCTTGCGCTGCGCCTCGCCGTTTCGAACGGCCGGCCCGCCGGCTGGCTGCCTCCGATCGTCCTCGTTCGCATCGGCGAAGAGGACATCCAGCGCTACGGGCATCCGATCCCGGATGCGGTGCTCGCGGAGGCGCTCGAGCGGATTCTCGCCGGCGCGCCGCGCGCGGTGGGCGTCGACTTGTACAGAGACCGCCCGGTGGGAGAGGGACGCGAGGCCCTCGCCGCGCTCTCCGACGAGCATCCGGAGATCGTCTGGGTCGAGAAGCTCGCCGATTCGCACGGCGTGCGGGTCGCGCCGCCTTCGTTCGTGCGCCGCAGCGCGCAGATCGGCTTCAGCGATCTGGTGGTCGATCCGGATCAGCACGTGCGCCGCGCGCTGCTCTACGCGTGGGACGATCGGGGCGATCCGCACGCCGCGCTCGGGCTCCGGCTGGCGCTCGCCTACCTCGCACGCGAGGCGAAGCCCGTGACGCCCGAGCCCGCAGACGAAGCGGGCGTCGATCCGCGGCGGCCGCTTCGGCTCGGCCGCGGATCGCTCGCACGATTCCTCGGCGACGACGGAGGCTACGTCGGCGCCGACGATGGCGGCTATCAGATCCTGCGAGACTTCCGAACCGGGCCGGCCGCGCTCGAGTCGGTCTCCTTCGGAGAGATCTTCGAGAAGAGCGCGGACGCCGCGCGCTTCTCCGACCGCATCGTGCTGATCGGAACCGTCTCGCCGAGCGTGAGCGACCGGTTCGCAGCCGCCGCGGCCAGAAGCGACGACTCCGCTCTCCCGGCGATCGCCGGCGTCGAGCTTCACGCGCTGATCGCCGACCGCGTGCTGCGGGTCGCGCTTCGCGGAGACTCGATGGAGGCCGTTCCGAGCCCGCGGACGGCGTGGATCGCGATGCTGGCCATCGCGATCGCCGGCGGCTTCGCGGGCGTCCGGCTCCACTCACCGGGGCGTCTTGCTGCGGCGCTCGGCGCGACGATCGTTGCGGGCGTCGTCGCCGCGATCGCCGCTTCGGCGAAGAACGTGTGGCTGCCGGTCCCGACCGCCCTGCTCTGCTTCACCGGCGCCTCGGCCCTCGGTGTGGCCGACGGGCTGCGCCGGGAGCGCAGCGACCGCGCGATCGTGGACCGGATGCTCACGAGCCACGTCTCGCGCCCGGTGCGAGATCACCTGTGGGAGCAGCGCGACCGCTTCCTTCGCGACGGCCGCCTGCAGTCGCGACACGCGACGGTGACGATTCTCTTCGCCGACCTCGTGGGCTTCACGGCGTTCGCCGAAGACGTTCCGCCCGCAACGCTCATGCGCTGGCTCGGCGAGTGCATGCGCATCCTCTCGCGCGTCGTCGAGGAGAACGGAGGAATCATCGATGACTTCTGGGGCGACGGGCTGAAAGCGGATTTCGGCGCGCCGATCGTGCGCGAGACGCGCTCCGAGATCGAGCAGGATGCGCGGCGCGCGGTCCTGTGCGCGCTTCGGTTCGACCGCGAGCTCGTCGCACTCGCCGCGCGAAGCGCCGGGGAGGGAGTGCCGCTTCCGCGCATGCGCGTCGGCATCCATACGGGGCCGGCGATCCTCGGGAGCCTCGGGTCCGACGAGCGCCAGAAGCTGACGACCGTCGGCGACACCGTGAACGTCGCCTCGCGTCTCGAATCGATCCTGCGAGAGCCTGCCGGCGCAGAAGAATCGGCGGGCACCGCGGGATTCATGCTCCCGAGCCCCGAAACGTCCCGGCCGGGAGAGCCGCAGCTCGTGCGCATCCTCGCGAGCGAGGAGACGGTCGCGTGCCTGGCCGGCGCATTCCGTACCGAGTGTCTCGGCGAGCATCCGCTGAAGGGCCGCACGCGCAAGGTCGTGATCCATCGCATCCTCGGCGAGGCTCCGAGCGGCGGCGGGTGTACACTGTGAGGTCGCGCGAGAGGCGGCCCATGACCTCGGTGCAGCAGACACGCAAGATTCGTCTGACGGCGGCCGGACTCGTTCTCGCCCTTGCCGCCCCCGGCGCGCTCGCGCAGCCGCCGGAGCCGGCTTCTGCAGACGACGCCGCAGCGCGTCGCCAGCCCGCGCAGGCGGCGGCGCCCCCGCCCGCGACGGAGCCGGCAGCGAAGGCGCAGCCGTCGCTCTCGCGAGAGCCTCGGCACGAGACGAGCCCCGAAGACGCCGCGGTCTACGTGCCTCCCCCGCCCGATCGCCGCGTACCCGGGGGCCGCGTGGGCGGCTCGACGCGAGGGCCTGCGAGCTGTCCCTCCCAGATCCTCGCCCTCGTCCCCGAGGACCACGCGGGCCTCACCGCGAGCGCGCAGCCTACACTTTACTGGTTCGTGAGCGAGACCACGGCCTGCCGCATCGACTTCGTCCTCAACGATCCGCGCGCAATCGCACCACGCGTCGAGCGGCAGCTCACCGGTCCTCACGCCGCCGGGATCCACGCGCTGTCTCTGGCCGACTTCGCCGTCTCGCTCGAACCGGGGATCGTCTACTCGTGGTCCGTCGCCCTCGTCGCCGACCCGGAGGCCCGCTCGAAGGACGTTCTCTCGGGCGGCCAGATCGAGCGCGTCGCTGCGAGCGACGAAGCGAACGGATCGTCCGTGGTGGCGCACGCGCAATCGCTCGGCGAGCGCGGGCTGTGGTACGACGCGCTGGCCGCGCTGCAGCGCGGAATCGTCTCTTCGCAGCCCGGTGCGGACGAAGACCGCGTCGCCGCATCGAAGCTCCTGGTGTCGCAGGGCCTCGGCGCGGCGGCCGCGCAGGAGCCGAGTCGCATCGACGTCGCGGCGCCGCCGCCGTAGGCCGAGCGGTCGCGACTGGACCGCTCTTCGGGCCGCGAGCGCGACCCGCGCGACCCGCGTCGCCGCACGACGCCGCTAGAAGACGAGCGCGCCGACTCGCACGCTGAAGCCGTAGTCCTCGATCGTGCGTTGCGGCGGGTAGACGACGTGCTCGAGACGCCCGCCCCAGGAGAGATCGACGACGACGCCCGGCAAGACGAAGACGCGGAGCGCGACGCCGAGGCTTCCGATCCACGGCGGACCGAGCTCCGGGAGCGATGCGTTCCAGGCGTAGGCGTTGTCGAAGAACGGCGCGAGCTGGAGCAGAGGGCTCGCGTCGGGGCGCGTGAGCAGCGGGATGCGCAGCTCGACGGAACCGACGAGCGCGCCGTCGCGGACGATCTGGTTGATGCGGTAGCCGCGGACGCTGGACCACCCGCCCACGGAGAACTGCTCGATCGAGAGCAGCGGATCGCTCGGAACCTGCCCGTCGAGACGCGCCACGAGCTCGAGCCCGGCCCAGGGAAGGCGGCGAGCGTACTGCGTCTGGACGAGCCACGCGAAGTACTCGCCGCCCGGAAGCCCGTCACGCGTCGGTGTTGCGCCGAGAATCGGAAGCCCGAAGCTCAGCATCGACCGCGCCGAGACCACCTGCAGCGAGCTTCGCCAGAGCGCCTCCTGCGTGACGCGCAGAATCGACAATCGGGCCTTTCCGTTCTCGACGCCCGGCGAGAACGAGAATGGCTCCCCCAGCAGGTAGGTCTGGCTCTCGCGCATCTCGCCGCGCAGCCCGACCGCGAGGCGAAGCCCCGGCCGCTCGTAGACCGGCTGCACGAAGCCGACGCCTCCCGTCCACGAACGGCTCTCGATGTCGAGCGCGTCGAACGGGCTCTCCGTCACGCGGCTGTCGCCGTACTGACCGTAGAGCTCGATACCGCCGCCGTACGCGTTCACCGGGAAGACGTACGAGCCGCCCCCCTCGTTCACGCCGGGGGTCCACGAGTAGCCACCTTCGATCTCGTCGCCGAAGCCCGTGACGTCCGCGTCCGAGAGGGTCGTTCCGACCGTCCACGTGCCCACCGTCGGCGACTGCAGCGTCCCTCCCCAGAGGTTCACGTGCCACGGCCGCGCCTCCTCCGCCTTCACGTGCAGGACGGCGAGCCCCGGAGCGCTCCCGGGCAGGAGCTCCGCGTGGAGCTGCGCGATCCGAGGGTCCTCGCGCAGGATTCGCATGCGCTCTTCGATCGCGTTCACGTCGAGGGGAACGTCCGCGGCGAGCGTGAGCCGATCGCGCACATAGGAGTCGCGGAGCCAGTGCAGGCCCTCGACGTCGACCCGTTCGAGCGCACCCTCGACGATTCGAATTCTCACGACTCCGTCGCGGATCTCCTGGGGATCGATGACGGCGCCCGAGTTCACGTGACCGCGATCGATGTAGAGAAGCGTGATCCGGTCGCGCAGCGCGACGAGCTCCTCGCCCGTGACGACGCGGTCGCGGTAGGGAGCGGTGAGCGCGGCGATCTCGTCGGGCGAGAGCAGCGAGCTGCCCTCGACGAGGTAGTCACGAACGAAGATCGCCCCGCCTCCGCCCGCGCCGGAGGGCGGCGGAGGCGGGGGAAGCACGAGGCCCGGCTCGCGAGGCGGGGCCGGAGGCGGAAGCGGCGGCCGCTCGTCGCCGGGCCGAGGGAACGGGAGGACGGTCTGGGCGGCGGCCGGCGCGCCGAGCGCAAGCAGCGCAGCGCCGATCGCGATCGCCCGGCGAAGTCTCGGGGCTCTCTCAGCCACCGCAGGAGATGTGCCACACGCGCGACGAATCGGACGCGCTCGGCTCCACCACGAGCGCGACGCGCGTCGCGCGGGCCTCGGGATGGTCGGCCACGGACACCGGCAGCAGATCGCTCGCAATGGGCGGCGCCGCGTCGGCTACGACGAAGCTCGCCTTCGCGCCGCGCCGCGCCGCGCAGCGCTCGTGAAGCAGGGTCACGGCATCCACGAACTCGACCGGCATCGCTTCGAGCGCCTTCGTGACGTCTCTCTCGGGTGTCTCGATGCGAACGGTCCCGCTCACGCCCGACGCGCCGGCCGCGGCGCTCACCACGCTGTCCTGCGACTGCAACACAACGTCGGCGATGATGCGGATCGCTCCGCCCTGACCCGCTCCGGCCTCGGCCGTGATTCCGCTCGCGTCGAGAATGACCGCGGCCGCCTGGACGAAGATGTTTCCGCCACGACCTCCGGTGACGTCTGCGGAGATCCGGCCGGAGCGGAGCTCGACGCGATCACCGACCTCGAGCGAGATGTTTCCGCCATCGGCCTGCGGCGCGCTCGTCGTGATCGAACCGCCGTTCGACGTGAAGCGACCGGCGACGCGGATCGCGATGTCGCCGGCGTCGCCCGATCCCGCGCTCGATGCCGACACCGAACCGCTGTCACTCAGATCGAACGTCCCGGCTGCAATCTCGATGCTGCCCCCCGTCGCAGGGCCTGCGCTCCGCGTGGCGATCCCGCTCGGGCCCGCTGCACCCGAGCCCTGCACGGCGAGCACGTCTCTCGCTTCGACCCGCACGACCCCGGAGCGCCCCGTTCCGAGCGAGTCGCTCGCAACCTCGCTCCCGCCCGCGATGAGGACGCGTCCCGCCCGGATCGTCACGCTGCCGGCGTCTCCTTCGCCCGTGCTCGACGCGCCGATGCCGGCGCCTCCGCGAAGCTCGAGCGCCGGCGTCTCGACGAGAACGGCGCCTCCGGAACCGCTCGATCCCGAAGTGGCGCTGGCGATGTTCGGACGCGCCGCGCCGCCGAGCCCGTCGAGCGCGACGCTTCGCGACGCCCGCACGACCACGGCGCCGCCGCTGCCGCGAGTCGACGTGCTGGTCGCGATCGAGCCGTCGCCGTACACCGAGAGGGAGCCCGCATCGATGACGACGCTGCCCGCGTTCCCCTCGTTGAAGCCGAGTCCGGTGCTGGCCGAAGCGATGCGGGCGCCGGGCGCGACGACGATCTCGCCGGCGGCGATCCGCACGTCTCCCGCGCGCCCGCTGCGCGCGACGACACCGCCTCCCGAATCGCCGGTGGTGCTCGTCTCGATGCGGGCGAGCTCGCCGACGAGAAGCCGCGGCGTCTCGATCCGGATGTCTCCCGCCGGGCCGTCTCCCTGCGCGCCTGCGAACATCGTCGCCGGGTTGCCCTGGCCCTCGGCCGCTTCGGGCGCGAGCAGCTCGACGGACTCGGCGGCGCGGACGGTGATGTCGCCGCCGCGCTCGTCGCCGCGGCTGTTCGATCGGATGCCGCCGCCGCTGCGAAGCACGAGACGCCCGACATCGAGAACGATGTCGCCGCTCTCCCCGCCGGCGGGCACGTCGAGATAGCGCTGGGCGCCGACCGTGGTCAGCTCCCCTTGTCGTGAGACCACGAGCAATGGGGTGCGAACCTGTATCGCTCCTCCTGCGCCCGAGCCGTAGGTTCTCGCTCCGATCCCGCCGCCATCGACGCTGACCGAATCCGTCGCGCGCACGTCGACGCTGCCCGCACGCCCGCTTCCCTGACTGTCCGCGACGACGAAGGATCTCGTCGAGTCGAGAGTGCCCACGCGAAGCGAAAGGCTCGACGCGTCGCCCGGGGCATTCGGAATGGATCTTCCATCGATCACGGCGCCGTCGCGGAGCACGAGGCGGGATGCTGCGATCTCGATCGCGCCTCCCGCGCCTTCGCTGCCGTGCTGGACGGCCGAGAGAGCGGTCGGCGTCACGAGATCGTCGAGGGGTCGGCTGCCGCGCCCGATGAGCGTCACCGATCCGCTCGCACGCACGCGAAGGGTGCCGGGCGCCCGATTCCCCGTGTCCGACGTATCGACCTCGACGCGCGCGCCGTCTTCGAGCCGCAGCTCTCCGACGTCGATCTCGATCGCACCGGGCCGGCCATTCGGATCCCGTCCAGCGCTGCGATTGCTGATCTGCCCCTCGTGGCCGAGCTCGAGCAGCGGAGTGTCGATCACGATCGCTGCAGGCGACTCGATCGCCGCTCCCGCCTGCGTCTGGATGCCCGCCCACTGGTTGTCCGCGGTGCGGCCGGCGATCCGCACCCACTCCGAGGCGTCGATGAGGATGTCGCCTCCTGCCCCGGCGCTCTGGCCCGTCGCTCGGATCGTTCCGCCTCCGAACGGATCGCGCTGCGAAGGGTCGGCGGCGCCGGCCGCGGGGAGCGGCGCGCCGCGCAGGTCGAGCGTCCGGCTCTCGATGGTGATCGGCGGCGCCTTCCCGAACGCCGCGGCCGTCTCGATCGCGGCGGAGGTCGTGACGACGACGTCTCCGGCACGAATCTCGAGCCGGCTGCCGCCGTCCGGCCGGAAGACGCGCAGACTCACCATCGGCGTCGCCCCCTCGGCCCGGGCCGGACCGACGACGCTCACACGCTCTCCCGTGAGAGAAAGGCTCGCCTGTTCGTAGACGATTCCGCTCGGGCCGGCGCTCACCGTGCCGTTTGCCGAGAGCGATCCGCCGTCGTGCACGTCGATGCCGCCGCGAGCGCTCACGACGAGGCTCCCGTTCGCGCTCGCGACCGAGCCGGCGACGTCCACGTCCGCACCGCCGAGCTCGAGCGTCCCGTACGGCAGCGAGACGGAAGGCGCACCGCCCGATGCGGCAGCGCCGGCGTTGGGCAGAACGACGATGTTGCCCGCTGCCGGGCCCAGGAAGCCAAACGCCACCGGCGCCGCAGCGCTGAGGCTCTCGCCTGCCTGCGGCGTCGCGGCGAAGCTCGTGCCGTCTGCCAACCGAACGGACTCCGCCGTCGACACGTGCAGCCCCGCCGGAAGGTCGAGCCGCGCTCCGGGTCCGAAGACGACGCCCGCGGGGTTCAGCAGCCAGAGGTCCGCAGCGCCGATCGTCGAGCGGAGCGTTCCGTAGATCTCGGAGGGAGATCCTCCGGTGACGCGCGAGATCACGTGCGAGATGGCCTGCGGCGTGTCATTGAAGAACGTGGCGCTGTGCCCCGTTTCGATGCCGAACGCCGAGAAGCTGTGAAAGACGCTCGCACCGCCGCCCGGAACGCGCCCGGCGGAAACCGGAATCCTGTAGTCCGTGCCCTGGGTCTGCGCCGGACCTGCCGGCCCCCCGAGGCTCCCGTCGAAGACGACCTGCGAGTGAGCCGGCAAGGCCCGCGCGAGCAGCAGCAGCGCGAGCGAGCAGGCACAGCATCGGCGAACGACCATCGGCGAGAACCTCGCGGGCGCCCGGCGCGGAGGGCTCCCGCACCGTGTCATTCTACTCCTTCTCCTGCGCCGCTGGGCACCGGACGAGGCTACGTCCGGCAGGCGGCTCGCGACCGTTGCAAGGGCGGGCACCGCCCTCCACCGCCGGGTGTCCCAGCGACCCCGCCACGGGCGCGCCGGCCGGGGGCGTGCGGGGTGCGCGGCATGCCCGGGATCGGCCTCGCCGCGGCCGGCCCGGGCGCGGCGAGGCGCAGTAACATGCCGGACGATTCCTCCCCGGCGCAGGCATGAGCCAGTACTTCCAGATCCACCCGCAGAGCCCGCAGAAGCGCCTCGTGCAGCAGGCGGCGGCGATCGTGCAGGCGGGCGGCGTCATCGTCTATCCGACCGATTCCGCCTACGCACTTGGGTGTCGAGTGGGCGACAAGGCCGCGCTCGAGCGGATCTGCGCGATCCGCCGCCTCGGGACCGATCACCAGTTCACGCTCGCGTGCCGAGACCTCTCGGAGATCGCGACCTATGCCGTTGTCGGGAACTCGGAGTTCCGGCTGATGAAGGCGCACACGCCAGGGCCGTACACCTTCATCCTGCCGGCGACGCGCGAGGTGCCGAAGCGGCTGCTCCACCCGAAGCGCAGGACGATCGGGCTTCGCGTTCCCGATCACGTCATCGCGCAGGCGCTGCTCGCGGCGATCGGCGCGCCGCTGCTCACGACGACGCTCGTCCTTCCCGGCGACGCGGACCCGCTCACCGACCCGCAGGAGATCCGCGCGCGGCTCGAGCGCCAGGTCGACCTCGTGATCGACGGCGGACCGGGCGGCCGCGAGCCGACGACGGTCGTCGATCTCGTCGGCCCGGAGCCCGTGGTCGTGCGCGCGGGAAAGGGAGACGCGGCGATCTTCGCCTGACGCGCGCGGCGTTGTGGTAGAAGGGGGACTCCAGCCGAAGGAGCCCCCATGCCGCTCGCCCGCCGCCCGTACGCCGCCGCTCTTCTCTTCGTCGCCTGCGTCGCGTGGGCCGTCGCAGCGCCGCATTCGGCGCGCGCCGCGAGCGCGCCCGACCCCGCCGCGCTCGGCCCGTACGCCGTCGGACACGAGGTGTTCACGGTGTCGGATCCCGCACGGCCGGAGACGCGGCTCGGCGTCGCCGGCCCGCGCCAGATCGTGGTCGACGTGTGGTACCCGGTCGACCCCGCGCAGGCCGCCGGCGCCTTCGCGCCGTACTCGTTCCAGGTGCTCGGACTCGGCTTCCTCTCGCAGGTGGCCCGCGAGGGAGCGCCTCCCTTCCCGAACGTCGCGCGTCCGCTCGTCGTCTTCTCGCACGGCAACGGAGGCATCGCCGTCCAGTCGACGAACCTGTGCGAGACGCTCGCGAGCCACGGCTTCGTCGTCGCCGCCCCGAACCACACGGGCAATACCGCGGGCGACGCCTTCTTCACGCGAATGGATCCGTTCGCGGTGGCCGCGTACAACCGGCCGCGCGACGTCTCGGTGGTGATCGACCGCATGATCGCGCGAACACGAACGCCGGGAGACCGCCTGTACCACGTCGTGAACCCGTACCAGGTGGGCGTCGCGGGGCACTCGTTCGGAGGGTTCACGTCGCTCGCCGTTGCCGGAGGCTACGAGAGCTTCGTCCCCGACGTGCGCGTTCGCGCGATCATGCCGATCGCGCCCGCAGCGCGGCTCCTCTCCGACGCGGAGCTCGCCGCGATCCGAGTCCCCGTGATGGTGCTCGGCGGGACGCTCGACACGACGACGCCGCTCGAGCCCAACAGCCGGCTCGCCTTCGAGATGCCGGCGTCGCGCCGCGTCTACCGCGCCGACGTGATCGGCGCCGACCACTCGCACTTCGCGAGCGTGTGCAAGCTGGCGGACGTCCTCTTCGCGTACAACGCGCCGGTGTCGTTCGTGCGCTCGGTCGTGCCGGGCTACCTCGAGACGTGCGGCCCGGGCGTGCTCCCGATCGGCGTCGCCGAGCGAATCCAGAACCTCTACGCGGTCTCGTTCTTCCGCCGCCACCTCCTGCAGGACACGCGTTACGAGGTGTTCCTCACCGAGACCTGGGCGCAGGTCATGGAGCCGGACGTTGCGTTCCAGCGGCGAGACCCGGCCTTCCCGTTCGCGTTCCCGCTCGCGCCCGTGCGGCTCTCGCCCGCCCCCTGACGCTCGCCGCCTCTCGCCGCAGCGTGCTCGCCGCCCACGAGGGGCGGAGCCGGCCGCCTGCTATGGTGGCGGCTGCGTGAGCCATGACCGGGAACGCTTCCTGGTGACGGGTGCCAACGGCCACCTCGGCCGGCGTCTGCTCGCGCGGCTCGCGTCGCAGCAGCGCGAGGCGCGCGCGCTCGTCCGCTCCGACCGCGCCGCGAGCACGCTCCGCGCGCTTCCCTTCGCGGATTCGCTCGAGATACGGATCGCGGACTACGCCGACCGCGACGCGCTGGCCACCGCGGCCGCCGGCTGCGGCTGCATCGTTCATCTCGTCGGCATCCTCAAGCAGACGCGAGCGACGCGCTACGAGGACGCGCACGAGCGCACCGCCGAGGCGGTGGCCGCTGCGGCGGCTCGCGCGGGCGCGCGGCGAATCGTCTACCTCAGCATCCTCGGCGCGCGGCCCGACCACGCGAATCCGTGTCTCGCGTCGAAGGGACGCGCCGAGCAGATCCTGCTGCAGGGCCAGGTGCCGGCCGTCGTCCTGCAGGTGCCGATGGTGCTCGGCCCGGGCGAGATCGCGGCGCAGGCGCTGCGCGCGCGGGCGTGCGCGCCGTTCGTCGCGCTCGCGCGCGGCGGCGCGTGCCTCGAGCAGCCGATCGACGCCGATGACGTCGTCTCCGCGATCCTCGCCGCGGCCGAGCGGCCGGGGCTCGGACGCGAGACGATCGCGCTCGCGGGCCCCGAGGCGCTGCCGCATCGCGAGCTGCTCGCGCGGGCTGCGGCGCTGCACGGGCGGCGTCCGCGGGTGGTTCCGGTGCCGGCCGCGGCCCTGCACGCGCTCGCCGGTCTCCTCGAGACCCTCTCTCCGGATCCGCCGGTCACGCGCGCGATGCTCGGCGTGCTCGAGTGCGACGACTGCATCGACCCCGCGCCGGCCTGCGCCCGGCTCGGCATCACGCTCACTCCCCTCGACACGACGCTTCGCCGCTGCGCCGGCCCGGACGCGGAGGCCGCGTGACGGCCGCTCCCGCACCGGCGCCCCGGCGGCGCGCACCGCTCGGCGCGAGGCTCGCGCCGTGGGTCGTCACGGCCGCCTGCTTCTTCTACCTCTACACGCGCATCGACGCCGCCGCGCTGCGGCAGGGCCAGTCGCTCGTCCCGTATCTCTCGAGCGTCTTCGCGCGCGTGCAGTGGGGTACCTGGCTCGCGCTCATGGTGCCCTACTCGCTCGCGTTCTTCCTCATCGACTCGCTCGTGCTCTGGCGCGTCGTCAACTGGTTCAACACACGGATCGGATACGCCGACATCCTGCCGGTTCGCGCGAGCACGTACGTCCTCTCGATCCTCAACGAGCAGGTCGGAAAGGGCGCGATGGCGATCTACCTCAACCGGCGCGACGGCGTTCCCGGCTGGCAGGTCGGATCGAGCATGCTCTTCATCATGTTCTGCGAGTTCTACTACCTGCTGGCGTGGGCGACGCTCGGCGCCGTGCTCCGCTGGTCGTCGCTGCCGCCGATCTTTCACCAGATCCCGCTCGTTGCGCTCGTAGCGGCGATCTTCTTCGTGCTCTGGGTGCTCTACTTCGGCGGACGCATCCTGCCGGGCTCGCGTCTTCGCGAGCGCGAGATCTTCCACGCCTTTCGCAGGGCGAAGCCGTGGCAGTACCTCACGATCCTCGTCCTGCGCTCGCCGGCGCTCCTGCTCGCGGTCTTCGTCTACACGTGGTCGCTCGGCCTGTTCGGCATCGAAGCGAGCCTCGGCCAGATCCTCGGCTATCTGCCCGTCATCTTCTTCGGCGCGGCCGTTCCCGGCCCCATGCGGGCCGTTGCGATCACGATGTGGACCCAGCTCTTCCCGGACCACGTCGGCGAGGCGGCCGCGTTCGGTCTGTGCATGCACAACTTCTTCATCTTCTTCAACGCGGCGCTCGGCCTCCTGTTCATGCGGCGTGCGCAGCGCGAGCTGTTCGGAGGCGGCGCCGCGTGAGCGCCGCGAGCAAGGTCACCTCGGTGTTCTTGCTCGCGACGCTGCTGGCCGGCTGCGAGAGTGCGGAGACTTCCGCCGCCGCGCAGCGCATCGGAGAGTACGCGTTGAGGCAGACGGCCGAGGGCCTCGAGATTCGCTCGCTCCCCGACCAGCACCCGCGGCTCAGCCAGCTCCTCGCGCGGCTTCACCCGCGGCTCGCGGGCGTCGGCATCCCGAGCGTCGTCCTTGCGCCCGCGCGCATCGTCGACCGGGGAAGCCTCGGTCAGGAGACCGAGTGGCCGCGCTCCGAGCTCGCGACCCTCGACGTCCTGCACCGCGAGAAGCGCAGCGTCGAGGCAAAGGCTCCCGAGCACGATCGCTCGTGGCGCGTGCTGCTCCGGCGCAAGGACGGAAGGACGCTCCGCGGCTTCGGCTTCGCGAGCGAATCCGATGCGCGCGCCTTCGCGGCCGCCGCCGGGAGCGTGCTGGGAATCACGCCGCAGCAAACGAGCGGTCGCGCAGGCGAGTAGCGCGCCGCGGACACGCCGGCGCCGCGATCCGGCGAGCGAAGCGCGTCGCCGCGCGTGGCTCGCGCCCCGGCTCGCGACGCCGGCCCGGAGCTTCGGGCCGCGTACGCGTACCTGCGAACGAGCATGGGTGCGCGAGGAGGCGCGGGGCTCGTTCCGAAGATCATGCAGTGCCTCTCGCGGCGCCCCGGCCTCCTGCGCGCCGCCGCGGACGGCTACCGCTTCGCGGGCTGGGGCGGACGTCTTCCGCGCGCGCAGCGCGAGCTCGTCGCGCTCCTCGTCTCGCGCGAGAACGACTGCTTCTACTGACTGACCTCGCACTCGGCATTCGCGCAGGCTGCGGGAATGGAAGCACAGCGCGCCGAGGGATTCGTCGAGGGAGACCTGTCGACGGCGCAGATGACCCCGTCCGAGCGCGCGATCGCAGAGCTCGCCCGGCGCAGCGTCCGCGCCGCGCGAGTGCTCTCGCCCGCCGATCTCGCACCGCTCGCGCGCGAGATCGGCGCCGGCGGCGCGCTCGAGGCGGTCGGAATGGTTGGCTACTTCCACTTCGTGAACCGCGTCGC
>JAYRMX010000173.1:0-3623 GCA_041912475.1 Myxococcota bacterium
GCCCAGTGTTTTTTCCCCCCCGCGCGGGGGTTGGGGGGCGGGCGGGGGGGTCCCCCCCCGCCCGGCGCCGGGAGTGGATCCGGAGAGCGAGCCGCCGCTACGCGCTGCGCTTGCGGCCGGCGATGCCGAGTCCCGCGAGCCCGCTCGCGAAGAGCAGCAGCGTTCCGGGCTCGGGAATCGCCGTGAACGAGAGCGCGACGTTCGATCCGTCCTGGCTCGCAGCGAACGTCCCGCGCAGTGCCTTCACGTAGCCGTTCTCGTCGTACGTCAGCGTCCAGTACGGAAGGCTCGCGCTCGTCCCCGCGCCGAAAGTCGTGCGGGTGTTGATTCCGAACGGCAGGGCGGAGTTGATCGCGTCGGTGCCGAGACCGATCATGCTCGTGTACGAGAACGACGCCGCGGCCTGCACCGCGAGGATGTTCGCGTCACGGATCGAGACGAGGCCGCTGCTCTGCGCCGGCGCCGGGACGTTCGGCAGCAGCCCGAACCATCCCGTCGGAGGCGCAAGGCTCGCCGACGCCGCGGCGATTCCCATCGGGACATCGAAGTTCGGGTCGGAGACGTTGAGCGAGCTCAGCGTGGTGATGTCGATCACCTCGGGGAACGCCATCCCGTCGGCCACCCGGAACGCGCCGTTGAACGTCGCCCCCGAGAGGCTCCCGCTGAACGCGGTCGGGATCTGGTAGCTCTTCGTCGTCCCGGACGCCGGCAACGCGCCGAAGTTCATGATCAGGTCGGTTCCGCCCTTGTTGATCACGGCGATGACGTCGCCGTTCGTGTACTGGAACGGAAGCGCTCCCGCGGCGGACGACAGCAGGGCCGTGGCTCCCACCAGCGCGGCGGCTCCGAGTCGTCGCATGAGTGAGTGAACAATGCGCATGTCGAATCGCTCCTCGTGTCGTCTCCGATGGATTCGGAGAACGGCGGCAGGGTATGAAGAACGCGAAGCTCGCTCTCCCGCTCTCGCGCCATCACCGACGGAATCCGGCCATCGGGCCGGGAAGGTTCGGTGACGGGCGCGCGGCTCTTCGCACGTGTCTGCGTGGAAGTGGCGGTGGCGCGGCGTTCGTCGCGGGCCTCACGAGAACGTCACCGAGAGCTGACCGCAGCGTCGTGGAGGGCGACGCATCGCTCGACGTCAGGCGTTGCACGCCCTCTCGGAATCGCAGCGCTCGAGCTCGACGTCGATGATGACGCCCTTGCGGGGACCGGCGGGCCCCGCGGAGACGCTCCGGCCGCCGCTGGTGCCCGTCTCGGCTCCGGCCGACGCCGCGTCGGCTGCACGGCCCGTCTCGGCCGACGCGCGCGCTCCGACCGACGCGTTCGAGACCGCTGCGCCGGCGCCCGTCACGACACCGCCGGCCGAAACGTTCGCGGTCTGCGAAACGGTTCCGCTTCCCACCGAGACCGACCCCGCGGCGCTGACGGTGCCGCCGATCGTTCCGCCCGCGCTCAGACTCACGTTCCCTGTGGACGCGATCGCACCCGTACCGGCGGTGATGCTTCCGCCCGCATGGATGACGATGCCGGCCCCGGTGATGCCGGCGCCGATGTTGACGTCGCGCCGGGCCTTGATCGTCACCGTCCCTCCGGTGGCCGCGATGCCGGCTCCCTCGTAGCTCACGCGCGGAAGTCCGGTGTTGGGATCGAGCTGGACGGCGGCGTTCTTGAACGGCTTGCCGAAGCCCGCCTTCACCGAGCCGCTCAGCGTCGCGAGCGTGATGTCGCCTCCCGAGAGTGCGGCGATCGCAGACCGTCCCGGGTTGATGTCGCCGAAGGCGACGACGTCGATCGAACCTCCGCCCGAAGACAGCGGCGGCGTGGCCGACGTCGTGAGGCGCGAGGCCGCGTAGAGGCTGTAGATCCCGCGCTTGTCCTTCGACGTCGTGGCCGGCTCGCCGCCGAGCACCGATCCGCCGAGGCTGCGAACGGACAACCGGCCGCCCTGGAGCGAGCCGATGCTTCCGCGATCGTTCAGCAGGATGCTGCCAGCGGCCGTCAGCGAAAGGCTCGCGCCTCCCGCCGCCAGCGCCGAATTGCGCGCGTTTCCGACCGACTCGATGCCGAGGACCGCTGCCGAGGAGGGGCTCTTCGACGATGCGGCGAGCCCGATCGCGCCGCCGCGGCCCGTCGGAACGGCGGGCAGGTCGGAGCGGCCGAGGCGGCCGGTCGCGATGACGTGACTCGCGCGGTCGATGGCGTCGAACGCTTCGTCGCTCCCTCCGAACTCGTCGCGCGTGATCACTCCGTTGCCGTCGCGATCGGCCTCGTCGAAGGACGAGACGCCCACCTGCACCAGCGCGGAGCCCGGGCCCGCAATCTGGAAGCCGGACGTCGGATCGCCGGGAACGAGCACGGAGATCTCGCGTCCGAGCTGCCGGTCGACGAGCTGCGTCGTGCCCGCGCCGAACGACGCGTTGCCGTACGGAACGAGCATCGCGGAAGTATCGGACGCGGCCGTGTGCTGCACGAGGAGAGCCGTGTCGTGAACGTTTCCATTCGTCTCGAGGATCGCCGGCTGTGCGAGGTCGAAGCGGACCCGGTCGAAGCCCGAGTCCGCGCGCAGGCTGGCCGAGGTCGAGCCGCCGGTGTGCGTCGGACCCGCTCCCGTGGAGACCGGCGCGCCCGTGAGCGGATCGGACACCGCAAGGCACGCCGCACCGGCGTGGCAGAGCCGGTAGTAGCGGTCGTAGTCGAAGCGCGCCCCGCTGATCCGCTGGTCGGTTTCCGGAGACGCATCGGACTGGAGCAACGTGGCCGAGTTCCCGCCTCCGATGCGCTGCCAGACGTCCGATGCGTTCACGCCCACGACGACGCCCGGATCGGTATCCGGACGAGTCGAGACGACGACTCCGCCCGAGCGCTGGACATGAAGAGACCGCTGGACGCTCGGCGCGAGGGAGCCGGCGACGGCCACGCTCGACGCGGTGATGACGATGTCGTCGGGCGAGACGCCTGCGGGAAGGACCGATGGGTCGGCGATTCGAAGCGTGTGGCCGAGCGCAACCTCTCCGACGGGACCGAGCACGCGCGCCACCGCGCGGGGCGCCGAACTGTTCACGAGGCGGCCGGACGCGGCAATCTCGGCGCCGCCGCTCACCGCGTTCGTGTTGACGACCGATTCGATCCCGGGAATGGGCGTGAGCAGCGCGGGGATTCGCCGCGCGGAGACGTTCCCGGCGAGGCCCGTCGCCACCGCCTGCACCGGAACGTCGAACGTCGTCGGCCGCGATACGGCCTTGAAGTTCGTCGCTGATTCGATCCCCGAGAGCGAGTCGGCGAGCCTCAGCGAGAGCGGCTGCGCGTCGCGGCCCGGCGTATCCGCTCGCACCTGCACCGTCGCGTAGCTGCTGCCCTTCACGATCGTGGCTTCGGAGACGACCCGGAAGACCGTGCCGTCGCTCCCGACGAGACGGGTTCCTTCCGGAATCCGCGCGCCGGCGGCGCCGTGGAACAGAACTTCGCCCGAAGCAACACGTGCGGTCGGTGCGGGAAAATCGAAGGCCGTCGTCGTCTCGTAGATCTGCCCGTTGATGCCTGCAACCCGGGTTCCCTTCGGAACGCGGATCGGTCCCGAGAGCGCAGCGCGGGCCGCCTGGAACCGAACCGAGCCGAGCGCCGCC
>JAYRMX010000174.1:0-9250 GCA_041912475.1 Myxococcota bacterium
AGACTCGTGCGGCGGCCTTCCGCGCAGGCTCTCCCGCAACGGCTCCGACGCGGGATCGACGTGCTCGCGGATGCGGTGACGAACGAGAGGGCCGCAGTGAGACTCAATGAGCGCACGGACCTCGTCGGCCCGCGACGACGACAGCGTCTCGACGCGCAGACCGCGGTCCTCGAGGGTGAGGAAGCCCCGGATGGAGCGCATCACCGGGTCCGCGCCGGGTCGGCCGGGATCCTCGATCACGCAAAGCAGCGTGTCCCCGTTACGCTCGGAGACCACGAGGCCCGGCACGCCGAGCAGGCGCTCTTCGACCTCCCCGCGGCGTTCGGGCGGGTATGCGAAGCGGTCGACGGTGAGGAGGATCTCGTCGCCCTCGGGCGTCATCATGCGCGGCAGGGCGG
Source organism: Myxococcota bacterium (assembly GCA_041912475.1). GTDB lineage: Bacteria > Myxococcota_A > UBA9160 > UBA9160 > UBA9160 > MYXO. The sequence continues at coordinate 399 of JAYRMX010000174.1, forward strand.
CCGCAGCGCGGCCGCGGCGCTCGGCTGCATTCGCGCTCGCGGGCATCGCGTCCGCAGCCCGGTCGCGATCGAGACAGCAGCGCTTGTACTTGCGTCCGCTCCCGCACGGGCACGGATCGTTGCGCCCGGCCCGCGCCGGCGAAGAGGCCGCTGACGGGCGCAGATCCTCTTCGAAGAGCTCAAAGGCCTCCGGCGGATACGTGATGCGAATCTCCGGAAGTCCGCCGCCACCGTACGAGATCGACACCGGCTCGTCGGTCTTGCCCGCGAGAAGGTCCTCGTACTGCGACGAGAAGTCGGCCAGCGAGCGGGCGCAGCCGGCCATGAGCCACACGTCGCTCTCGCTCGGGGCGTGCATCTCGCCGCTCCGCGTGCGTCGCTCGACGATCGGGTAGGCGTCCTCGTCCGCCACGGGCAGGCCGTGGGCCTCGATCTCGTCGAGCATCGTGGGCGGCACGTCGACTTCGGACTCGAACTCGAGCGCGAGAGAATCGCAGCCGAAATCGATCTCCTCGCCGCGCTGCAAGGGATCGGCGAGGTCGAGGAAGCGATCGTGCGCCTCGAGCGACGGAAACACGAGGAAGCCAAGGCTCTCTCCGAGCCCTCCGATGACGACGGCGCAGGCGCCGCGGATTCCCAGCTCGGGCGCGTCGACGCGGATCGTCGCCGAATCGGCCGGCCCCTCCCAGGGCGCTGCGAGGTACAGATCCTCGGCCGCGAGGAAGAGCTGCGTGACGGCTTCGGCGCTCGCGCCGCCGTCGAAGAGCGAGCGATCTCGGCCGCCGCGTGACAGCGAAGACACGAGATCTTGGAACGGCCGTTCGAGCTCCGGCACCGGCGCCACCCTCACGGTCACCGAGCCGCCGAACCGGGCCTCGAGCTCGGCGGCGAGCTGCTCGTCCGGAACTCGTACGCGCGCGTGCGGCGGCAACGCGCCGGTGTGGCCGAGCCGCAGGAGGGCCGTGTGGCAGCTCTCGGCGAAGGTCTCGGAAGAGAACGGGCCGAGAGTGCCCACGTGCAGCACGCGGCCTTCCGGAAGCGCCATCCACAGCACGAGGTCCGGATGGTGGGGCTCGGGCTCCGCGATCTCGAACGGACCCGGGAACACCCGCCCGACGATCTCCGACACTCCGGCCGGCGGCCGCGCACGGCCTCGACCGCGCCTCCGTCGCTGCTTCGGGGCTTTCGTCACCGCGGAGAGAGCCTATCAGCGCCGCGGCTGCTGAGGAAGAGCGCCGCGCGTGAGCCGGGGCCGATCAAGTGTTGCCGACGCCCCGCCCGGCGTTGGCCGCACGCGCGGCCGCCGCGCGAGGCGAACGTGCCGCGGACGCGCCGGCCGCGGCGAGGACGGCGGCCACCGGGACGAGGAGCACGAGCTCTCCGAAGCGGAGAAAGAGCAGAGCGCACCCCACCGCGCTCGCCGCGTAGACGACCCACGTCAGCCCGAGCCTCGAGAACGCTTCCGCGGGCTCCCCGTCGCCCGCGCCGGGCACCGTCCCGCCGGCCCCTCGCGCGGCACCGAGCAGCAGGCGCCGGACGAGGCCGGTGGTGAACGTCGTCAGCATCCCCGTGACGTACGTCGTCGTCGTGCCGGCGTGGAGCCGCAGGACGACCGCGCTCTGCATCCCCATCGCCACGGCGGCGAGCGCAACGATCGCGATGCCCGGCGGCGCCGGGGTGTCGTGCAGCCGCCAGAGCGCCATCGCGCCGCCGAGGAGCGCAGATTCGGCGAGGAGCGGGAGCGTGAAGCCCGTGCGCTCCGGGTGCGCGCTCGTATGGCGAACGATCGAGAGCTCACCCGCCGCCGCCCCGATCACGTAGCCGATCACCGACACCGCTGCGCTCGCGCCGACGGCGAGCCTCTCCTCGGCGAGCGCAACGGCGAGCAGAATCGTATTGCCAGTCTGCGCCGCCGTGAGGACGTTGAAGGCGATGAGGATCACCGCATCGACGCCGGCGCCTGCGAGCGCCAGCAGCACGATCGCGCAGTCCTTTCGATGTGGGCGCATTCCGGCCGCCATGGTCGCTGTCTTAGCGAACCCGACCGGCGAGAGCGAACGCATCGTGCGCCCGAAGAGCGCTCGATCATCCGCCGCCGCAGAGCACGCCGGCCTCGCGCAGCGCGGCGATGTCTGCGCTCGAGAAGCCGGCCTCGCGCAGCACCGCGGCGCCGTCCTCGCCGTACGCGGCAACCCGGCCGGTGACGCGCCATGGCGTTCGCGAGAGCTTGACGGGCGTTCCGATCACGTGCCGCTCGCGCCCGGCGTGCTCGCCGAGCGAGACCGACATCTCCCGCGCGCGCGCCTGCGGGCTCGCGTGCGCTTCGGCGATGTTGCGAACCGGGCCCGCCGGAACGCCCTCGGCGCGCAGCCGCGTCACCCAGACGTCGGTGGGCTGCGCCGCGAAGGTCGACTCGAGCTCGGCGAAGAGCGCAGTCTTGTTGCGCAGCCGATCGAAGCCGCTCGCGAACCGCTCGTCGGTGGCCAGCTCCGGCCGGCCGATCGCGCGGCAAAGGCGCTCCCAGTTCGACTGCGTCGCCGCACCGAGCGTGACGTAGCCGTCCGCCGTGGCGAAGGCCGCGTAGGGCGACCCGAGCCGGTGCGAGGACCCGGCGGGCCCCGGCACCTGCCCCGTGTCGAACCAGGTCGCCGACTCCCAGACCGTGTACGCGAGCGCCGCCTCGAAGAGCGACGTGTCGACGTGCTGCCCCACTCCGGTGCGCTCGCGGTCGAGGAGCGCCGAGACGATGCCCATCGCCGCGAACGCCCCCGCGTTGAGATCCGAGATCGGAACGCCCGCGACGACCGGCGGACGCCCGGGCTCGCCGGTGAGGCTCATGATGCCCGCCGCACCCTGCGCGACGAGATCGAAGCCGGGCTGGTCCGCCTCGGGGCCGCTCGCGCCGAAGCCCGTGATCGAGCACGTCACGAGCCGCGGGTTGCGCGCGCGCAGCGCGTCCGGCCCGACGCCGAGCCGCGCGAGCGTTCCCGGCCGGTAGTTCTCGACGAAGACGTCCGCGCGGTCTGCGAGCCGGCGGAGCACGTCGGCCCCGCGCGGATCGCGAAGATCGATCGCGAGGCTGCGCTTTCCGTGATTCACCGCGTCGTGCGGACGGAACGTTCCGCCCGACAGCGTCTGGTGACGGCGCAGGTCGTCGCCGCCGCCCGCTCGCTCCACCTTCACGACGTCGGCGCCCATGAGGGAGAGCAGCAGCCCGCAGTACGAGCCGGCCATCACGTGCGTGACGTCGAGGACGAGCCTTCCCGCGAGCGGTCCCTCCCCTTCGTGCGCGTTCGACATGGCGTGTACGATACCAGCATGGGCGGGCGCGTACGCCGCGAGAAGGAAGCCGCGATCGGCTGGATCGTCTTCGACCAGCCCGGGCGCCGAAACGCCATTTCCCTCGAGATGTGGGAGCAGCTTCCTGGCGCGGTCGAAGCGTTCGCTGCCGATCCGGACGTCCGCGTCGTCGTCCTCCGAGGCGAAGGCGACGCGTTCGTGGCCGGCGCCGACATCTCGCAGTTCGCCGAAGAGCGCACCGAGGCCGGCGCCGTCTCGCGCTACGGGGCCGTCGCAGGTCGCGGCCTCGCCGCGCTGCTGAACGTCGAGAAGCCGCTGCTCGCCGCGATTCGCGGCCCGTGCGTCGGCGGCGGCGTCGTGGTTGCGCTCACCGCCGACCTGCGACTTGCCGCCGACGACGCCGTCTTCCGAATCCCCGCCGCGCGCCTCGGCCTCGGCTACGAAGCGGGCGGCGTCGAGGCCCTCGCCCGCGCCGTCGGCTGGCAAAGCGCGCTCGACCTCCTGCTCACCGCGCGCGGAGTCGACGCGCACGAAGCCCGGCGCATCGGGCTCGTCACCGACGTGCGCCCCGCGGCCGAGCTGGACGACTTCGTCCGCGAGCGCGCCGGCCGGATCGCCGAGAACGCGCCGCTCACGCTGCGCGCCGTGAAGATCGCCGCCCGCGAGCTCCGAAAGCCCGAAGGCGCCCGCGACCTGCACGCCGCCCACGCCGCCTACGCCGCGTGCTTCGAGAGCGACGACTACAAGGAAGGCGTCGCCGCGTTCCTCGGCAAGCGCAAGCCTGCGTTTCGCGGGCGGTAGGGGCGGCGCGCCGGCCCGCGCGCGGCTACACCCTCGGCGTCCGAACGACCGCGGCGCGCCGCCAGCTCGGCGCCGTCGTGACTTCGAATCGACCCACGAATCGCTGCCCGCGAGCGCAGCATCTCGAACGAGGAGGCGCGATGCCGAAGCTGCTCGACCAGAAGATCGCGATCGTCACCGGCGCAGGCCGCGGGATCGGCCGCGAGATCGCCCTCGACTTCGCCCGCCACGGCGCGAAGGTCGTCGTGAACGATCTCGGCGCCGCGGCCGACGGCACCGGCTCGGCGAGCGTCGCCGACGACGTCGTACGCGAGATCCGCGCGGGCGGCGGCGAGGCCGTCGCGAGCCACGACAGCGTCGCCACCGTCGAGGGCGGGCGGCGGATCTTCCAGACCGCGCTCGACGCCTTCGGCGCCTGCGACATCCTCGTCAACAACGCCGGAATCCTGCGCGACAAGACGATCTTCTCGATGGACGAGAGCGACTGGGACGCCGTCATCGCCGTTCACCTGAAGGGCCACTTCTGCTGCTCGCAGCCGTTCGCGCGCTACATCCGCGAGACCCGCCGGCCCGGCTGCCGGATCGTCAACTTCTCGTCGGTCTCGGGCCTCTTCGGAAACTTCGGCCAGTGCAACTACGGCGCCGCCAAGGCGGGCATCGCCGGCTTCTCGCGCGTTCTCGCGCTCGAGCTCGCGAAGTTCGGCTGCACCGTCAACACCATCTCTCCCGGCGCCGCAACGCGCCTCACCATTGCGTTGATGGAGGGCCGCGGCGCCGCCGTCGACGCCGAGAACCCGCTCGTCGGCCCCCAGCAGATCGCGCCGGTCGTCACGTGGCTCGCGTCACCCAAGGCGAGCGACATGACGGCGCAGATCATCCACGTGATGCGCGGCCAGGTCGCCATCATGCAGCAGCCCGCGCTGATCCGCGCCTTCGAGAGCGATCACCTCTGGACGCAGGACGATCTCGACCACGTGATGCCGTCGCTCCTCGACGCCAAGCGCGCGCACGACGAGCGCGCGAAGCGCGAGGCCGCGCCGGAGCGGATCGCGAGCAGCGTCGCGGGCGCGTGAGGAGCCGCTGCCGCTTCGCGAAGCGGCAGTGTCGGCAGCGCAGCCGGGCCGGGCTCTCGCGGGCCGCGTGGCTCAGGCCGGGAAGGTTGCGGTCCAGACGAGCGCATCGAGGACCGCCGTCTGAAACGCGAACGCCAGCGCTCCGGCGAGGCCGACCGCTCGCGCGACTCGCGCGTCCGAGGGCGCAGCGGTTGCGACCGCGACGACGATTCCGATCGCTCCGAGCCCGACGATCGCGAGCACGACACGAATCGCCGCGAAGAGCCACGGGCCCGGCGCCTCGAGCATCGCGAAGGTGAGCGGCATCCAGAGCGCCGACGGAACGAGGACGGCCGCGAACAGCGCATGGAAGGCGCCGAAGCCGAAGCCTCCTGCGATTCGCGTGCGCGCCGGGTCGAGCCGAAAGAAGATGAAGAAGCTCATGGCGAAGTAGCCGGCGGCCGCGAGGAACATGCTCACGGTGTAGGCGGGCCGGATCGCCTCGGGAACGCCTCCCCACAGGCCGTCTCGCAGCGCCGGGTACGAGGCGAGCCCGTACGCGTAGCTGCCGAGGACCGCGGCGCCCCCGATGAGGTTGATCCAGAGCAGGGACGATCGGGACGTCTTCATGGCGTGAAGGGTCCCGTACTCGCGTCAATCTGTCAAGAAATAATCTAGATATTATCTAGACACACGCCCCTCCGGCGGTTACTCTGTCTTCACGAGAAGACGGGGAGTCGCCCTCTCCGCAGCAGGACACGGACAGCGCAGCATGAACGAAATCGCGGATCTTCCCGTTCACTCGAAAGGCACCCCCCGCGGAGCCGGCGGGGCGAGGCGCAGCATGAACGAGCTCGCGATCTTCCTGTTCGTCCTCGGCCTCGCCCCGCCCGCGCTGGCCGCCTCCGGACTCGCCGACCTGCGCCGCGCCGACGAGATCTGGGCGAGACGCGCCGAGGGCCAGATCGAAGGGAGGGCCCGGCCCGAGCGGGCCCGCGACGCCGTCGAGGCGTACGAGCTCGCGATCTCGACCCGGCCGGACGCGCTCGAGGCCCACTGGAAGCTGGTGCGCGCCCTCTGGTTCTCCGCCGAGTTCGCGACTCGCGACCGCGCCGAGCGCATCGCCCTCCTCGACCGCGGGCGCACAGCCTCTGAACGGGGGCTCGCCCTCGTGGCCGAGCGCGTCGGCGGCGGCGCGCTCGAGCGATGGGCCCCCGAGGAGCTTCGAGAGCGGGTCGGCGGCGAGATGCGGCACGACGCGGCCCAGCTCTACTTCTGGAATGCGATCGCTCTCGGCGCCTGGAGCCGCTCGGCCGGACTCCTCGAGGCCGTGATGGCCGGCGTCGCAAACCGCCTGCACGAAGCGACGGTTCGATCGATCGCGCTCGACCCGGACGTGGAGCAGGGCGGAGCGATTCGTCTCCTCTCACGCCTTCACGCCGAGCTCCCGCGAATCCCGCTCGTCTCCGGCTGGGTCGATCCGGCTCTCTCCGTACCGCTCGCCGAGCGGGCGGTCGCCGAGTATCCCGGGCACCCCGGCAATGCGTATCTTCTCGGCCTCGCGCTGCTCGACCACGCGCCGGACCGGCGAACGCAAGGCCTGCGCCTGGTCGAAGCCGCGACGACGCTCGATCCGCGGCCGGAGTTCGTGATCGAAGACCTCGCGATTCGAATCGACGCGAGCGAGCGGACGAGACAGTGGGCGAGCAGGCCATGAGCAGGACCGAAGGGCTCCGCGATCGAGCCGCGCCGGGCGACTCGGCCGCCGAGCCGACCTACTCCCTCGGCGCCGTTTCGCGGCTGACGGGCCTCTCGGAGCACGTGCTGCGCGCCTGGGAGCGGCGCAATCGAGCGGTGCGGCCGCTGCGAACGGCCGGAGGAACGCGTCGCTATCGAGAGTCGGATGTCGCGCGGCTTCGCCTGCTGCGCCGCGCGGTGGACGCCGGCCACGCGATCGGCGAGCTGGCTGCGCTCCCCGACGCCGAGCTCGGCCGACTCGCTCGCGCCGACGCGGAGAAGCCGGCGCTCGCCCCGATCCTCGACGCGATCGAGGCGTTCGACGCCGAGCGGCTGGAGCGGCTCGTCGGGATCCAGCTCGCGGCGCTCGGCCCGTCCCGGTTCGTGCGCCAGGTGGCCGCGCCTCTGCTCGTCGAGGTGGGCGACCGCTGGAACGCGGGTCGGATGCCGATCGCCTGCGAGCGCCTCGCGAGCACGGCCGTTCGAAACCTCCTCGGCGGCTGCCTTCGACACAGCTCTGCGTCGGCCACGGCGCCGCCGGTCGTGTTCGCCAACCCGCCCGGCGAGCGGCACGACATCGGCACCCTCATGGCGGCGGTCGCTGCGCTCGACGCGGGCGGCCGCTCGGTCTTCCTCGGCGGCGACCTCCCGATCGAAGAGGTCGCCCGCGCCGTGCGTTCGCTCGGCGCGGCGGCGGTGGCGGTGGGTGTTTGCGTTCGAGACGGCGAGGCTCTGGCGGGCATCGCTGCCCTTCGAGCTGCGCTGCCGGCGTCCGTCGCGCTCTGGGTCGGCGGCCCTGGGGCAAGTGCGCTCCGCCTGCCCGCAGGCGCCGCGCGCATCGAGGATCTGGACGAGCTCGAGCGCAAGGTCGCCCTGCTGGCGGTGCGCGGGTCCGGCACGTGATGCGGCGCGCACTGTCCACGCCGGAGTCCTTCGGCGCACGCTGGGGCCGCCGCGCGGTCACGATCCCGGGCTACTTCGTGCTGGCCGCCCTCTCGCTCGCGCTGCTTCCGCTCCTGCTCCCGCTGGCGCTCGTCGTCGACCTCGCGCGTCGCACTCCCCTTCCCCTCACGCGCACGGTCCTCCTGCTGCCGTGGTACTTCACGCTCGAGGCGTTCGGGCTGCTGGCGGCGTTTGCGCTGTGGCTCGTCCGGCCGCTGCTCGGACCGCAGCGCTTCGAGCACGCGAACTTCCGGCTCCAGTGCCTCTGGGCGCGCTCGCTCTTCGCCGGCGCCTGTCGGGTGCTCGGAATGCGCGTCGAGCTGGCCGGCGAGGACGCGCTCGGCCCGGGTTCGATCCTGCTGTTCCTGCGACACGCGAGCGTCGTCGACACGCTGCTGCCGGCAGTGCTGGTCTCGAGCCGAACCGGGCGCCGGCTCCGCTACGTCATGAAGCGCGAGCTGCTCTGGGATCCGTGCCTCGACGTCGTCGGACAGCGGCTTCCCAACGCATTCGTGCGTCGGGGAACCCGCGATGCGGCCGAGACCGAGCTGGTGCGCGAGCTGGCAGGAGATCTCGCGGCCGACGAAGGCGTTCTGCTCTACCCCGAGGGAACGCGCTGGACTCCCGAGCGCCGGCGCGCCGTGATCGGTCGCCTCGAACGCTCGGCGGACCCGAAGCTCCTCGAGCGCGCGCAGGCGCTCGAATGGCTGCTGCCGCCGCGCCTCGGCGGCGTGCTGGCGCTGCTCGACGCGGCGCCGGAAGCGGACGTGGTGATCGGCGTCCACACGGGCTTCGAGACCGTCCGATCTCTCGCCGACCTCTGGAACGGCGCGCTCGTCGGCCGGCGAATCCAGGTGCGCTTCGAGCGCATTGCCGCCGCCGCGATCCCGGCCGGGCGCGAGGCGCGCGTCGATTGGATCTACGACCAGTGGTCGCAGCTCGACGCCTGGCTGGAGAGCCACGTCGAGCCCGCGCGCGCACCGGCGGCTTCCCGGTGACGGTCCACACTCTCGAGCGCGA
>JAYRMX010000175.1:0-13158 GCA_041912475.1 Myxococcota bacterium
AAAGGCCGAAGAAGAGCCCGACGATCGCGCCGACCGCGGCGCCGACGAGCGCGCGCGGGCTCGCGCCGAAGCGCCGAGCGCCGAGGGCGCTCGCGACGAGGTCGACGCCGAGGCTCGCCGCGGCGAGCAACCCGACGGCAACGAAAGTCGGCCAGCCCGTGTGGACGAATCCGTCTGCGGCCGCGGCGGCGAGCAGCCCGGCGAGCACGAGCGGCGCGCCGGGAAGGCCCGGGAGCACCGTCCCGGCGAGGCCGGCGGCGACGAGGACGACTGCGAGGATCCAGAGCAGGATGGCCATCGACGCGAAGTGTAGCCGCGAGCGGCGCCGGAAAGTCCGCACGCCCCCGGCCCGCCGTCGTACAATGCGCCGCATGCGCCGGCTCGCCACGCTGCTGCGGCTCCTGCTGCTCCTGCCTCTGCCTCTCGCCCTCGCGGGCTGCGAGCTCGGCGTCGCCGAGATCGGCCTCCCGCTCGCGGGCGGCGGCCTCCCGATCACGATCCGCCTGCAGTCGGACGTCGATCCCGCGAACGTCCGCGTCCTCGTCGACGGCGCCGACGTGAGCGCCGCGTTCGCGGCCGCCGGCGCCGGCCGCATCGCCGGAAGCATCCCGCTCCCCGCGCCCGGCGCGCACGTGCTCACGGTTTCGCAGGGCCGCGCCTCCGTCGCCGGGCAGCCCCTCGTGTGGCTCAGCTTCGGGCAGCGCTTCGCCGTGCCCGCCGCCGCTCCGCCGCTGCTCCGCGCCGACCCCGCTCCCGTCGCCGGCGCGATCCCCCGCACGGCGTGGCTGCGTCTCGCGTTCGACGGCGACCTCACGAGCGCGATGCAGGACGGCTTCGGCTTCGCGCTCGAGTGCGGCGGCGCGCAGCTCTCCCGGAAGACCTACACCGTTTCGAGTCGGTCGCTCCTCCTCGATCCGCAGCCGGGCCTTCCCGCCGGCGCGAGCTGCCGTGCCGTCTGGCGCGATGCGAGCGGCGTCGCCGAGCACCGCTTCAGCGTCGCGGCCGGCACGCCGGGAGCGAGCGCGCACCCGCTCTACGACCGGGAGAACCCGCTCTCGCTCGCGCCCTTCCCCGACGACTGGTGGACGCGCGCCGACGCAACCGCGGCGACGGGGCGGCGGCTCTCGTTCGAAGGGCCGTCGTTCGGCGACACGCGCGACGCGATCCTCGCCGGCATCTCGGCGTCGCTCGCGCCTCTCGACGGCTGGAGCCCGATCGGTCCCATCGTCCTCGCGTTCTCGCACGCGGTCGAGACGGCGGCGCTCCCGGCCGACGAGGCGGCGAGCGAGGACCCCTTCGCGCCGATCGCGCTCCTCGACATGGACCCGGCGAGCTCCGACTACGGCGCACGCGTTCCCTACACCGCCGAGGTTCGGAACGACCCCGCGCCGGACGCGACGATCGACCACCTGGTCGTGATCTACCCGGCGGTGACGCTGCGCCCGGGCGGCCAATACGCCGTCGTCGTGACGCGCCGGCTCGCCGAGGCGGGAGACCCCGGGAACCCCTTCGCGCCGTCGGACTTCTTCGCGCGCGTCGCGGCGCCGGCCATCGCCGGCGAGAGCGCGGCGACGGCGCGGGCCCGCGGATCGGCCGGCCCCGTCCTCGACTTTCTCGCCTCCGTCCCGGCCGTTCCGATCGCGCGAGACGACGTCGCCCTCGCGCTGCGGATCTCGACGCGCTCGTCGCTTCGCGACGCGTCGGATCTCGTCGCGATGAAGGAGAACGCGCTCGCCGCGCCGCCGCCTCCCGTCACCGTCACGAGCGCCGCGCCCACGTCGAAGCGTGCGCTCGTCGTGAAGGGAACGCTCGCGCTGCCCGACTACCTCGAGCAGCCCGACGCGGGCGTGCTGCACCGAGACCCCGCGACGGGCCGCCCGCAGCCGTGGCGTACCGAGTCGGTGCCGTTCGTCATGAGCCTTCCCCAGCAGGCGCTCGCAGGGCCCGTCCCCGTCGTCGTGTACCAACACGGAAGCCCCGGCTCTCCGAACGAGGTGCTCGGCAGCGCGAACGAGTTCCTCGACGACGCCGGGTACGCGATCGTCGGGATCCAGGACGTCGCGAACCGGCGCTACGGCGCGGATTCGACGGTTCAGACCGTGGCGATCCTGCTGAACCTCATGAGCTTCGGGAGGCTGCCGCTCGCCGAGCTGCAGACGCACGCGGACATGCTCTCGCTGCTTCGCGCGCTCGGTGGGATCGCCGCACGCGACTGGCTTCCGGCCGGAGCGCCCGACGGACGCGCCGAGATCGACGCCACGCGTGTGCTGTTCCGCGGCATCAGCTTCGGCTCGCACCACTCGCTCGGCTTCCTGCCCCTGGCGCCGGAGGTGACGGCCGCGGTCTCCGTCGTCGGCGCGGGCCGCTACTACGAGAACACCATCCACCAGATCGACTTCTTCGGGATCATCGGATCGATCCAGCAGTTCGTTCCCGCGCTGCGGCCCGTCGAGCTGATCGTCGGCCTCGCCGCGATCCAGAACGACGAAGACCGGCAGGATCCTCATCTGCTCGCGCGCCACCTCTACCGCGAGCGCCTCGCGATCGCCGGGATCCCGGCTTCGGCGCGGCCGCCGAGCCTGCTGTGGCTCGAGGGGATCGGCGACCACCTCGTCTCGAACAACGGCACGCGCGCCGCGGCGCGCGAGCTCGGCATCCCGCAGGTGGGCCACGCGCGGCGCGAGACGCCGGTGCTCGAGCACGTGCCGGCGCCGCTCGCCGGGAACGTCTCGGCGACGCGAACCGCGGGGCACTACCAGTACGAGCCCGCCGAGACGCCGAGCTGCCGCGACGTCTTCCATCAGCTCGAGGGCCACTACTGCGCACAGGTTTCACTCGAGGCGCAGCAGCAGATCCTGCGTTTCTTCTCGACCGCGCTCGCCGGGGGTGCGCCGGAGATCATCGACCCGCTACCGTGACGCCGGTGGCCGAGCAGCCCGCACGCGTCGTCCTCTGCGGCCCGTTCCCCGGCCCCACCGTGGTGGGCGGCTACGCACGCGCGAACGAGCTGATCGCGAGCTCGGAGCTCGCGCGCCGCGTCGGGATCACGCGGCTTCCGATCACGCTGCCCGGCGAAGGCGGCCTGCCCGCCCGCCTCGTCGAAGACGCGCGGCGAACGCGCGCCGCGCTGCGCCAGCCCGGCGTTCGCGTGCTGCACGTGACGGCGCAGTACCAGACCGGCACCTACCGCGAATGGCTCCAGTACCGAATCGCGCGCGGCGCTGGCGTCGCGTTCCTGTACGACGTCCGCGCGGGCTGCTTCGTCGAGTGCTTCGAGGATCCCGCGAGCCCGGTGCAGCGGCTGCTCCTCACCGCGTTGGTGCGCGGAGCCGATGCGATCACGGTCGAGGGCCGCTCCGACGCCGCGTGGATCGAGCGTCGCTTCGGGCGCCGCGCCGTCTGGTTCCCGAATTTCGTTCGCGCCGCCGACCGCACGCGCCTCGCCCCGGCGGAGCTCGCACGTCCCGCACCGGGCGAGCCGCTTCGCCTCGCATACGCCGGCGCGCTGCGGCCGGAGAAGGGCCTCGCCGAGCTCGTCGACGCGTGCGCACTGCTCCGCGAGCGTGGCCACGACGTCGCGCTCGCGCTCGCGGGCTCGGGCAACGACGCGTTCGTCGCGCAGCTTCGTTCGAGCGGCGAGCGTCTCGGACCCGGGCGGCTTCGCCTTCTCGGCCGCCTCGATCACGACGCGCTGCTCGCCGCGCTCGCCGAGGCGCACGTCTTCGTCTTCCCCTCGCGCTGGCGCGGCGAGGGACACTCGAACGCGATCAACGAAGCGATGCAGATGGGGCTTCCGGTCGTCGCCACGCGCCAGGGCTTCTCGGCAGACGTCGTCGGACCGGACTGCGGACGCATCGTCGAGACGCCCGATCCGGAGCTGCTCGCACGCGCCATCGCAGAGCTCGCCGCCGACTGGGACGCGCTCGTCGCGTGCGGCCGCGCCGCACGCGATCGTGTCTACGCCGAGTTCAGCGACGAGGTCGCGCTCGCGCGGCTCGAAGAGGTCTACCGGGAGCTGCTCGCGCGCGCGCCCGCTGCGCGGCCGGCCTGAGCCGCATCGGCTCGCTTCGCTCGCCGGCAGCGGCCTTCGTTCGGCCGCAGACGGCCTCTAGAGCAGCCCCTGCGCGCGATACCACGCCGCCGTGAGCGCGAAGCCCTCGGCGAGCGGCACGCGCGGCGCATAGCCGAGAACGCGCTTCGCCTTCGAGATGTCGAACGCGCGGTGCTTGCTGAAGAACTCGACGCGGCGCGGGTAGAGCGGCGGCTCGATGCCGAGCGGGCGGCAGATCTTCTCGCACAGCGTCGCGGCGGCCATCACCAGGGCCATCGGGATGCGAATGCGCGGCGGCTTGCCGCCGGTCGCACGCCGAACTTCTTCGATCGCGGCGGAGAGCGTGAGCGCGGGCTCGCCGCCGAGAATGAAGACCTCTCCGGCCGCTTCGGGCTTCGTGCCGCAGAGCACGATGCCGCTGCACAGATCGTCGATGAAGCTGAACTGGTACATCACGTCGCCCGAGCCGATCATGACGAAGCGGCCGCGCGCGATGGCGCGAAAGAGCTTGAGGAACCGCGTGTCGCCGGGGCCGTAGATGCCGAAGGGGCGGAAGACGACGCCCTCGATCCCGAGGCTCGAGAAGAGCTCGCGGGCGAGCCGCTCGCCCTCCGCCTTCGACTTGCAGTAGAAGTCGGGCGGATCGAACGGCGTGGCCTCGTTCGCGGGCTCGCGGCCGGTGTCGCCGTGCACGCCGACGGTGCTGCAGTGGACGACGCGCCGCACGCCCCGGCTCGCGGCCGCCTCGATCACGTTGCGGGTCCCGCCGACGTTGATCGCGGTGTACTCCGCGTCGGGGATCTTCGCCTCGCGGAACGCGGCCGCCACGTGGTACGCGGTGTCGCAGCCGGCGAGCCCCTCTTCGAACGACGCGCGGTCGCGAAGGTCGCCCGCGACGAGCCGAACGCCGAGGCGCTCCAGCGCGTGCACATCGCTCGTCTTGCGAACGAGCGCCGTCACCCGCGCTCCGCGGCGAACGAGCGCCGCGCACAGGTTCCCGCCCGTGAAGCCGCTCGCTCCCGTCACGAAGGCATGCGTTCCGGCGAGATCCATCGGCACGCGACCCTAGCGCGCCGCGGCGGCGATCGCTTCGAGGACGTGGCCGACGCCCGCGTCGAGAACGTCGGGCTCGGGAAGCAGCGAGATCACGAGGTGCGCGGCGCGAGCTCCGTCCTCGTCGCGCGGCTCGAGGTCGAAGAGCCAGCCCGGCTGCACGAAGACGCCCGGCCCGTCGCGCAGCGTGCGAGCGAGCGCGTCCTCGTCCGGCGCGGCCGCGCCGGCGCCGGCGACCACGCGCAGGATCGCGTACCAGCCGCCGTCGGCCTCGAGGAGCTGCACGCGCGCTGCGCCCGCCACGGCGCGCGCGACGCTGCGACGATTGGCTTCGATGCGCGCGGCGATCTCTCCCGCGAGCTCCGTGCGCGACGTGAAGACGTCCGCGAACGCGAGCTGTACGAGCGGCGAGACGGAGAGGTACGTGTCCGCGATCACCTCGAGGCGCGCGAGCGCCTCGTCGCGAAGCTGCGCGGGGCCGCCGGCGACGATCCATCCGACCTTGAGCTGCGGCAGGCCGAGCAGCTTCGAAGCGCCCGAGAGCACGAACGTGAGCGGTCCGTTCTCGGCGTCGTCCTCCGAGGGCAGGAGCGTTCGCGGGGCGTCGGGCGGCGCCGAGGAGCTTCGATGGTCGGCGAAGACCTCGTCGCTCACGAGCGCGAGGCCGCGCTCGCGGCACAGCGCGCGCAGGGCCCGGGCCTCGGCGCGGGTCGCGAGCGAGCCGGTGGGGTTGTTGGGGTGGACGAGGAGAACGGCCCGCGCCGGGGGCGTGGCCGCGCGACGAACGGCGTCGAGGTCGATCCGCCAGCGCCCGCCTCCGAAACGCAGCGGATACGCGGCCGCGTCGACGCCCTCGAGGCCGGCGAGCAGGCCGAACAGCGGATAGCTCGGCGCCGGAACGAGGACGCGGTCGCCGGGGTCGGCGAGGAGACGAAACAGATGTGCGTAGCCTTCACTCGTTCCGGCCGTGACGAGCACCGACTCTGCGCGCGCCGCACCGCCCTGCGCCGCGTGGTGCGCCGCGATCGCTTCGCGCGCTGCGAGATCGCCGCGCGGGTCCGGCGCGTAGACGGCGCAGCGCGGGTCGCTCGCGAGCCGAGCGAGCGAGCGAGCGAGGCGCTCGGCGCCGGCGAGGAGGCCGCAGCGCGTCGGGTTCGAGTCGGTGAGATCGAGAACGGGCCGTCCGTCGGCGCGGCGACGCGCGATCGCCTCGGCGATCTCGTCGGGGCGGAGGTCCCAGCCGGCGCGCGTCGCGAACATTGTGGCACTATAGGCCGCATGCCGAAGACCCTGAACGACTTCGTCGCCGAAGCCCTCGCGCGCGTCCGCGAAATCTCGCCCGAAGAGGCCCGGCGCCTGCTCGGCGCTCCGAACCGCGAAGGCTGGCACTTCCTCGACGTCCGCGAGCCCGAAGAGTTCGCGGCCGGACACGTTCCGGGCGCGCACGCGTCGCCGCGCGGCTTTCTCGAAGTGAAGGCCGACCTCGCGCATCCGAAGCGCGATCCGTTCCTCGCCGACCGCGGCCGCAAGCTCGTCGTCTACTGCGGCGGCGGCAACCGCAGCGCGCTCGCCGCCGCGACGCTGCAGGAGATGGGCTTCACGAACGTCGTCTCGATGGCCGAGGGCTGGTCCGGCTGGACGAAGCGCGGCTACGACGTCGAGAAGTGAGGCGGCGTCCGGCGAGCGGCGGCGCCCCGTAGCGCCGGCCCCGCGGCGAAGCGAGCCGAGAGCGAACGGAGGCCGCAGCGGACGCGAGAGACTCGCAGGCTACGCCGGCTCCTTCGCAAAGCGCAGCACGGCCTCCGAGACGAGGTCCGGCCGCTCCATCGGGACGAGGTGGCCTGCGTCCGTTTCCTCGAGCCGCGCCCGCTGCATTCGGGCGACGAGCGCCTCGTGCAGCGCGCGCGGAAAGCTCTCGCGCGCGGCCCAGAGCAGGAGCGTCGGCGCCGCGACCGCAGGCGCGAGCGCGAAGACGTCGAATGCGCCGCTCGCATCGAAGACCGTCGCCTCGACCTCGGGCGCGCACTTCAGCTCGACGCTCCCGTCGTCGCGCGAGCGAAGCCCTTCGGCGACGTAGAGGTCGAGGGCGCGCGGGTCCCAGGCCGCGAAAAAGTCGCGCGACGCCCACGCGGCGCGCGCCTCGGCGCGCGATGCGAAGACCGAGCGGCGGCGGCGCGCGCCTTCGGCGAGCTGGCGGCCGCGGCCGCGCGCCTCGGGCGGGATCGAAACGCTCGGCGGCGGCAGGACGACCGGGTCGACGAGGACCAGCCGCTCGAAGAGCCCCGGTGCGCGCGATGCCGCCGCGATCATCGACGTGCCGCCGAAGGAATGCCCGACACCGACGGCCACGCGCTCGCCCGGCGCCTCCGCTGCGAGCTCCTCCGCCGCGGCGACGAGGTCCTCGGCGAAGCGCTCCCAGCGGTACGCGTCCTCGCCTTCGGGCCGCGACGAGTCGCCGTGGCCGCGCGCGTCGATCGCGACGACGCGGTAGTGCGCGCGGAGAGCGTCGGCGACGAGCCCCCAGACGCCTGCGCAGAAGCCGTTGGCGTGGTGCAGGAGCGCGAGCGGACCCTCGCCTCCCCAATCGAGCGCAGCGATCTCGACGCCAGAGCCCGGCACGCGAAGCTTTCGTCGCTGAACGTGGGCAGGCAGGGTCATCTGGCTCTCCGGCGCCGGGCAGGTCATCTTACCCGACGGCGCGCCCGCGCACCCACGGAGCCCTCGTGATCCCTTCCGATGCCGCCCCGACGCACGCCGTCAAGGCGCTGGCGGCGCGCGCTCGCGAGCACCTCGACACCTTCGAGCGTCGGCCGTTGCCGCTCGAAGGGCGCCGTCACGCCGCGGTGGCGGTGGTGCTGCTGCCGGACGAAGCGGAGTGCCCCTGCTTCGTGATCACGCGCCGCGCTCCGCGCCTGCGCGCGCACGGCGGGCAGTGGGCGCTTCCGGGCGGCCGCATCGACCCCGGAGAGACGCCCGAGCAGGCCGCGCTCCGAGAGCTCGAAGAGGAGCTCGGCCTCGCGCTGCCGCCCGAGAGCGTGCTCGGATGCCTCGATGATTACCCGACCCGCTCGGGCTACGTGATCACGCCCGTGGTGGCGGCCTGTCTCGAGGCAGCGCCATTCGAGCCGAGCCCGCGCGAAGTGGCGTCGGCGCACCGCGTCGCGCTCGCCGAACTCGACCGGCCGGACGTTCCGCGCCTGCGATACATCCCGGAGAGCGAGCGGCCCGTGATCTCGATCCCGCTGCTCGGAACCCACATCCACGCGCCGACTGCGGCCGTTCTCTTTCAGCTTCGCGAGGTCGTGCTCCACGGCCGCTCGACGCGCGTCGCACACTTCGAGCAGCCCGTCTTCGCCTGGCGATGACACGGTGCAGGAGAGAGCCCTGAACGACGACGCCATCGCGCGGCTCGACCGCGAGCGCTACGTGAGCCTCGAAACCCGCCGGCGCGACGGGCGAACGGTGAGGACTCCCGTCTGGTTCGCCGCGCACGGCGGACGCCTCTACGTCTTCACCGAGGCGAAAGCCGGCAAGGTGAAGCGCCTGCGGAACTTCCCGGAGCTTCGCCTCGCGCCGTGCAACGTGCGCGGCAAGGTGCACGGCGAATGGATCCCGGCGACCGGGCGCGTCGTCTCGGATCCCGCCGTGATCGAAGCCGCGTACGCCGCTCTCGGGCGCAAGTACGGCTGGCTCATGACCGCGACGAACTTCTTCTCGCGGCTCACCGGCCGCCTGGCCGGCCGCGCGATGCTGGAGATCGCGGTCTAGCGCTCCGGCGTCACGAGCAGGTCGAGATGCCGCCGTCGACCGGGATCACGGCACCCGTCACGTACGCGCCCGCGCGCGACGCGAGGTAGATCGCGACGCCCGCCATGTCGCCCGGCTCTCCGATCCGGCCGAGCGGACACGAGGCGACGATCGCATCGCGGAAGCGGTCGAGCGTCGCCGCCATCATCTTGCTCTCGAAGGGGCCGGGCGCGACGGCATTGACCGTGATTCGCCGCGGCGCGAGCTGGCGAGCGAGAACGCGCGTCATGTGGTGCAGCGCCGCCTTGCTGGCGGAGTACGCGTAGGTCTCGAGGATCGGCGGCTTGATTCCGTCGATCGAGCCGATGTTGATGACGCGCGCGGGATCCTCGGCGCTCGCGGCCTTCTCGAGCAGCGGCACGCAGCGCCGCGTGAGGAAGAACGGCGCCTTGAGGTTCGTCGCGAGGACCTTGTCCCACGCCGCGTCCGGGTACTCCGCCATCGGCGCTCCCCAGTTGGCTCCGGCGTTGTTGACGAGCACGTGGAGCGCGCCCTCGCGCTCGGCGAGCCGGTCGGCGAGCGCGTTCGCTCCCGCCTCGCCCGAGAGGTCGGCCGGGAGCGGAAAGCACGTTCCCGTCTTCGAGAGCTCGGCGGCGACGGCGTCGCAGACGTCCTTCTTGCGCGACGAGACGTAGACGCGCGCGCCGTTCGCGACGAACCCGCGCGCGATCATGAGGCCGATGCCGCGCGAGCCGCCCGTCACGAGCACGGTCTTGCCTGCGACCGAGAACAGGTCCTTCATCGCCGCTCCTCCACGTCGCGCGCGCAGCGCGAGAGGCGCACAGCGTCGCGGCCGGCCGGCCGTCGCGCAACCGCCCCTCGCCGCCGCGGCGCGGCCCGATAGACTCGGTGCCGCGCAACCTCCGGGAGGATTTCCGATGCTTCCCGCCCGCTCCGGACGCGCCGCCCGCGCGCACCGGCGCGCGCCGTGCATCGCGCTCGTCCTGCTCGCCCTCGCGGCTCCCGCAGCGGCGCAGCCGAAGCTCGAGCCCTCGCCCGCGCCGCAGGCGCTCGAGCCGCTGGTCGTGCCTCCGGTCCAGCCGTCTCCGGCGCCGCCGCGAGGCCCCGAGGACTCGCTCGGTCGCGGAACGCCGCGCTCGGCCGTGCGCGGCCTGTTCGAGGCGGCCCGCGCCGGCGACTGGGCGAAGGCGTCGGAGTTCCTCGATCTGCGCCGAATCCCGTCCTCGCGGCGCGCACGCGACGGCCCCGAGCTCGCGCGGCAGCTCGAGGCCGTCCTCGATCGGACGCTGTGGATCGATCTCGACGACCTGAGCGACGACCCCGAGGGCGATACGGACGACGGGCTCCCGCCGAACGTCGATCGGCTCGGCAGCCTCGACACGCGGGCGGGCGTCGTCGACGTGAAGCTCGCGCGCGTGCCGCGCGAGGACGGGCAGTCGATCTGGAAGGTCTCGTCCGACACGGTGCGACAGGTGCCGGCGCTGCACGACGAGCTCGGGCTGCCGGCGTTCGCCGCGCAGCTTCCGCCCGTTCTGCTCGAGACGCGCCTGCTCGACGTCGCGCTCTGGCAGTGGGCGGGCTTCGCCGCCGTCGTGGTGCTCGCGGCGGCGAGTGGCTGGCTGTTCGCGATCGTGCTGCGGCGAATCGTCCTCGCGCTCGCGGGCCGTGCGCGCGGGCCCGCAGCGCGCGTGCTCGCGGCGACCACCGGACCGATCTGGTTCGGGCTCGCGCTCCTCGTCTTCCAGACCGGCATCCCGCTTCTCGGGCTCCCCGTCCGCGCGCAGCAGGTCGTCGGAGCGCTCGCCGGAGTGCTCTGGGTGCTGGCCGGCACCTGGGTCGCGCTCGGCGTCGCCGAGGCCGTCGCGCAGCGAATCGTTCGCCGCCTCACCGAACGCGGGCAGCTCTCGGCGACGGCGCTCGTCCCGATGGGCCGGCGCATGGCGCGGTTCGTGATCCTCGCGATCGGCGTGCTGTTCGCGCTGCACGGCTTCGGTGTCAACGTGACGGCGCTCGTCGCAGGCCTCGGCGTCGGCGGCCTCGCCGTCGCGCTCGCGGCGCAGAAGACGCTCGAGAACCTCTTCGGCGGGATCACGGTCATCGCCGATGCTCCCGTTCGCGTCGGAGACCTGTGCCGGTTCGGAGACCGCATCGGAACGGTCGAGGAGATCGGCTTGCGCTCGACGCGAATCCGGACGCTCGACCGCACGGTCGTGGCCGTTCCCAACGCGGAGTTCTCGTCGCTCCAGCTCGAGAACTTCACGCGCCGGGATCGGTTCCTCCTGCAGGCGAGGCTGGGACTTCGCTACGGCACTTCGTCCGACCAGGTGCGCGCGGTCCTCGACGGGATCTCGCGCATCGTCGCCGACGACGCGCGCATACACCCGGATGCCGCCCGGGTCCGGATGATCGGGTTCGGAACGTCGTCGCTCGAGATCGAGATCTTCGCGTACGTCCGGACGACCGACGCGAACGAGTTCCACGAGATCCGCGAGGCGCTGCTCCTGCAGATCATGGACGTCGTGCAGGCGGCGGGGTCGGGCTTCGCCGTTCCGGCAGCTCCTGCGCCGCGCGACGAAGCCGCGGAGCGGCGGGCGTCCGCCGATTCGCCGCGGAGCGCCTGAGCGGCCGGGACCCGCGCGGCGAGCGGCGACGGACGCGCGGAGCTCTGGCGCCGGACGGAGCGGCCGGCGCGCTGCGTCAGTGCACGCCGGGAGTCGCGACGAGCGTCGCAGGGTCGATGCCGAGGTCGCGAAGGACGGTCTCCCACATCGACTCGGCGCCCACGTCGAAGACGAACCGCGCATTGAGCGGCGCCACCAGCCACGCGCCCTGCGCGAGCTCGGACTCGAGCTGCCCCGCGCCCCAGCCCGCGTAGCCGAGGACCAGGCGCAGGCGATCGGGCGGGCTGCATGCTACACTTCTAAGTGTCTCCAGCGAGCCCGCGAAGTGCAGGTCGTCCGTCACCTCCGTCGCGTCGTCGAGGTCGGCTCCGGCGCCTGCGCCGAGGAGCACCCAGCCGGTGTTCGGCTGCACCGGCCCGCCCCAGTCGACGAGCGCCGCCGGGGTGCCGCGCCAGTCGATCCCGAGCGACGCACAAAGGCTCTGCGCCGCGATCTCCGACGGGCGGTTGAGAACGAGGCCGAAGGTGAACTCGGCGTCGTGATGCAGCAGCAGGACGACCGTGCGCCGGAAGTTCGGATCGAGGAGCTGCGGCATCGCGACCAGCAGCGCGGGAGCGAGCGGATCGTCGGGCACCCGATCACGGTAGCAGCGGGGCGCTGCCGGGCGCCCGTAACGCCCTACTCTCGGCGCCCGTGGAAGGGGACGAGAACCCGCTCGCGCGGAGGCCCCGGCGGCGCTGGCTCCTCGCCGGAGCATGCGCGGCGGGAGCGCTCGCGTGCCTCGCAGGCCTGCGCGCGGTTTCGGTCCGCGAGGATCTCGCGCCGGCATCGCGGCTCGCCGCGCTCGCCGCACTCACGTCGGGCTTCCTGCTGCTCGCGGCGCTGGCGTGGGCGGCGTGCGGGCGGCGGCCGCTCGTCGAGCGGCTCGGGATGGGAACGGGCGTGGCCGGACCCGGAGCCGTGTTGCTGCTGGCCGCGGGCCTGCTGGGCCTCAGCCACGCGCTCGACCAGATCATCCAGATCCTCGGCCTGCGGGCTGCGAGCCAGCTCGCCCAGTACGACGAGGCGATCGTCGCAGCGCCCGAGGCGGCGTGGCCGTGGCTGCTCCTCGGGCTCGCCGTCGCGCCCGGGATCTGCGAGGAGATCTTCTTTCGCGGACTGGTCCAGCGCGGACTCGTGCGCTGGCTCGGGAGAGCCGGCGCCGTCGTCGCCGCGGCGCTGCTCTTCGGGCTGATGCATGGCGATCCCGTCCACGCCGCCGGCGCCGTCGGTCTCGGGCTCTATCTCGGCAGCGTCGCAGAGATGACCGGCGGAACCCGCGCCGCGATCGCGTGCCACGTGGTGAACAACCTCGCAGCAGTGGCGGGCGTTGCGCTGCCGCCCGAGCGGCCGGCGTCGCCGGAGGCCCTCGCCGCCGCGGGCCTCGGCCTCGCGGGCGCGGCCCTCTGGGGAGCCCGGCGCCTGCTCGATCGCCGGCGCTGACCCGCCAGCGCCGGAGGGCGCCTCGCGCCGGCGAGCACCGCGCGTCGGCGCGGGCGCCGGCGAGCGCGGCGCGCAAGAACTCGCGCCCGGCGCGGCGCGGCGGCGGGCTCCTGCGCACCGGCTGCGCCTCGCGCGCGGGGCGTAGGGGCCGCTGCGGCGGGAGTCTGCGCCGGGCGGCTTCAG
>JAYRMX010000176.1:0-6076 GCA_041912475.1 Myxococcota bacterium
GCCCCCCCGCCCCCCCGCGGAGGCAGGAGCCGGAGCGCGAGGATCGCCTTCTCCTCCGACCCGCCGCAGCGGGGCGCGGTCGCGGCCACGCGGTCGGCGTCTTCGCGCGAGAGGCGGCCGCTCGCGACGAGCTGCTCGCACAGAGCCGGCCCCACCACGCGATACGGGCGACCCTCGTGCAGCTCGGCCCGCACTTCGCGGTCGCCTGCGGCGAGCCGCAGGCGGCCCGAGAATCGCGCGCGCTCGAGGAGGACCAGGAGGGCCGGAAGCGGCAGCACGCCGAGGCGGCCGCGATCCGGGAGCGTGGTCACAGCGTGCGCCCCTGCGAACGCACGGTCTGGAACGCCGAGGCGATGGCGAGAGGGAGGTCCTTGTACGCCGTCACGCCCTGCGTTTCGAGGTCCTCGACGGCCGAAGCCGAGAGCGCCGACACGCCCGCGAGAATCGCCTCGGCACCCCAGCCGCGCGCGGTCGTCACGACGAGCTCGAGCGCGGCGGCGTCGAAGCCGTCGTCGAGGGCCGCACCCGTGAGATCGACGATCACGACCGAGACCTCGCACGCGGCCGGATCGCGCCCGATCAGGTCGAGCCCGCGCAGCGCTTCTTCCACGCCCGCGAAGGGGATTACCATGACGGGGCCCCAGACGTGGACGACGGGCGCTTCGGCTTCCGTCGCGGCGTCGGCGGGGCGCAGCGGCTCGGCCTCGCCCGGGCGCGCGGCGAGCACGCGGAACGCCGCGAAGGGCAGGTCTTCGAGGACCCACAGCGCCTGCGGGTCGCGCCTCTCGCGCCAGGCTTCGGCATCGCGAAGCTCGAACCCGCAGCGGGCGTCGCCGCGCGCGACACAGCTCCGCTCGACTGCGACGAGGTCGCGTTCGAGCAGCCCCGAGTACCAGCCCGCGGTGTAGCCCGCGCTCAGCGCACACGCGGGATCGGCGGTGCGTCCCAGCCGCGCGAGTCGCGCGCCCGCTTCGTGCGCCTGCGGCCAGCGGCCGACGATCGCGACCTCTCCCTGCGGTGTGCCCGCCGGCCGCGGATCGAGCGCGATCGACAGCAGCGGCGTCGCGCCGGTCCCGGACGCCGGCGGCGCGGCGGCGTCTCCGACCAGCGAGAGCGCTCCCTGCGCGTCGCGGAGGCCCTGGAGCATTCCGATCTGGAACAGCGAGCGCGCGGCGCTCGGCGCCGGCTCCTTCGTCTCGAGCTCGGCGTGCAGAGCGCCGAGCAGCCGCGCGTCCGTGAACAGCCTCGGCTCGTGGACGAGCGCTGCGCCTGCGCGGGGCAGCGATGCGTCGTCGGTCTTCGGTCGTGCAGCGCGCTTCATGATCAGCCCTCGATGAATGCGTAGATGTCGAACTTCTGGTCGCGCCGGATGAAGGTGTCGCCCTCGCGCTCGAGAATGCGCAGACACGCGCTCGCAACGACCGGGTCGAACTGCGTACCGGAGAAGCTGCGGATCTCCGCGACGACGCGCTCGAGCGGGAGCCCCTTGCGATAGGGCCGGTCGCTCGTCATCGCCTCGACCGTGTCGGCGACGAGGATCACGCGCGAGGCGATCGGGATGCGGTCGCCCTGCAGGCGGTGCGGGTAGCCGCCGGGCGATCCGTCGTACCACTCGTGATGGTGCCGAACGCACGGAACGACGTCCGCGAGAAAGCGAACGGGTTCGAGGATCCGTGCGCCGATCTCCGGGTGGCGGCGCATCTCCGCAGTCTCGGCCGCATCGAGCCGGTCGGGCTTCGTGATCACGGCGTCGCGCACGCCGATCTTGCCGACGTCGTGGAGCAGGCCGGCGATGTAGACGCGCTCGATCATCGGCTTCGGGAAGTCGAGCTCGCGGGCGATCTTCGAGGCGTAGACGCCGACCCGCTCGGAGTGGCCGCGGGTGTAGGCGTCCTTCGCGTCGACGGCCTCGGCGAGCGCACGAATCGTCTGCACGTAGGCGTCGCGCAGCTCCTGGTTCTTCTGCGCGAGCTGCTTCGTTCGCTCCTGCACCATCGCTTCGAGGTTGCGGTTCAGCGCCTGCAGCTCGGCGTTCTGCGCGCGTGTGAGGCGATCGAGGCGGCGCACCTCGTTCGCGAGCTCCCACTGCTCGAAGGCCTGGCGAACCGTCGCGCGCAGCTCGTCGTCGTTCCAGGGCTTCGCGATGAGGCGGTGCACCTGCCCGCGGTTCACGGCGTCGATCGCCGTGTCGACTTCGGTGAACGCCGAGAGCAGGAGACGGACGACGTCGGGGTGCCGCTCGCGAACGGCGGCGAGCAGGTCGACGCCCGTGGCGTCGGGCATGCGCTGGTCCGAGACGACCACCTGCGCCGGGCGCTCGTCGAGCATCGCGAGCGCCTCGGCCGCGCGCGTCGCCGTTCGCACCTCGACCGGCTCGCTGCGGAGCACGCGTCGCAGCGCGCGCAGGACGTTCACCTCGTCGTCGACGAGCAGGACGGCGTGGTCAGCCACGGGGAGCCTCGGGCATGGGGTCCCCTTCGGATCGCCAGAACGGCGCCTCGGCTTTTCCTGTTCCGGAGGGGGCAGCCGGCGCGGCCGGAAGATCGTTCGAGCGGCGCCGCGCGCAGGGCCGCGCGGCCGCGGCGGGTGGGCCAGGGCTCCTGCGCCGAGGTGCCCGCTTCGCCCCCGCGGGGCAGCAGTCCGCCGCAGATTTCTTTGACACCTTCGCCCCCCTGCCGGCCACTCCCGGTTGAGATGTCGTGTTGCGCATGGTGCGGAGATGCGATCCCGGTGGCGGCGGAAACGCCGGTGCGGATTGCTGCGCCCAAGGCCGTGAGCCACGGCATGTGCCGGCCCTGCCTCGACCGGCAGCTCGGCGCGCTGCGGCGCCCCGCGATGCCCCGCGGGAGCTGGGCCTCCGCGCCGCCCCTCGCACAGGCCGTCGGCGCGTAGCAGCTCTGGGCGGCCTCGGCGGCCGCTACAGGTAGATGCCGCCCGCCGTCGCCGGCAGCCGCGCGCGCGCGCGGCGCACGCGATCGACCTCATCGACGAAGTCCTGCGTCGTGACCGGCCGCGACGGGCCGCCGGCCACCTCGCAGCCCGCCCTCCGCCGAAGCACCGCGTGCAGCAGGCGCACCCAGTCGCCGGGCGTGGCTTCTCGGAGCTGCTGGACGACGTTCGCCCATTCGACGCCGTCGAAGAGCGCGCGGCCCGCCAGCTTCTCCGCGTCGCGCGCGTGGATCGCAAGCGCTGCGACGACGTCGTCCGGATAGCTCGGGCTCACCTCGACCACGCGTTCGAATCGGCCCGGCATGAGGAAGGCCTGGCGAAGCGAATCGGGGTAGCTCGTCGAACCGACGACCAGCGTGGTCTCGACCGCGATCGTTCGGTCGACGAGGTCGAGCAGGAAGTCCATCACCGGGCCGACGGGAAGGTCCGTGCGGCGCGCTCCGAACTCGTGCGCGAGCGAGAACTCGAGCTCGTCGTAGAAGACGACGAGCGGCGGCATCTCCCCGAGCGACTGCGACCACTCCGACAGCAGCGCCCCGGCCTGCCCCGCGCTGTGCAGGAGCTGCAGCACGAGCTGCGGAACCGACACGTGCAGGAAGCCCATTCCGGCGTGCGAGGCGAGGGCCGTCGCGAGCAGGTGCTTGCCGACGCCGCGCTGCCCGATCAGGAGCAGCGCCGACGGAGCGAACGTCCCCCAGTGCGCGTACACCTCGGGATGCGTCGCGCCGCACGCGTACGTCTCGACCTCCTCCTTCGGGCCGGCGAGGCCGCCGATGCGCTCGAAGCCATCTTCGGGCTCGGGGTCGAGGCGGATGGCCTTCGCCAGCGGCGGGAACTTGCGCGCGAAGCTCGCCCACAGGTTTTGTGTGCGCTCGCGGCGAACGGCCCGCTCGTCCATGCGCGGCATTCTACCTGCGACGGCGGCGGCGTGCGCACGCGCCGGTACGGCGACCCGGGATCGGCGCGGCGGCGCCGGCGGGGCCGCCACGCACCGGCGCCTTCGGCCCGAGGGGCCGCGGGCTCGGCGTCTTCGCGGCCGGCCCGCGCGTCCTGCTGCGATCCACGCCGCGATGCGCCATGCTCCCCGCGCCGCGCCGACCGTCCCCATCGTCTAGAGGCCCAGGACATCGCCCTTTCAAGGCGACAACACGGGTTCGAATCCCGTTGGGGACGCCACGCGCGTCACGCGAACGCCGCGAGCAGCTCCTCGAAGGCCTTCATCTGTCCGCCGCGCGTGGACGAGGGGACGAGGATCGGCGTCGAGACACCGGCCTCGCGCCAGGCCTCGACGCCCTCGCGCACCGCGCTCGCCGGGCCGTAGAGCGTGCAGTCCGCGAGCCAGCGCTCGCTCATGAGCGACGGGAGGCGATCGCGCTCGCCGGCGGCGAGCGCGCGCTCGACCGCCTCCATCTCCTCGACGTAGCCGGCCTCCTTCCAGTAGTTCCGGTAGTTCGGAAGCAGGAGGTACGCGGCGAGCGTCTTGCGGTTCACGGCCGCCGCGGCCTCGCGGTCGTCGCTGATGCACGTCGGGATCATGTCGCCGACGAAGAAGCCGGAGGCGAGCCGCTGCGCCGGAATGCCCGCGAGCGAGGCCTTCATGTGGCTGCGCGCGGCGTTGGCCCACACGGCCCCGTCGGCGAACTCTGCGGCGAGCGACACCATCTTGCTCCGGAGCGTCGCGAGAACGAGCGGCGGCAGCGCGCCGTACTGCGCCGCTCCCGCACGCAGCCTCTCGACGGTCGCGCGCATGTCGGCGAGGGGTCTTCCGGCCGTGACGCCGAGGCGCGCGTTGAAGGCCGCGTGGCTCACGCCGATGCCGAGGCGAAAGCGCTCGCCGCTCACCTCGTGCAGATAGGCGGCGGACTGCCCGAGATCGAACGGCGTCCGCGCATAGATGTTCGCGATTGCCGTGCCGAAGGGGATCGTTCGCGTGACGTGCGCGAGCGAGAGGCAAAGGCCCATCGCGTCGCCGAAGCTCGCGCAGTAGATGCCCGCGTAGCCGCGGCGCTCGATCTCGCGGGCGAGGTCGAGCGTGGCGAGGCGGCGGCCGGGGACGGCGGCGAGCGCGAGAGCGGGAAGGGCGTTCATTCGGGAGTCCTCGGTCGCGGTGGACGGACGGCGGAGTATGCGACGCGCACGCTGGGCCGGCGAGGCCGCCCGCTGGCGCCGGGCCTCCGGCCCGCGACAATGGCACCGCGCAGCGCCGCGCCAGAAAAGGAGCGTTCGATGAGCCTCGCGATGACGCGTCCGGAGCGGGAGGCCTTCCTCGCAGGGCTCCACGTGGGCGTCCTCAGTCTGCCGGAGCCCGGGCGGGGGCCGCTCACGGTGCCGATCTGGTACGCCTACGAGCCGGGCGGAGACGTGGTCCTCGTGACCGATCGCGCGTCGCGCAAAGGCCGCCTGCTCGTGGCGGGGGCGCGGGTCAGCCTGTGCGCCCAGGCCGAGTCGCTGCCGTACAAGTACGTGAGCATCGAGGGGCCCGTCGTCGCGGTCGAGCCGGCGGACGTCGAGCGGGACACGCGCCCGCTGGCGCATCGCTACCTCGGCCGCGAGCTCGGAGATCGCTACGTCGAGGCGACCTCCGGCGACCGCGCCGCCGGCGGCAGCGTGCGGGTTCGCATCCGGCCCGAGCGCTGGCTGACGGTCGACTACGCGAAGCAGTACGCGGTGTGACCGGGCGGCGCGCCTCGGCGCTCTCACCTCACGGCGAGATCCCGGGAAAATCTCCTCCGGGGGGGGGCCGTGGCGCCGGCGCAGGCCGCGCTGGCGCAGCCGCCAGAGCAGCAGGTCGATGCGGTCCTGCCCGAAGAACGGCTCGCCCTCGAACGCGAACGTCGGAACTCCCCAGTGGCCGGCCGCGGTGAGCGCGCGCTGGTTCTCCTCGATGACGTCGTCGAGCCTCGCGGCGTCGGCCGATGCCTTCGCGTCGAGCGCGGCGAGATCGAGGCCCGCTCGCGCGGCGGCGTCGGCGAGGTGCGTTCGCTCGTGCCAGCCGATCACCGTCCCGCCCCAGATGAGGCGAGACACCTCGTCGATGAACGCGAGTCCGCGCCCGGCCTCGACGGCGGCGACACCGAGCCGTGTGAGGCGGTAGATGTACGGCTGCTCGGCCGCGACCCTGCGCGAC
>JAYRMX010000177.1:0-18647 GCA_041912475.1 Myxococcota bacterium
GCCGACGAGGGGATAGGAGTACGGCACCATCACCGCGTCGTGATGCGCCTCGTGATCGGAGAGCCCCGCCCGCTCCGCACGGACCTGCGGCATGTCGTTCAGCGCGAGGTTGGCGCACAGGCGGTCGTAGGTCCACGTCGTCGGCTCGAACGACACCACGTGGCCCGCCGCGCCGACGCAGTCGGCCATGTGAAGCGTCATGAATCCGATGTTGGCGCCGATGTCGACTGCCGTGCCGCCGGCAGGCAGCAGGTGCCGGATCGTCGCGATCGACGTCGCCTCCCAGGTGCCCATCGTGTAGATCGAGGTGTCGATGAGCTGGCCGAGGTCGAGGCGCATCCGAAACGCGCCGAGGTCGTGGACGAACGGCGCCCCGGACACGAACCGGTTGCGCAGTCGCAGCGCGCGTTTGATCACCCCGCCGAGGTGGGGGTGGAGCGGGGAGTTGCGGTAAACGGAGTAGGTGGCTCGGACGAGGCTGCGCATGCGGGGAGCGCCTCCTTTCTCGCAAGATTGATTCAGGGCACCGGAGCTGTCCATCGGAAGATCGTGAGCGACGTCGGCGGGAAGGTGTGGACGAAGCTGCCCCCTCCCGTCCACGGCGATGTCACGAGCGAGACGCGATCCGGGCTCTGCGCGTCGTTTCTCGCGTCGTAGCGCGGCCCGGAGAGCACCGACCGGGTGGCCGTCGCTCCGGCCGGCACGTTGGTCGTGACCGTCGTCTCGACGCTCGAGACGAGGCTGCGGGTCACGACGAACAGCGCGTACTCGCGGCCGCCGGCGTCGCGGGTTGCGACGGCGTCGAGCATCGGGACCGCCGTCTGCGCCGGGATCTCGCGAACCGCGAGCGTGTTGAACTCGGCTCCCTGCGTGTCGAGCGTCGACTGGACGACGATGTGGTCGGCCTCGCGCCCGTACTCTCGCTGCACGTAGAACTGCGGGTTTCGCAGCCGGGTCTTCCCGTCGATTCCGACGAGGCTTCCGTAGTAGCGGCCCGCGAGCGACATGTGGTGCGCGCCGAAGACGCGCTCGGCACGCATCATCACCTGCAGGACGCTCGCATTGTACAGCGCGGACGCGAGCGTCGGGTTTCGCGCGAGTGTCGTCGCCGACGGCTCGACGGTCTCGTCGGCAAAGAACGTTCCGTCGTACTCGGTGACGAAGATCGGGATCAGCCGGCCGCTGCGGGTCAGCTCGCTCACCACGACGCCGAGCGTTCGCTCGAAGGCCTTCGTGGCGCCGAGCATCGCCGCGTACATGTCGGGCTCGGCGAGCGGCGTCGGGTTGGGACCCGGCGTGTAGGCGTAGAGCGGGGCGTAGGTGTGGAGCGAGATGCCGTCGATGTACGGACCGGCGATTCCGAGCATCACCTCGTTCCAGTAGCTCGCGTCGTCCGCGGGGCCGATCACGCCCGCCGCGAGAATCTTCGCGCCGGGAGCCTGCGCGCGGATCGCGGACGCGTATTCGATCACCCGCTTCGCGTAGACGTCGGGCGTGAGGCCGAGGACGCCCGAATCGTCGATGCCGTTGAAGTACGGCTCGTTGCCGATCTCCCAGTACTTCACCGGAAAGCCGACCGAGTTGAAGTACTGCGCGAACGCGCCCGCGAGCGCCGGGCTGCCGCTGCCGGTGTTCGCGGTGACGAACGGCACCGCGCGCAGCGCCTTCGCGAGGTCGATGAACTCCTGCGGTCCGACGAAGGGCCGATAGAGCTCGTCCTTGTTGCCGCTGCCCTGCAGCGCGCGCCGGGAAGGGGGCCCGAGCGCCTGCCACCAGATGAAGTGGTCGGCGGGAGCGCCCGCCGGGTAGCGGAGCATCGTGATCCGCGCGTCCGTGAGCACCTGCACGATGTCGCCGTCGAGCGTCCCGCCGGCCGCGATCGCCTGCTCACCGTTCTCGATCGTCTCGAGGTTCTGGCCGAACAGGAAGGGCGGCACGGCGCGCACGTTCTTCGCGAAGTCGACCGTGAGCTTGCTCCTCTCCGAGCCGGTGCACGTTCCCCCGGCAAGGCCGGCGCCCGCGAGCAGCGCGAGGCCGAGCAGCAGCGCCCTGCGCACCGCCGGACGCGTCTTCGTCTCGACTGCCGTCACGGGCGCTCCCCTCATGGCGTGGCCGGCGCCTGCATCGGCAGGAAGCGCTCGGCTCCCGAGGTGTCGGCAAAGCGAAGCGTCGCCGCCCGCGCAGCGCTCTCTTCGGAGAGCAGCCACCACTCCGACGCGTACGTGTCGCCGTCGACGGCGAACGGGAAGCGGTGCAGCGCCCCCGGCGAGTCCGCCGGCGACGTCAGCCCCGGAAGCCCTGCGAAAATCTCCTCGCCGCGCGTATTCACCGTTCGCGTGAAGCCGACCGCGTAGACCGCCGACGGCGCGCTCGTCCGGAGCCGGCCGAAGAAGCCGGCCGGCGGCGCGGGGGAGAGATCGCTCACGCGCTGCATGCGCTGCGCGCCCGCCGGGACCGGGACCGTCCACGTTCCGGCGGCCGCTCCCTGGCGGTCGTAGAGCGTGAGCGTCGCCGTGACGCCGACGATTCCGCGGTTCGTGAGAACGACGGCGGTGTCGCGGCGCGCGAGGTCGACGGGGAGCTGGAACGCCGAGACGCTGCTCGACGCGGGAAGGCTTCGCGGCAGCGTGCTCGTTCCGTAGCGCGTGGTGCCGATCGCGCGCTCTTCGAGCGCGCGCACGCGCGGCGCAGGACCCGACGCCGTGAGGATCTCCGCACGTGCGTGCGGGACGGCCTCGCCGCCGGGCACCCCCGACGGGAAGTGCACGCGGAAAACGTGGTGCGCGCCGCCCGGCAGCGAGAACGCCGCGCTGCTCGCGAGGACGCCGTCGATCTCGGCCTGCAGCGCCGCGCCGTCGCGGTCGCGCAGAACGAGCGTCCCGCTCGATGTCGCCGGGTCGGGGTTGAGGAGCACGAGCACGTGCTCCGTGTCGGGCGTCGCGAGCAGGACCTGCGTCGCGCCGCCGTCCGGGACTCCCGTGTCCGATTCGTCGAACACGTGAAAGAGAATCGGATCGGTGAAGTCGAAGCCGCGAAGGTTCTCGGTGACTCCGAGAACGCAGACCTCGACCGGCTGCGTCGATTCGATCCCGAGCACGCCCTCGTAGCTGCGGGGCAGGCCGAGCACCTCGTCGAGAACGACCGCGGCCCGGCTTCCGGCCGCCACGCGAACGAGGTCGGCGCCTCCCGCCGTCGGCGTCCCCGCGGCGTTCGAGAGCGTCAGGCCGACGGAGGCCTCCTGCGTCCCCGGGTTGAAGAAGACGAGGCGAGTTCGGCGCGTTCGGCCGTCGCCGATGAGCCCGCCCTTGCCTTCGAGCGTTCTTCCTTCGACGAAGGCGTTGACGCGCGTCACCGCCTTTGCGCGCGGCAGCGCGAGCTCGTGCGCGACGGCCTCGGCCGAGCTCCGGAGGAACTGGACGCTCGGCGGCAGGCGCTCGCCCGCCGCCGGCTCGAGCGACAGCGCCAGCTCGCGCCGGCTCTCCTGCGTCCCCTGCGTCGTGATGCGCTGCACGCCGCCCGCGGGCGTCACGACGCTCCGAACGACCTGCACGTAGCGCGCGGTGACGTCGGCCGTGAAGGTGTCGCTCCGCATCTCGAAGTTGTGCGTTCGCGGCAGGTAGTCGCTCCAGTGGTCGAAGACGAGGTCGAGCGGATCGCCGGGGTCGAGGTCGACGCTCACAGGAGGATCGAGCGGATGGAGCGAGCCCTTCGCCCACTGGAACGTGTGCGGCGTGGCGACGCTCTGCCCGTCGATCGCGATCGTGAGTCCCGGCGGATCGGTCTTGAACACGATCTGCAGCGGATCGAAGGTCGCGGTCACCGAGCGCGGGCCGTCCATCGACGCGCTCGCGAGCAGGCCCGCCGGGCTCGCGACGTCGCCGGACCAGCTCGAGAGGCGGTAGTCGGACGCCGGAACGGCGACGAGCTGCACGAAGCTCTGGAAGGGGTAGAAGCCGTCGGCGGACTCCGGCGTGGCCACGAGGCTTCCGCCCGCTGCCGGAGAAACCTGCGTCCGCAGCCGGTGCATCACCTTCACGACCGCCGTCGGCCACTCGTTGCTGCCGCTCGCCACGAACGTCTGCTCCTGCGCGCCGCCCTGCGTCCAGCCGACGAACTCCTGCCGCGTGTCCTCGGTCTGCAGCAGGTACGGGGCGATGGTGTGCTGAGAGCCGGCGGCCCAGTCGGCGTAGAACGGCCCCTCGTGCAGCACGCCGTCGACGAGCAGCTTCTGTCCGGGCGGGATGGAGTCGATCGCGACCAGCGGGCGCGCGGGCACCTCGAACAGGCCGCGCCCGCGCGTTCCCGCGACGAGCGAGCCGCCGTCGACGACGAGCTTCGAGACGCTCTTGGTCGGCAGGCCCTCGTTGAACGGCGACCACACCAGTCCCTCGCTCGCGGACCGGTACACGCCTTTCGACGTCGCCGCGTACAGCGCGCCGGTCGCGTCGCGAACGACGTCGCTCACGGCCGGCAGCTTGCCGAAGCTGCGGTCCTCCCACGTGGTCCCGAAATTCTCCGTGCGCCAGATCGCGCCGCCGAGCGTCGCGGAGTTGGTCATCGCGACGTAGACGCGGTTCTCGGCGCTCGGGTCGGGATGGATCGCCGTGATCCGCGCGTCGAGCGCGCTGTCGAGCTGGAAGGTGTCGGTGTTGATGCCGTCCGTCTTGAACAGCGTTCCGCCCTTGCGCAGCGCGAAGTAGATCCGGTCGCCGATGATGGGCGACGGCGCGATGGCCGCGATCTCGGGAGCGCCCGGCGGCCGGTACTCGGTCCACAGGTCTCCGCGGTTCGTGGTCCGGAACAGCTGCAGCCGCCCCGTGAACAGCTCGCCTTCGTGGAGCGGACTCGTCGCGATCGGTGCGACGTCCGCAGCCGTCTGCGTGGGACTGAGGCCGCTCGTGATCGTCGTCCAGCTCGATCCGCCGTCGTCCGAGCGCGAGAAGTCGCCGCGGCGGAGTCCCGCGTACAGCACGTCCGGGTCGAAGGGATCGAAGCGCGCCTCGCTCGCCGCCTCGTTGGCGCCGAAGACGACGCTCCAGGCGAAGGGATCCCCCGCGCCGAGAATCGTCCCGCTGTCGGCCGTCCCCGCGAGCAGCGCGCCGCTTCCGTCGCGCTTCGCGTCGAGGCTCACGATCTGCGTGATCGGAAGCCCCGCGTTCCGCAGCGTCGCCGTCTGCCAGGCCGCGTCGAGCACCGCGACGCCCGAACGCCCCGCGACGACCGCGCCGGTGAAGTCGAGGGCGATCGCGTGGACGCCGCGGATCGTCGAAGCGAGCGCAGTCCAGCTCGTGCCGCCATCGGTGCTGCGGAAGAGCCGATCTCCGCCGAGCAGCATCCGCGAATCGTCTCCCGGATCGATCGCGAGCGCATTCGCGAAGCCGCACAGATCCTTCGCCGGGCACAGCGAGCCCGGCACCGGGAGCTCGCGCCAGCTCGCACCGTAGTCCGCCGACTCGAGCAGCAGGATGCGATCGGTGTCGGAGAAGGTCGCGAGGTCCTGCACCGCCGCGCGAAGCAGACCGGGCGTCTGCCGGGAGATCGCGAGAACGGCCGTCGCCACGCCGGGGTTCTCGTTCGTGTCGACGCCCGGCCAGGCCGAAACGAACGACCACGTCGCGCCGCGGTCGAGGCTGCGGTAGAGGCCGAGGCGCCCGGACGCGAAAGCGCCGCTCGCCGCGAACGGGTCGTTCAGCACCGTCGTGAACGAGTCGCCCGTCTTCACGTCGGCGAGCGTCGCGCCTCCGTCGGTCGAGAGAGCGAGTCCGCGATCGGTCGCGAGCAGCACGCGCGACGGCTCTCCCGGCCAGATGAGCACGCTCCCGACGTACGCCGTCCTCGATGGATCGTTCTGGAAGCTCCACGAAGCGCCCGCATCGCTCGTGCGAACGGTTCCGACCGCTTCGCTCACGGCGCCGGAGTCCTGCAGACCGCCGGTCGAGATGACGTAGTGGTCGCCCGCACCCGGATCGATGGCGATCGCGCTCACGGGAGCGACGTCGAGCCACGGAGCGACCGCAACCCAGCTCGCGCCGCGGTCCTCGGAGCGCCAGACGCCGGCGGCCGGTGTTCCGGCGAGGATGCGGTCCGGATCCGACGGATCGACCGCGACGGCCGTCACGCGGCCGCCGACGTTCGCCGGCCCGAGCGCCTGCCAGCTCACGAGCGGCTGCGGCGGCGCGCTGCACGCCTGCAGGGCACAGCTCACGCTGCAGCAGTCGCTGCCGGACGTATTGCCGTCATCGCAGGCCTCGCCGGCCTCGAGCACGCCGTTGCCGCACACGGCCGCCGCGTGTGCGGGCGCCGCCGCGGCCGCGAGGGCGAGCCCGACGCACCACGCCGCCGCCCGCAGCGCCGCCCCCTCCGCGCGCGCCACGGCTAGAGCCCCGACGCGGCGGGAGGCGCCGCGGCGTCGAGCAGGTCGCTCAGATAGACGAGCGTCGAAATCACCGGCCCGTTTTCCATGAGGTGGTACGCGCCCGGGACGTAGACGAGGACGTCGCGTCCGAGGACGGGCGAAGCGACCGGCGAGCAGCGGTCGCGGATGTCGACGTCGACGTGCGCGCCCAGCGACGCGCGCAGCGCCGACCACAGCACCTGCTGCCCGACGGGAACGATGTTGTCGGCCCCGGCCGCCAGGACCAGCGTCGGGTTCGATGCGTTCAGGAGGTCCGGGATCGGCGAACGCGACGCGTACTCGGCGTCGCTGCAGCCGGCGTGACCGCAGATGCTCGCGTCGACGAGGTCGGCGAAAGCCGGCCCGCCGGTGTCCCACGCGAGCGTGCTGCCGTCGCAGCGCGTCTCGACCGCGGGCGCGAAGGCCGTCCGGTGGTACGTCGCGACGGCCTTGAAGTCCGTCATCGGCGCAATCGCCACCACTGCGCGCAGGTTGGGGATCCTCGTTCCCGCGCGCAGCGCGACGCAGCCTCCCATCGAGCCGCCGACCACCGCGAGGCGGTCGGGATCGACGATCGGGAGGCTTCGCAGGAGAAGCGCGGCCGCCGCCACGTCGTCGGCCTCACCGAGGCAGAGCTCGGGCGTTCCCTGACCGCCGTCCTGGCCACGGTACGATGGAACGAATGCGTTCTTGCCGTTCTGCGCCGCCCAGCGGTAGCAGGTGCCGACCGTGTCGCCTCCATCGGGGTTCACGAAGATGCCGCCGAACCCGCCGTGCAGATGGATCACGGTTGGGCGCGGCGCGCCGTCGTCGACGAAGCACAGCAGGCCGCCGACGATGAGATTCGACGAGACGTAGGCGACGAGGTCGAGCGCGACGGGACCGATCGTCAACACGCGCTGGCGAACGACGAGCGTTCCGTCGCCACTCGTCGACGCCGGCACCGGAAACGCCCGCCGGCTCGCCACGGCCGGACGCGGCGCGGTGGGTCCGGGCGCACGGCACGCGCTCTCGCCCGCTGCGCTCGCGACGCGCCCCAGCGCCTCCGACCCGCACGCCGCCTCGACGAGGCGCAGCACGGCCTCCGTTCGCGGCTCCGCCGAAGGAGCGCGCGCCGGGGGGGAGTCGGCGAGCAGCGCGAGGGGGAGGGCGAGCGCGGGCAGCGCCCTCGGCAGCAACCGCATCGCCAGAGGATAAGTCGCGAGGGGCGTTCGGCCTACACGGAGTTACCCGGAGGCGGCAGATCCGTGGGCCTACCGACGCACATGCGACGCGCCGGGCGTCCGGCGGCACGGAGACGGCGTGCAAGGCGGTGGCAGCTACCCACGGTAGAGTCGCGACGCGCAACCGGATCGCCGAAATTCAGCAGGGCGCAGGCGAGCGGCACTCCAGCGGCAAGCCGCAGGAACCGATGGAAACGCTGAGCCGGGGTCGCTCGAGAGCGCGACGGGAGCACCGATTGACCGCTTCGCCCGAAAAAGCGCAGGGGATGACGGGGCCGGGAGGAGCCGCCCCCGCGCGCCTGCTCGTCGTGGGCGGCGCGGCTCTCTTCGCGATTGCGCTCGTCGCTGCGGGCGCCGCGTCGTCGCGCAACTCCTTGCTCGCTCTCGGCGGCGTCGCAGGCCTCGTCGGTCTCGGCGCGATCGTGCGCTTCGCGCCGCAGCGCGCTTCCGACAGCCTGCTGCTCGTGTTCATTGCGCTGCTCGCGATCCCGATCGACGCGTACCTCGGATACGTGTCTCACACCGGCGGCTGGCCGGGCGTTCGCGTGTCGGCGGCGGACGTCTGCCTCTACCTCCTCGTCTTCGTCGTCGCGCTCGGCGCGCTCGTCGGCCGCATCCAGAACCCGATTCCCGCGCGCGTCCTCGTGTGGATGGGTCTCCTCCTCGTGCAGTACCTGATCTCGGCGCTGCGGGCGCCGGACGTGCGGCTCGGACTCTTCGAGGTCGCGAGCACGGCGCACGCGTTCCTCATCGCATGGATCGTCGCAGCGCTCTTCCGGCGCGAGCTCACGAGCTGGGTCTTCGCGCTGGTCGCCCTGCAGATGATCGTCCACAGCGGACTCGCCGCGGTGCAGGGGATCACCGGACGCCCGATCGGCGCGGGCTGGCTGGGCGGCAGCACGCAGGTGCTGCACGAGGTGCTGCAGACCGGCGCGACGCGGCTGCGCCCCGCGGGCCTGTTCGCGCACCCGATCGTGTATGCGACCTCGCTGGTGATCACGCTCCCGATCGTCACCGCCGGCCTCACGATCGGCCGGGGAATCGCTCTGCGCACGCTGTGCGCGGTCGCGCTCGTGCTCGGCGCCGTCGGCCTCGTCCTCACGCTCTCTCGCGGCGCGTGGATCTCGAACTTCGTCGCGATCGTCGTCCTCGGCGCGCTCGCGCTTCGCTGCCGGCTGGTCGACGCACGGCGCATCCGCACGATCGTCGCGGTCTGGGTCGTGATCGGCGTCCTCCTCGGCGC
This sequence comes from Myxococcota bacterium, assembly GCA_041912475.1. Classification (GTDB taxonomy): domain Bacteria; phylum Myxococcota_A; class UBA9160; order UBA9160; family UBA9160; genus MYXO. The sequence continues at coordinate 8,861 of JAYRMX010000177.1, forward strand.
CGCGTTCGGCCCCCGGGTCTACGAGCGCATGACGCGAAGCGAGGCCGGCAACGTGAAGGTCCGCTTCGATCTCAACGCCATTGCGACGCGGATGACGTCCGCGCACCCGTTCTTCGGAGCCGGGCTCAACAACTTCGTCGAGACGATGGCGCCGTTCGACCCGAAGGGCGTGAAGTCCTACTTCCCGGCGCCGGCGCACAACCTCTACCTGCTCGAGGCGGCCGAAGCCGGAATCCCGGCGCTCGTGCTGTGGCTCGGCCTGTTCGTGTCGGTGGTGCTGATGGGCGTTCACCACCTGCCGCGGATGCACGACCCGCTGCTCCAGTGGCTGGTGGCGGCCATCGTGTCCGGCCTCGTCGGCCTGCTCGTCACCCAGCTCGCGGACTTCAGCCATCGCCTCGAGCCGCTGCGGTCGATGGTGTGGCTCAACGTGGGCCTTCTGTTCGGCGCACTCCAGGCGAACCGCGGCCGGCGCCTCGCCGCGCAACACGAAGCGGAGCCGCGGTGAGCGCCGCCGCGACGCGCCCGTGGGCCCCCTGCGCGCACGCGCGACGAACCCCCGTGTGGGGAGGGCTGCTCTCTCGCTGCCAGGAGTGCGGCCTCGTCGCGACGGAGCAGATTCCGCGTTTCGAGTACGGCGAGAGCTACTTCGTCGAGGAGGGCACCGGCTACGACTTCGATTCCCCGTTCGCGAAGGCTTTCGACGCCGACCGTTTCGAGCGCGAGCTCGATTCGTTCGAGTCGCGCGGCCTCGCCGGGAGCGTGCTCGACGTCGGCTGCGCCGTCGGGTCTTTTCTCGCGCACGCGAAGGCCCGCGGCTGGGAGATCGCCGGCGTCGAGCTCTCGGCGTTCGCGCGCTCCGAAGCGAGCCGTCGCCTCGGCATCGACGTGAAGGCGTCTCTCGCGGAGCTCCCGGCCGGCCGCCGCTACGACGTCGTCACGCTCCATCACGTCCTCGAGCACATCCACGACCCGACCGACTTCCTCGCGCGTGAGATCGCGCCACGCGTGGGCCGGCTCCTTCTCGTCGAGGTGCCGAACTTCGCGTCCCTCGCGGCGCAGAGCGAGGGCCCGCGATGGAAGGACCTGCGGCCGGAGCAGCACGTGCACCACTTCGATCCGCAGACGCTCCACGCGGCGGTCGCCGCAGCGGGCTTCGAGGTGCTGCGGATTCGAACGCTCGTCGAGCCGCTCTGGAGCTTCGCGGCCGCGCTGCGGACGCTGCGGACGCTGCGCGCGCTCGCCGGACCGCGCTCCTTCGGCCCCGAGGACCTCCCCGCGCCCGGCCCCGCGGCCGCGCCCGACTGGCGGCCCCCGCGCGGCCTTCGCGGCTCCGTCGTCGGCGCGAGCCGGCTCGCGATGCTGCCCATCGTTCGCTGGATCGAGAGAACGCTCCGCGCGGAGCGCCTCGTCCTCGAGGCGCAGCCGCAGGAGACGCGCTGAGATGCCGTCGCTCGTCGCCAACAGCCTCGCGATGCTCGCTGCGCGCCTCGCCGTTCCGTTCTTTTCGTTCGGCATCAACGTCGGCGTCGCACGGCTTCTCGGAAGCCACGTCCTCGGCCAGTACGTCGAGCTCGTCGCGCTGCTGCTCGTCGCGCAGGCGCTCGCGGGAGGCGGCCTCGGCATGCTCGTGACGCGGGACGTGGCTGCGCACCCGGAGGCGCGCGCCGAGCTCGTGCGGCGAGCGAACCGCGTCGGACTCGCGAGCGGCGTTCTCGCGACGCTTCTCTTTGTCGCCTACGCGAAACTCGTGCTGCCGGCCGAGCTGTGGAGCTCGGCGCTCCTGCTCGGGGCTTCGATCCTGCCTTCGGCCTGGATCTCGGCGCAGGAAGGTCTCTTCATGGGCGTGCACCAGCACCCCCGGATCACGCTCGTCGCGTTCGTCGAGGGCGTCGCGAAGCTCGCCGCCGCCGGGGTCGTGCTCGCCGTGGGCGGCGGGCTCGAGGGGCTGTGCGCCGGTCTCACGCTCGCGCGCCTCGTCGCGCTCGGGCTCGGGCAGATCCTCGCCGCACGGGCCGGCGCCGAGCGCGCCTTCGGCCGCCCGGCCGGCGGCGTCGCCGAGTTCGCACGCGCGCTCGTTCCGTTCGCCGCGATCTTCACGCTCGGCATCCTCTACTTCCGCCAGGACGTCCTGGTGGTGGGCGCCCTGCGAAGCGAGGCCGAAACGGGGCTCTACGGTGTGGCGACGACGCTCTACGCGCTCACGCTGCTGGCGCCGAACAGTGTCATGGCGGCGGTCTTCCCCCGCCTCTCGGCCGCCTTCGGCAGCGCCCGCGGCGACTACCACGAGGCGACGATCCTCACGTCGAAGCTGCTCACGGTCGAGGGCGTCGTGGTCGCGGTCGTGCTGATCGCCGCCGGCCCCTTCCTCGTCCGAGCGCTCTACGGCCCGCCCTTCCTCGCCGCCGTCCCGACGCTCTCACTGCTCGCCGCCGTGCTCCCGATCCACGGCGTCAACGCCGCGCTCGGACAGGCGATGCAGGCCGCGCACCTGCAGAACGAGACGCTCGCTCTCACCGCGGGCGCCGTCGTCGTGAACCTCGCGCTGTGTCTCGCGCTCGTTCCGGCGATGGGGATCCTCGGCGCCGCAACGGCCCTGCTCACGACCTCGGCGCTCTCGGCGATCGTCCTCGGCTGGATCTACCACCGCCGCATCGCGCCCTTCCCGCTCGGCGTCCGCGGCGCGCTCGTTCCGCTCGCCGCGGCCGCGCCCGTGCTGGTCGTGCTCGCGGCTCCCGAGCCCTTCCGGCCTGCGGCGGCGGCGGCCGGCCTCGCGCTGCTCGCCGCCGGCGCGCGCGTCTCGGGACTGCTCGGAAGCGCCGACCTCGCACGCCTCGCCGCGGGCCTCGGGCTCGGCGGCTCGCGCGCGGAGAGCCAGCGCACGTGAGGATCGCCATCGTCCATCCCTACCCGGTGTGGAGCCGTGCCGTCGGCGGGACGACGCGGGTCTACGCGCTCGTGCGTCACCTCGCGGCGAGGCACGAGGTGCACGTCTTCACGCACGGGCACGGAGAGACGGAAGAAGAGGCGGAGGCGGTCCGCGAGCTCGCGGGGTTCGGCGTCACCCAGCGCGTGTTCCCGAGGCCGCCCGCTCCGTGGCTCACCAAGGCGCGCTGGGCCGCCATGCGTACGCCGTACTTCGTGAGCCACAACCGCAACCCGGCGCTCGAGGCCGCGCTCGCCGCGCTCGACCGCGAGCGCGGCGTCGACGTCGGCCACCTCGAGCTGATCGCGCTCGCTCCGCTTCTCGCCGGCCTCGGAACGCAGGCCGCGCGCGTGCTCGCGGAGCAGGAGCTGATGTCGATCACGATCGAGCGCCTGCGCGGCGTCTCGTGGCGACACAAGAACGCGTACCAGATCTTCATCACGCGGCAGATCCCGGGAATCCGCCGCTTCGAGAGCGAGACCCTGCGGCGCTTCGACCGGCTCTTCGGCATCAACGACTTCGAGGCCGCGCGAATGGCGGAGCTCTCGGGGCGCAAGGTCGAGGTGCTGCCGCACGTCGTCGACACCCGCGTCTTCACGCCGGGCGACTCCCCTCGCGTCCCGGGTTCGGTGCTCTTCGTCGGCAACTACGGGCACCACCCGAACGTCGAAGCCGTCTTCTGGCTGATGGAGCGCGTCTGGCCGGCGGTTCGCGACGGAAATGCCGTCGCACGCGTCCGGCTGGTGGGGCCCGGGCTCGACGCGAAACAGGCGCGCGCACTCGAAGCGCTCGGCGCCGAGGTCGCCGGCCGCGTCGACGACCTCGCCGGCGCGTATCGCGCCGCGAGCGTGTTTGCGAACCCGATCCTCTCGGGCGGCGGGATGCGCGGCAAGGTTCTCGAAGCGATGGCGTGCGGCGTCCCGGTCGTCTCGACCGGAATCGGGCTCGAGGGCGTCGCCGCGACTCCGGGCGAGCACTGCGACCGCGCCGACGACGCGCGCGCCTTCGCCGGCGCGCTGCTGCGGCTGCTCGCCGACCGCTCGCTCCGCGCGGCGCGCGCCGGACGCGCGCGCTCGCTCGTCGTCGGACACTACGATGCGCGCATCGTGATGGAGCGCCTCGAGACGGCGTTCGAAGAGGCCCGGGCCGCACGCCGGTCGGGAGCGCAGCCGTGAGCGCCGCGCCGAACCTCTCGGTCCAGATCGTCACGTGGAACAGCGAGGACGTGATCGGCGAGTGCCTCGCGAGCCTCGCCGCGCAGTCCGTCCGGGACTTCGAGCTCGTGATCGTCGACAACGCGTCGCGGGATGCGACGGTCGCTCGCATCGAGGCCGCGCTCGCGAGGGGGCTCGCCGCGACGCTCGTTCGCGCCGAGCGCAACACCGGCTTCTGCGGCGGCCACAACCTCGCGCTCGGCCGCTCGCGTGCGCCGTGGGTCCTGCTGCTGAACCCGGACACGACGCTCGGCGCCGACTTCGTGAAGCGGGCGATCGAGACGTCGCAGCGGATCGACGCCGACGTCGGGACGGTGGCGCCGCTCATTCTCCGCGAGGACGGACGAATCGATTCGACGGGGCTCTTCCTCGACCGCCTGCGGCGCGTCTTCGACCGCGGACAGGGGCGGTCGCCCGAGCTCTATGCGCGCGAGGAGGACGTATTCGGCTGCACGGGCGCCGCGGCGCTGCACCGCCGGGCGATGCTGCTCGACGTCGCGGAGGGCGGCCGTCCGCTCGACGAGCGGCTCTTCGCGTACTACGACGATCTCGACCTCTCGTGGCGCGCGCAGCTTCGCGGCTGGCGCTGCCGCTACGTCCCGTCGCTCGTCGTCCGCCACGCGCGCGCAGGACGCAACGCCGTCCGCGCAGAAGCCGGGCGAAGCCCGCGCGCGCTCGAGCAGCGGCTCGCCGTGCGCAACCGGCTGCTCGTCCTCCTCAAGTGCGAGCGCCTCCGTGACGCGCTCGCCGCGCTGCCCTGGCTGGTCCCCTACGAGGCCGCGCGGCTGGTCTACGTGGTTCTGCGCGCGCCGCGCTCGCTCCCGGGCTACGCCGACGCCGTGCGGCTCGCACCGTCGTTCTGGCGCTCGCGACGAATCGTCGAGCAGCGCGCCCGGCCCGCGCGGCTCCTCGCCGCGCCGTTCTTCCCTCACGTCGCGAGGAATGCGTCGTGAGGGTGCTCCACGTCATCGACAAGTCGTTCGTCGGCGGCGGCCAGGTGAACGTTCGCAACCTGCTCGAAGGCCTCGCGGGGCTCGGCCTCGAGCTGCACCTCGCTTGCCGCGACGGCGGGCCGCTCGTCGGCTGGGTGCGCGCGCTGGGGATTCCCGTCCACCCCATCCCCTTCGACAAGAACTTCCGGCCGGGTCCGGCGCGGGCGGTGGCACGCCTCGTGCAGCGCGAGCGCATCGAGCTGGTCCACTCCCACGGCCTCGTCGCGACATTCTATTGTGTGCTCGCGCGCACATTTTTCGGCATGGACGTTCCGATCCTCTATCACCAGCACGGCTTCCATCACCGCAACTACGGCGCGGCGACCGTGGGGCTCCGCAAGCGGGCCGAGCGCTGGGTCTGCCGCCGCGTGGCGCGCGTGATCGCATCGTCGCGCGACGACCGCGAAGATCTCGTCGCGGGAGGCTACGCTGAGGCCGAAAGGATCTCGCTCCTGCACAACGGCATCCCCGAGCCGACCCCGACGCCCGAGCAGCTCGAGCGCGCCCGTGCCGCCATTCCCTTCGCGGGAAAGGCGCCGCTCGTCGGGATCGTCTCGCGGCTCCACGTGCAGAAGGGCATCGACACCTTTCTCCGCGCAGCGGCGCTCGTCCACGCGGCGGCCCCGGAGGTGCGCTTCGCGGTCGTGGGAACCGGAGAGATCGAGGCCGAGATGCACGCGCTCGCGAGCGAGGTCGGCCTCGACGCGGTGCTGGTCTTCACCGGATCGCTGCCGAGCATCGCGTGCCATCCGCTCTTCGACGTCGCCGTGATGAGCTCGCGCTGGGAGGGGCTCCCGATCACCCTGCTCGAATACATGGCGGCGCGGCGCCCGATCGCGATCACCGCGGTCGGAGGCTGCCTCGAGGCCGTGGGGCCCGAGGAGGCCGAGCTCGTTCCCGTCGACGACCCCGAGGCGCTCGCCGCCGCCATCCTCCGCCTGCTCCGCGACCCCGGCCTCGCGCGAAAGCGCGCCGACGCCGCGCGCCGGCGTTTCGAGACCGCCTTCACGCTGCCCGTGATCGCGGCGCGCTATCTCGATCTCTATCGGGAGGTACTCGTTCGATGACTCGCCCCCTCGTTCGTCGACTGCTCGTTCTCGCGATCTTCGCGGCGCCCGCGGCGTGCGCCGCGGCCGATCTGCCCGCGCCGCCGCCCGTGACGGCGCTGCAGAACCCGGCCTTCGACGAGCCTGCGGCCAACCCCGCAGCACCGCCGGGCTGGGCGAGCCAGGGGTCGGCGTACGGCACCGTGAAGGTCGTCGACAACCCCGACGCGTCCGCAGGCCGCGCGGCCGAGCTGCGGCCGGGAGCCTCGGGCTCGAAGGACAGCCAGTCGTTCATGCTCTTCCAGGTGCTCGACGCGGCCGCGGTCCGCGGCAAGAAGGTCGAGTACGGCGCGCGCGTCGCGACCGAAGGCGCGGGGGTGAACCTCGTGGTCTGGTCGCCGGAGGGCTCCGGAAACGACTTCGTCTCGGACGTGAATCATCCGGCGTTCATGCAGCGCAGGAGCACCTTCACCGTGCCGGCGAACGCGTCGATCGTGACCTTCGGCGTCCAGGTGCTCGGACCCGGCGGCAGCCGCGCCGTCGTCGACGACGCCTTCGTTCGCGTCGAAGGCGCCACGGACAGCGTCCCCGCGGCATCGGGCGCCGCGGGCGGCGGCGCGACGGTGGCAATCCACGCCGGCGCCCTCCAGCGCCAGCTCCCGTCGGACTTCTTCGCGATGCACATCGAGTGGTTCGAGGACGCGAGCGGTCTCGCTGAGCCGGGCACCGGAACGCCGCGCGCCGACGTGGTCGAGCTGCTGCGTCCGCTCGGCATTCCGCTGCTGCGCTTCCCCGGCGGCATCTCCGCCGATTTCTACGACTGGAAGAAGGGAGTCGGCCCGCAGCGCGGCGAGCTGCGCAATCCCTTCACGAAGAAGATGGAGACCGTGCGCTTCGGATCGCCCGAGTTCGTCGCCCTCGCGAAGCAGCTCGGGGCGCGCGCCTGCATCACCGCGAACTACGGAACCGGGACCGCGGCCGATGCGGCGGCCTGGGCGAAGTGGTTCAGCGACAACGGCCTGCGGCCCGACTGCTGGGAGGTCGGGAACGAGATCTACCTGAGCGGCCCCAGGGCGACGGGGGCGAACAGCGCCGAGATCTACAAGCCCGGCGCGCAGTACGCGAAGGACTTCCCCGGCTACGCGACCGCGATCAAGAGCGTGATCCCCAACGCGAAGGTCGGCGCGATCGCCAACATCGACACCGGCGCGTTCCCGTTCGCGGACGCGGGCAATCCCAACTGGACGCGCGAGATGCTCGACTCGCTCTCCGCGAAGGCCGACTTCTTCGCGCTGCACAACGGCTACGCGCCCGTCGTGATCGACGACGGCGTCGATCTCACGCGCGAGGCCGACCGGCAGAAGATGTACCGCGCGATGTTCGCCGCGGCGCTCCAGACGAAGGACAACCTCGCGACCGTCGAGAGCGAGATCGCGAAGCGCTCGCCGGTGAACGCGAGCGCGCCCTTCGCGATCACCGAGTTCGGCGCGCTCGTCGGCATCAGCTCGGACCCGAACCGGCATCTCGCCTACGTCGACCACTCGCGAACGCAGGCGTCCGCGCTCTACATCGCGTCGGTTCTCGACGTCTACATGGGCGACCCGCGCGTCGAGATCACGATGTACACGAACCCGATTCACAAGTACTACGGAAGCCTCGTCCTCACCGACGCCTCGGGTCCCGTGACCAGCCCCACGTACCACCTCTACCGCTTCTACCGCGAGCGCTTCGAATCGCGCCTCGTCGGTACCGACGTCACGGCGCCGACCTTCGCGTCCGAGCAGGTCGGCGTCGTGAAGGCGCGCAGCGGAGTCCCGGCGCTCGTTGCACGCGCGTCGAAGAGCCCGGACGGACGCCGCCTCACGGCGCTGTTCGTGAACCGTTCGCTCTCGGCGCCGCTCGAGACGGACGTCACGATCGACGGATTCGCTCCCGCGCGCGTGAGCTGCGAGATCCTCGCGGCGCCCGCGCCGAACGCCATCAACGGCCCGAGCCTCGGGCCGACGGTCGTCAAGGATTCTCGAGTGGCGCCGAAGCCTTTCGCCTGCAAGAGCGCCGCGAGCCAGCATCTGTCGCTTCCGCCGGGCTCGATCCTGAGCCTCGTGGCGGAAGCCTCGTAGGGTCACGACACGGCAGGGGGGGCCACGATGACGAAGAAGGGGCGACTCGGCGCAGCGATCACCGCGCTGCTGCTCGCGACCGGGTGCATGACGCACATTCCGCCGCTGCCGGACGATCCCGGCGTGGTCGCGCCGCAGTCGGAGTACAGGATCGGAGCGGGAGACCTGCTCAGCGTGAAGCTCTTCTACACCTCGGAGCTGAACGACGAGGTCACGGTGCGACCCGACGGTCGCATCTCGCTCCAGCTCGTCGGCGACGTCCCGGTCGCGGGGCGAACGCCGGAAGAGATCTCGCAGGACCTCCGCGACCGCTACGCCGGCTTCCTCACGCGGCCCGACGTCGTCGTGATCGTACGCGGCTTCGGCAGCCAGAAGGCCTTCGTCGGCGGCGAAGTGAAGAGCCCGATGATGATCGCGATCGACGGGCACACGACGCTCGCCGACGCGGTCTTCCAAGCCGGCGGGACGCTCGACACCGCGGCTCTCTCGAGCGTGATCCTGATCCGGCACAGGGAGGGCGGACGCGACGTCTACCGCGTCGATCTCGGCGGCGGCCTCGAGGGCGAGGACCCCGTTCCCGTTCTTCGCCCGTACGACGTGGTATACGTTCCCAAGAGCTTCATCGCGCAGGTCGGCATGTACGTCGACCTCTACATCAACCGCATCATCCCGAAGAACGCGGCGTTCACGGCGTTCTACCAGGTGAACCCGGTCGGGAACCCCGATCTCGGCACTGCGACCAGCCCGTAGAGGAGCCCGATGGCGACCGCGAGCCGCATCGAACGCCTGCGTGAGCGGTACCGCGAGGTGGCGAGCATCGCGCCGCCGCTGAAGGGCCCGCGCGCGTACTGGAACTGGGCCGTCGCGAATGCGTCGATGGCGCTGCGGACGAGCCGCCTGCGCGCGCGCCCGCTCAAGCTCACGTTCGATCCCACGAACCTGTGCCAGCTCGAGTGCCCGCTGTGCCCGACCGGACTGCGGATCCAGAACCGGGGCGGAGGCCGCGCCGACCTCGAGATCTTCGAGCGCCTCATGGACGAGGTCGGTGACTACGTCTTCTTCATCGACTTCTACAACTGGGGTGAGCCGCTCCTCAACAAGAACCTCGAGGCGATGCTGCGCATCGCGGCCCGCAAGAAGATCGTCACCTTCATCAGCAGCAACCTCAGCCTTCCGCTCAGCGACGAACGCCTCCACTCGCTGCTCACGTCGGGCCTGTCGGAGCTCATCGTCTCGATCGACGGCGCGAGCCAGGAGACCTACGGCACGTACCGCCGCGGAGGGAATTTCGAGCTCGCCCTCGAGAACCTTCGCCGCATCATGGCGATGAAGAAGCAGTACGGCCTCGCGCGGCCCGTCGTCGTCTGGCGCTTCTACGTCTTCCGCTTCAACGAGCACGAGATCGACCGGGCGCGGCAGCTCGCGGCCGAGATCGGCGTCGACCGCATGGTCTTCGGAACGCCGTTCCTCGTCGACGACCGCTTCGCGA
>JAYRMX010000178.1:0-4476 GCA_041912475.1 Myxococcota bacterium
CGAAAACGGAATCGGAACCCGATTCTCATTCGTTAGCTGGTGATCGGGCGCGGGCAAGATTTCGACCGGGTGCGCGCTGCACGCTCCATTTCGTGCTGCTTCGAGCACAGATCGCCGGGGCCGCGCGAGCGCGCCGGAGCGAGGACACGACCGCCGCCGAGCGGGCTAGAGCGGCTCGAGCCTCTCCGTCGCAGGCTCCGTCGCGCGCGGCGCCGGCGCGGCGCGCGGAGCAGGCGGAGCAGCGGGCGCGGGACGCGGAGCGGGAGCCGCAGAAGGCGCGGGCGAGGGCCGCGGCGCTCCGCGCGTCTGGTACGGCTCCGAGACGGCCACCTTCACGAGCTGCCCGGCCTGCAGGCGGACGTTTGCAGGCAGCGCGTTCGCAATCGCGACCTCGTCCGCCTTCCAGCTCGATCGCGTTCGCGCGACGAGCTGCGCGAGGCTCTCGCCCGCCTGCGCGGACACGATGCGAAGGTGCTGCTCGCGGATTCCGGCGAGCTCCTGCGCGCCGATCGCGCGGAAGCTCCTCGCCACCGACGCGAATGCGCCCTGGTAGGCTCGGTAGCCGCCGCCGAGCGCGAGGCCCGTCACGCGGTAGATGCGACCGTTCCACGCGAGCCACGTGAGGTCGGCCGCGATCGGTCCGCGCTGCGTGGGAACGGCGGCCAGCACGCGAAACCCGTCGGTGGCAGGGAGCTGGACGGCGCCGGCCTCGATCACCTGCAGGCCGTTCTGGCGTACGAAGAGGCCCGCCGCCTCGCGCGGGCTGCGCGCGGGAGCTTCGAGCTCGAGCAGCACCGCGGCCTCGCGGTTGGGCGCCACGGCCATCACGGCGCTGCGGCCGTTGCGAACCTTCCACCCTTCGGGAAACCGGAGCTGGAAGCCGAGCGCCGGGTGCAGCAGGCGGCTGCCGTCGACCACGCCCTCTTCGGCGTTCTGCCCGACGACGAGACCGTCGAGCTTGCGCAGAAACTCCTCGCGCGTTCGCGCGATGCCGGGCTTCGCGGCGTACGGCAGCGTCGTCGCGAAGCTCGCCGCGGCCGACACGCGCTCGGGCGTGCTCGGATGCGTGTCGAAGAAGCTCGGCTGTCGCGTCTCGCCCTGCTCGAGCGCCGTCGCGTTCTCGAGCGTTCGCAGGAACGCGGCCATCGCGGCCGGGTCGTCTCCCGCCTTCGCGGCGTAGTCCTGTCCCAGCCGATCGGCCTCGCGCTCCTGATCGCGGCCGTACGACGCGATGAGCCCTGCTCCGGCCGTCTGCCCGAGCTGCCCGACCGCCTGCGCCGCCTGCCCGCCGCCGATGATTCCGGCGGCGATCGCGCCGATCGCGGTCAGCACGCCGACCGGAACCGCCGCGGCCTCGCGCTGCGCCGCGTGACGTGCGGCAACGTGACCGATCTCGTGGCCGAGCACGTTCGCGAGCTCCTCTTCGGAGTTCGCGATCACGAGCAGCCCGCGCGAGACGTAGACGTACCCGCCCGGCAGCGCGAAGGCATTGGGCTCGGGGATGTCGACGATCTGGAAACGGTACGGAACTTCCTGCCGGGGCGACTCGCGCGCGACGCGCTCGCCGACGGCCGCGACGTACGCGCCGAGCTCGGGATCGTCGACGATCCCCATCTCCTGCGCGACCTGCGCCGCGGCTTCACGTCCGAGCGCCGCCTCGCGCTCGTTCGACATGAACGTGATCTCGCGGCGGCCCGTCGCGGGGTTGACGGCGCACGCCGTCACCACCAGCAGCAGGGCCAGAGCGCCGGAGCGGAAGCGGTACACGAATCGAGACCTCGCAGCTCCGCATCGTTGCGAAGCGCCCGGCGAGCGTATCACCGGAGGCGGCGCGCTTCCCGCGCGCCTCGTGAGATCCTGCGGCTACCGCGGCGGATCGGTCGCGACGGGATCCCGTCCTTCGAGCCGCAGCGTTCGCTCGAGGAGCACCTCGTAGATCGGGCGGCCGCCCGCGGCGCTCGCGGTCAGGTCGGCGACGACCGCCGACAGCAGCGTCATGAGGAGAAGCGGATAGCTTCCCGTCATCTCGACCACGAGCGCGAGCGCCGTGAGCGGTGCCCGCACGGTCGCCGTGAGCAGCGCGGCCATCCCGGCCACGGCGTAGCGCCCGGGCTCGGTAATCAGCCCCGGTACGATCGCGTCGACGGCGCCGGCGTAGAGCAGGCCGAGGAGCGCGCCGAACGCGAGCTGCGGCGCGAAGATGCCGCCGGGCGTTCCCACGGCGTAGCTCGCGTTGAAGACGAGAACGCGCCCGAGCAGAACGAGCAGCAGCGTGCCGAGGCCCTCCGGCGTCGTGAGCAGGCGGATCACGAGATCCTCGCCGCCTCCGGTGAGCTGCGGCCGCGCGAAGACGAGGGCGCCCACGGCGCCGCCGGTGACGAGCGCCGGCGCGAGCCAGCCGGCGCGTCGCGCCACCTCGCGCAGCGCACCCTGCGAGGCGACCAGCGCGGCGTTGAACAGGACACCGCACACGCCCGCCAGCAACGAGAACGGCACGGCGAGGCACAGGTCTTCGATCCCGGCCTGCGCGTAGACGGGGATCGGGAGGCTCCGCACCGGCCCGTGGAGCGCGAAGCACACGAGCGTCGCGGTGAGCGTCGCGAGCAGCACGCAGTGGCCGGACGCGACCGTGAGCCTGAATTCGCGGCGCAGCTCTTCGAGCGCGAAGAGAAATCCGCCGAGCGGCGCGCCGAACGCGACGGCGAGGCCGGCCGCGGCGCCCGCGCCGACCAGCAGGTTCGCGTCCTCGCGCCGCGGCGCCAGCTTCGCGGCGACCGCTTCTCCGGCGCAGCCTCCGAGGTGGATCGTCGGCCCTTCGCGACCGAGGACGAGCCCGGACGTCATGGCGAGGACGCCGCCGAAGAACTTGACGGGGAGGATCCGCCGCCAGCGAAGCGGCGGCCGAATCCCGGCGAGCGTTCCCTCGATCTCCTGGATTCCGCTTCCGGCGGCTTCGGGCGCGAACCGGCGCGTGAGCAAGACGGCAGCGGCCGTGAGCCCGGCACCGGCGAGCGCGCCGGCGAGCCACGGCGGGACCACGCCCGCGCGTTCCGCCGCGAGAAGGTTCGCGAAGCCCGCGTAGCCCCGTTCGGCACCGACGCGGAACGCCGTCCCGACGACGCCGATCGCGGCGCCCGCCAGCAGCGCGGCGAGCCGCAGCCGCCAGAAGCTCGCCTGCGGCTCGGCCGGCGACGTCAACCGCGCCGCCCGAGCAGCGTTCGCACGAGGCCGAGCAGCGTCGCCGCCCACGCGCCGAGCGCGACGTAGACGAAGACGGCCGCGACCGCGCGCAGCGCGGGAACGCCGAGCGTCGCGGCCGCCTCGAAGCTGCACACCGTGTACATCCCGAGCGGGAAGACGAGGCTCCAGAGCTGCACCTCGTACCGAAGCGGCTGGCGGCGCAGCACGTGCCGCCAGAATCCGAAGAGCGCGAGCATCGGGATCCACCACGTCGCCGTCGCCCAGAACAGCAGGGTGAGCCCGCCGAGAAACGGGCGAAGCGCCGCGAGCAGCGGATCGGAGCCGGCGTTTCCGATCAGCGTCGCGCCCGCGAGCGTCGAGATCGCGACCGCGCCGGCGTCGATCCAGTAGGCCGGTCCCATGTCCGCGGGCGTCATCGACACGAAGAAGTAGCGGTAGAGGATGAAGCCCATGATCCAGACGTAGAGCAGCCCGCCGGCGAGCCAGAGACACAGCGATCCGAACAGGATCTCCTGCGCGGTCGACGGAAAGCTCGCATGGACATGGCTGCCGAGGATCGAGACGCTCTGCGTCGCGACGACCGCGACGAGCCATCCGCCGTTGATGCCCCGGGCGAGGGGCGGCTTCTCGCCTCGAACGGTCAGGGCGAGGAAGACCGCGTAGATCAGCACGACGTAGAGCGCGGTGCCGAGCAGCCAGAGCACGGCGGCGGCGGCCGGCCACGGCCACACGACCACGAGCTGCACCCCGAGCACGCAGGTGCCCGCGACGACCGTGAGGTACCCCGGCGCGCGTTCGTGGCTCGTGAAGTCGCGCGCGACCGCGCGCGGGTAGCGGGCCGCGCGGGCGACGAACAGGACCCAGAGCGCGACGTACGCGACCGCGTTGCCCGCGAGGAGCGCGACCGCGACGGCGCGCATCTCGAAGAGCCCGGCGGCAACCGAGACGATCCCGGTCGCCATCACGAGCGCGAAGCTCGCCGGAGCGAGGCCCTCGAGCGGGCCCGGCGCCTCGCCGTGCGGCGTCTGCGTTCGCGCGGCGTCGTGCTGGATCGCGCGGGCGGGGATGCGGAGCCTCCGTCGGTGCGTGGCGCGGCGTCAGATCGGAGCGTGGAACCCGAAGAACTCGTGGTATTAGTTGTACCCGCCGCGGCCGCGGCCGAGCGTCCGGTAGTCCTCGACGAACTCGACGGCCTCGATCCACTTGACGTGCTTGAAGCCGAGCTGGTTCTCGCAGCGAAGTCGCAGCGGAGCTCCGAACCGGACCGGCAGCGTC
>JAYRMX010000179.1:0-9690 GCA_041912475.1 Myxococcota bacterium
TACTGCTTGTACCCCGTGCCGGGGCGCGCCTTGTGGTTGTCGCTCGAAGCGATGAAGCCGTAGCGGAAGCGGAGAGGCTTTCCGTCGGCATCCTTCTCGTCGGGGTTCGTGAGCGCCATCGTGTACTGCACGGACTCCCGGGGCCGCAGCGCGAGGCTCGGTTTGAAGCAGTCGCGGCACTGCCCGCAGTCGAGCCAGTCCTCGGCCGTCGTCCCCGGGAACACGAGGTGCCCGGCCACGCCCTGCTGCTTCAGATACAGCTCCTTCGCCTGCTGCACGCGCGCCTCGCACTCGGCCGCCGGCAGATCTCCGCAGCGCTTTCGCATGATCTCGCCGGCCTGCCAGCAGCACGCGAGATGGTTCTTCGTCGGCGCGGGGCAGGCCCTCTTGCCGTCGGGTCCGATCGTGAACTCGCTCCAGTCACGGTACTCCTCGGAGTTGCCGTGCCCGGAGGAGATCTCGATCAGCTTCTGCATCGCCGGATCGTGGTTCGCGCGCGTGAGCTGCTTGTCCATCGACGTTCCGGGCGGCGTGTAGAGGCCCCATGTGGTTCCGTGCGGGATCGCGAGCACGGGAAGGCCCCACTGCGCGAGCTTCTCGAACAGCACGTCGGGCGTGGGCGCGCCCTCCATGCAGTCCTTGGGAAGATCTCGGGTGTTCACGCCGGCCGGACAGCGCGGCGCCTTTCCGACCTGCTGAACCAGCCAGCCGAAGTCCTCGTAGCGGCCCCAGGCGAGCGGGTCGACCCAGCGCAGGGTCCGGATGCGCTCCATCCCCTGGAACAGGCTCTGCTGCGGGTTCGCGGGCATCGCGTCGATGGGACGCGCGGGCAGCTCCTCGTCGGCGAGGCCGGGGAAGATCACGCACTTGTGCCCGAAGTGCGTCTCGGGCGTGCGGCCGACCTGCGTCCACTCGAAGCCCATGAACGCGACCAGGTCGGGGTTCGACGAGTCGCCCGCGAGCGCGTTGCACTGCCGCGCGGCTTCCTTCTGCGCCTTCCAGTGGTCCTGGAACACGCTCTCCGCGTGATCGGTGTAGGCGAAGAAGTCGAGCTGCGAGCAGTAGCGCGCGAAGTCGCAGGCGTCCGCCGACGGGTGCGCTCCTTCTCCCGCGAACGCGGGCAGCGAGAAGACGAAGGCGTCGGCGGAGTACGTGGTGTGGACGTGCAGGTCGCCGAAGAGGATCTGCTCTTCGCCGGGCGGAGCGCCTGCCTTTTCGGAGATCGCGCGCCGCGCCGCGTCCTGCGCCGCCTTCGCCTGCGCGACCGACGCCTCGGGCCGCCGCGGGCCCTCGATCGCGCCGGGAGGCTGGTCGCCTCCGCCGCACGCGAGCCACACACCCATCGCGAGCGGGGCGAGCCCGCCGGAAACACGTCGCGTCATGCGGGTCCCCTCCCGCTGCCGGTCTAACTGACCGCGGGGGGCTCCGTCAAGGAGGAAAGCTCGACGGCGCGAATCGCGCGGCGGATTCGGTCGAAGAGCAGCCGGATGTCGGAGTGCAGCTCGCCGACGAACATCTCGCGTGCGAGCCACCCGGGCTCGAGCGGCCGTCCCAGCGCCCGGGCGAGATCGCCCTGCGCCGAGAGCAGGCGCTTGGCGTCGATGTCACGAAGCGCCTCCTCGTCCGCTTCCGCCGGAATCAGCCGCTCGATCGTTCGCGTCGCACGCTCGGGCGCGCCGCGCCGGCGAAGCGATCGGCGGATGGCGTCGGGAACGAGCAGGTAGCTCTCGATGTGGCGGCGCGACCAGGTGAAGAACTCGAGCGCTGCACCCTCCGGCGCATCGTGCGAGACGCTCGGCGCGTCGTCGCGGTCGAGGACGCAAAGTCCGCGCGCAGCCGGAGCTGCGACGCGAACCGAGCGAAAGTGCTCCGCCGCTCGCCCGGGCTGCCGGCCCCCGAGGATCACGGACGAGCGGACCAGATCCTGCGCGAGCGCAGGCGAGAGGCGACGCGCCCACGCCCGCAGGATGTCGCGATCCCGCGGTCCTTCGACGTAGAGGACGAACCGGCCGCGGGCCTGCGCGACCTGCTCTCCCGGTACGGGGCGTGCGGCGGACACGCTCTCCTCCGCCCTGCGGCGCTACCCCTCGAGCGTCTTCTTCACCAGCTCCGCGAGCTCTCCGCTCTCGTACATCTCGCGCACGATGTCGCAGCCGCCGATGAACTCACCGCCGATGTAGACCTGCGGGATCGTCGGCCAGTTCGAGAACCGCTTGATGGCGTCGCGCAGCTCGGGGTCCTCGAGGACGTTGCGCGAAGCGATCGGCACGCCGAGCAGCTCGAAGACACGGACGGTCGCACCCGAGAACCCGCACTGCGGGAAGTCGGGAGTCCCCTTCATGTAGACCATGACCGGGTTCTCGCTGACTTCGCGCTGGATGCGTTCGAAGATCGGCTCGGACACTGCGTTCCTCCTGGCGGGGCGCGCGAAGAAGGTTCTGCCGGGCGCGGCGCGCGCCCCGGCTGACGCAGACGGTAACGCCGGCCCCTGCGGCCGCCACCGGCTGCGCTGCGCGATGCGCAACCCCCAAATGGGGGGTGCCGGCAAAGCGCTGCCGATGCGCGTGTTGCGACGATTGATTCGCTCGCCGACCGAATGGTACAATCACCCAATGATTTCGGTCCTCGTCGCCGACGATCACGAGCTCGTTCGAGAAGGGCTCGTCCGGCTCCTCGAGGCCGACCCCGAGATGAAGGTCTGCGGCCAGGCCCGCGATGGCCGGGAGGTGCTCGAGCAGGCCGAGCGCGAGCGCCCGGACGTCGTGATCCTCGACATCACGATGCCGCACCTCGGCGGCCTCGAAACGCTCGAGCGCCTGCGGATCGCGCACCCGGGCGTCAAGGTCATCCTGCTCTCCGTCCATTCCGACCCGCCGTTCGTCCAGAGCGCCGTCACGCTCGGCGCGGAGGGCTACCTGCTCAAGAACGGCCCGGCGAGCGAGGTGGTCGAGGCCGTCCGCGCCGTCGTTCGCGGCGGCAGCTTCTTCAGCCCGCCGGTCGCGCGGGAGATCGTCGACCAGCTCCGCGCACCGAGCCGGGGCGTCGACCCCTTCGCGTCGCTCTCGAGCCGCGAGCGCGAGGTGCTGCATCTGATCGCCGAGGGTCTGTCGGCGCGGGAGATCGGGCGCCAGCTCGAGATCAGCGCGAAGACCGTCGAGGCGCACCGCACGAGCCTCATGCGCAAGCTCGGCCTTCGCAAGGCGACCGAGCTGGTGCGCTACGCGCTGCGGCACGGTCTCGTCGCGCCGTAGCGCGACGCGACGCCCGGCCGCGCCGCTCACTGCGCGACGAGCGTCGCGAGCGCCTCCACGTGCGGCGTCTGCGGAAAGAGGTCGAAGCCCTCGACGCGTGCGAGCGCGTAGCCCGCCTGCGCGATCTCGGCGAGATCGCGCGCGAGCGTCGCCGGGTCGCACGAGAGATAGACGATTCGCCGCGCACCGAGCGCCGCAACCCGCGCGGCGGCGCCGCGCGCAAGCCCCGTCCGGGGCGGATCGAGGATCACGACGTCGAAGGACGCGCCGCTCCCGGCGAGCGCGCGCTCCGCCGCTTCGGCGCGCACCTCGACGTTGCGAAGGCCGGCTGCAGCGAGGTTGTGCACGAGGTCGGCGGCTGCGGCCGGGTCGCCCTCGACCGCGACGACGCGTGCGAAGCCGCGCGCGAGCGCGAGCGTGAAGAAGCCGGCGCCGGCGAAGAGCTCGAGCGCGCGCTCGCCCGCGCCGGCCTCGCGCCGAACCGCGCGCGCGAGCGCGTCGAGGAGCAGCGCATTCGACTGCGCGAAGACTCCCGGAGTTCGCTCGATGCGCTCGCCGGCTGCTCCGAGCGCAAGGCGCGCCGGCTCCGCTGCGACCGCGCCGACGCGCGTCACCCGAACCTCGCCGCCGTCGCCGGCGGCGAGCTCCCACTCGCCGTCCTCGTGCGGCGGACGCGCGGCGAGCGCCGCCAGCGCTTCGTCGAGCGCGGGAACGAGGACCGGACAGCGCGCCGTCGCGCACACCGCGTTCGACCGGCGGCGGCGGTACCCCACGCGCCCCTGCGCGACGACGACGCGCGTTCGCGAGCGATAGCCGTACGGAGCCGGGCACGCGGTGACCGGGATCTCGCCGGGTGGCGCGAGGCCGCCGATGCGTGCGAGCGCGTCGTGCAGGATCGCGCGCTTGGCGGCGACCTGCGCCTCGTAAGCGACGTGCTGCCACGCGCAGCCGCCGCACGATCCGAAGACGGCGCACAGCGGATCGGTGCGTGAAGGGCCCGCTGTGAGCAGCGTTCGCACGCGGCCGCGCGCGAAGCGCTTCCCGCCCGGCTCGATCGTCGCCACGACGCGGTCTCCCGGCGCCGTGAAGGGGACGAAGACCACGCGGCCGCCGGCATCGCGCCCGACGCCGTCGCCTCCGGCCGCGAGCGCGTCGATCGTGAGCTCGGCGGTCTCGGCCGCGAAGCTCACGTGCCCGGGCGCGGCTCGAGCAGAATCGGCACCGAGCGCCGGCGATCTCCGACGTAACCCCAGAGCCGGTCGGCGAAGCCGTACTTCTCGGCCATTCGGGCGTTCACCGCTTCGCGGGTCTGCGGGTCGTCTTTCGGCGCCGCGATGAACGCGAGCGTCTCGCCGCCGCGGCGAAGCGACACCTCCGGATTCGCTCGAAGCCGCTCGAGCCAGCGCACGCGCGGCGAGCCGGCGCGCAGGTAGAGCTGCCCGTTCCACTCGACGATCCAGAGCTGCGTGTCGTACGCCGCGCCGCCCCCGTTCTTCGTCACGAGCGTCACGACTTCGCCCTCGTCGAGCGTGCTCGAGGCGATCACGATCGCGCCGACCACGATCCCGACCGCAATCAGCAGCGCGCGCATCGCCCTGTCCGTCCGCATGCCCCCGCCCGGCCGCGCGCGGACCGAGCCCGCGCCAGGGGCCAATGCTTACCACGAAATCGGCCCGGCGCGCCCCGGCCGGCCCCGCGCAACCCGAGCGCGGCCGGCGCTCGGCTATCCTTGCTGGCCGTAAGCGCAGGAGTGCCCGCCGTGCCGCCCATCCCCGAGCGGGCCAGCGCCGAATGGCGCCGGTTCGACGCCGACCACCTGATCCATCCCTTCACGGATCCCCTCGCTCTCGCAGCCGGCGGCGGGACGCGCGTCGTCACGCGGGGCGAGGGCGTCTACGTCTTCGACTCCGACGGCAACCGGCTGCTCGACGGCCTCGCCGGCCTCTGGTGCGTCGCCCTCGGCTACGGACGGAGCGAGCTGATCGGCGCCGCCGAGCGGCAGCTCCGCGCGCTGCCGTACTACTCGAGCTTCTTCCACACGACGACGACGCCCGCGATCGAGCTCGCCCGCCTCCTGTGCGAGCGGACGCCCCCCGGCCTCGACCGCGTCTTCTTCGGCTGCTCCGGGTCCGAGTCGATCGACACCGTCGTCCGCATGATCTGGAACTACTGGGACCTCGAGGACCAGCCGCGAAAGCGCATCCTGCTGTCCCGCGAGTTCGCCTACCACGGCTCGACCGTCGCCGGGGCGTCGCTCGGCGGGATGTCGAACATGCACGCGATGAGCGGCGTGCTGGCCGGCGTCGCGCACGTGATGCCTCCCTACGCCTACCGCTACGGCCGCGACGAAACGCCCGAGGCGTTCGGCCGCCGTGCGGCCGACGCGGTCGAGGAGCGCATCCTCGCCCTCGATCCCGAGCGCGTCGCGGCGTTCTTCGCCGAGCCGGTGCAGGGCGCGGGCGGCGTGATCGTTCCGCCCGAGAGCTACTGGCCACGCGTGCAGGAGATCTGCCGGCGTTACGACGTGCTGCTCGTCGCCGACGAGGTGATCTGCGGCTTCGGGCGAACCGGGCAGTGGTTCGGCTGCGACGCGTTCGAGATCCGGCCCGATTTCATCACGGTCGCGAAGGCGATCACGTCGGGGTATCTCCCGCTCTCCGCCGCCGTCGTCGGCGAGCGCGTCGCGAGAACGCTCGAGCGAAAGGGCGGCCGCCTCGCGCACGGCTACACGTACTCGGGTCACCCGGCGCCCTGCGCCGTCGGCGTCGCCACGCTCCGGATCCTCGCTGCAGAGGGCCTCGTCGAGCGCACGCGCGAAGAGACCGGACCGTATCTCGAGCGCTGTCTGCGCGAAGCGTTCGCCGGGCATCCGCTCGTCGGCGAGGTGCGCGGCGTCGGTCTGCTGTGGGCCGTCGAGCTCGACCGCGACGCGGCCTCGCCGCTCCCGCCCGAGGGCGAGCTCGGCCTGCGCTGCCTCGCGCACTGCTTCGACAACGGCGTCGTGCTGCGTGCGGTGCGCGACGCGCTGTGTTTCTGTCCGCCCCTCGTGATCCGCCGCTCCGAGATCGACGAGATGGTGGAGAAGGCGAAGAAGAGCATCGACCGGACGGCGGCCGAGATCGGCGTCGCGTAGACCGGCGCGAGGGGGCGCGAAGGAGGGACCATGTCGCCCGAAGAGACACTTCGTCACTACGAGCGCGCGATGAGCGCGCACGATCTGCGCGGCGCGCTGCGCGTGATCGCGAACGACGCCGTCTTCTGGCTGAGCGACGGAACGACGCACGCCGGGAAGGAAGGCATCGCCGCTGCGATCCGCGAGAGCTTCGAGGCCCTCAAGGGCGGAATGTTCGAGATCTCGTCGGTTCGCTGGCTCGTCCGTACGGTCGCGACGGCCGTCTCGGTCTACCGCTTCCGCTGGTCGGCGGTTCGCGAGGGAAGACCCGCGCGGGGCTTCGGCCGCGGACCCACCGTGCTGCTGCGCCGCGAGGGGAAGTGGCTGATCGTCCACGAGCACCAGAGCCGCGGCGAGTGGAGCCTCCCGGCGCACCCGGAGCGCCGCGCGGCTCCGGGCGACCGCTCGGGCGCGCATCGCGGAGCGATTCCGCCGGCGGGCGCGGCGCTCGCGCGGGGGTGACGAACGCCCGAGCGAGCGGCGCGGCTACGCGCCCCGTCTCCTGCGGTCGACGAAATCGCGGATCAGCCACTGCGCGATGCTGACGTTGCCGGGAAACAGGCGCGGCAGCTCGTCCCAGCGGAACCAGCCGGCGTCCTCGAGCTCGGCGTCGCCGAGCCGGATCTCGCCGCCCGAGAAATCGGCCTGGAAGCCCAGCATGAGCGAGTGCGGAAACGGCCACGGCTGGCTCCCGAAGTAGCGGGCGCCCGCCACCTCGATCCCGCTCTCCTCGAAGACCTCGCGGCGAACGGCGGCCTCGACGCTCTCGCCGGGCTCGACGAAGCCGGCGAGCACGCTGTAGATGCCGGGCGGAAAATGCGCGGAGCGGCCGAGCAGGATCTCGTCGCCGCGCTCGACCGCGACGATGATCGCCGGCGCGAGGCGCGGGAACTGCGAGAGGCCGCAGGCGGGGCACGTCCGCGCGCGCTCGCTCGCCTCGACGACGGTCGGCTGTCCGCACGCGCCGCAGAAGCGGTGCGTCCGGTCCCACTCGACGATCTGTACTGCGCGCGCGGCGACGTCGTGGACGGCGGGTTCGAGGCGGCCGTAGAGCGCGCGCAGATCGCGGAACGCCATTCCGGGCGGCGGCTCGGCGTCGGGCGCGAGCTCGGCCCCGTAGCAGTGCGCGCCGTCGAGCGTCCCGAGATATTGCGTGCGCTGCGGCGCGACACCGAGGGCCTCGATCGCGTCGACCGGAGCGAGCGCTCCCGCGAGCGGTACGAGCAGCTCGCGCCGCCGGAACGCGAACACCCAGACGCAGCCCTCGGCCGCCTCGGGCGGGACGAGCAGCGACCGGAACTCTCGCGGCGTGCGGGCGGACACGCCGCCAGCGTACCGGCGCTCCGCCCGCGGCGCCGCGGAGAACCGGCGCGCGCGGAAGCGCCGAGCGGCTACGCCCCCGCCGTCACCCGCGGCGTCTCCTCACGCGGCGCCGGCGTGCGGGCGATCGAGCCGGCCGAGCACCTGCATCAGCATCTGCACCAGCTCCTGCGGCGGCTGGGGCTCGGGCTCCTCGACGGAGTCCTTGAGATGCTCGAAGCGCAGCAGGTCGAGCTTCTCGTACGCCGCGCGAACGCGCGGCGTCAGCAGCCCGAGGCGCTTCAGGTTCGGGACGATCTTCGAGAACGTCATCTGGCGGAAGCCGATCATGAACGGCGTTCCCTTCGCCCACTCGACCCACGTCGGCACGTCCCATCCGAGGCGTTCGAAGACCTGCTGCATGAGCAGCCGGTCGCGCAGCAGGTGCGTCGCCTCGATCACGAAGTCCTCGCGCTCGCGCAGCTCGCTGCTCGAGAGCTCTTCGCGGTAGGCCTTCTCGAGCGCGAGGACGCCGAAGGCCACGTGACGCGACTCGTCGGCCATGATTCGCGTCGTGATGTCCTGGATGAGCGGCTCGCCGGCCATCATGAGCCGCATCATCCCGAACGCGGCGAGCGCGAGCCCCTCGACCATGATCTGCATGCCGAGGAAGGTGAGATCCCAGCGGGAGTCGGTGAGGATCTGGTCGAGGAGCTGCTGCAGGCTCGGATGCACCTCGTACGAGATCCCGAGCTTCTCGGTGAGATAGCGGTGGTAGACCTCGACGTGCCGCGCCTCGTCCATCACCTGGCTCGCTGCGTAGTACTTGGCCTCCTCCCACGGCACCGTCTGCACGATCTTCGCCGTCGCGAGCAGAGCGCCCTGCTCTCCGTGCAGGAACTGCGAGAGCATGAAGGCGTTCATGTTGAGGTTGAGCTCGAGGATCTCCTTCTCGCCGAGCGTTCGCGGCGGGTTCATGAGCTGGTTCATCACCGCGCCGCCGCCGATGCTCGCGCGATCCTTCATCATGCGGTCGACGTTCACGTCGGTGTCCCAGGCGAGCTCGGCGGCGTTCCAGTTGAGCGCCTTTCCCTTCTCGTAGAGGTGAAGCAGCTCTTTGCGCCGCAGCGCGTACTCCCAGTCGAAGATCGAGTCGATGGTCGCCGAAATTCGCTGGTGGCTGCCCGAGCTCGGGATCGGAAGCGGGTTTCTCTGCGCGTAGTCCATGAACGTCTCCTGTACCTGCGTGGACGGGTCAGCGCGCCGCCGGCTCGAAGGCGACCGCGCCTTCGACGCCGAGGTACGCGAGGAAGCTGCGCGTGAGCTCGCGAACGAGCGCGGCGCGGCCGAGCGCACGGCCGGCAGCGCGCGTCTCGCCGTAGACGGCGTCCTGCAGCATGAGCGCGAGGGCCGCCTGCACGCCGAGGTCGATCGCCAGCTCCGGCTGCGGGTGCCCGAGCTCCGCGCGGCGGCCGAGCAGCAGCGCGCCGAGACGCTCCGAGACGCTGCGCCGGAAGCGAAGCGCGTCGCGGCGAAAGTCCGGATCCTGGATGCCGCGGTAGAGGAAGGCCGTGATGAGGTGGTGGCGTGCGCGCGCCACCGAGACCAGCTCCTCGGCGCACGCGGCGACGATCGAGGAGACCGGAGTGCGGCGCCAGCGGTCGGGATCGGCGAGCGCGTCGAGGCGCCGCCCGAGGTCGAGGAAGAAGCGCTCCTCGAGCGCGCGGAGCAGGCCGTTCTTGTCGCGAAACCGCGCGTAGAAGCCGCCGACGGACGACCCCGCGCGGCGAACGATCTCCGGGATCGAGGCGTCCGCGAGTCCCTTCTCGGCGATCAGCGCCTCGGCGGCGTCGAGAAGGCGCCGGAGCGTCTCCTCGCTCCGCGCCTGCTGCGGAGCCGCCACGCTCTCGAGACGCCGCACGTCGTCGCTCATCTCCGCTCTCCTTTCGCCGGCGCGCGCCGGCGAAA
>JAYRMX010000180.1:0-1749 GCA_041912475.1 Myxococcota bacterium
AGTGCAGGCTGCGCGCCGCGACGAGGCGCATGTCGGCCGGCACGCGGTCGCCGCTCGCGAGCAGCACCACGTCGCCCGGAACGAGCTCGGCCGCCTCGATTCCGACCTTTCGGCCGTCGCGCAGCGCCGTCACGTTCTCGGGAACCATTCGCGACAGGGAGTCGATCGCCCGTCCGGCCTTGAACTCCTGAACGAAGCCGATCAGCGTGTTGAGCACGACGACGGCGAGGATCACGACGCCGTTCTTGACGCCTCCGGTGGGATCGACCGCCATCGACGCGACACCGGAGGCGAGGAGGACCCAGATCAGCGGGTTGTCGATCTGCCGCCAGAGCAGGGTGAGCGCGGAGTCGCCGCGGGCGCGGGGCAGGAGGTTGGGGCCCGTGCGAGCGAGGCGTTCGCGCGCCTCGCCGGCCGACAGCCCGCCGGACGAAGATCCCACCGCACGCAGCACCGCGTCGGCGTCGATCGCGAACCAGGGCGTCGGTGCGCCGCCGGCCGCCGGGTGCTGCACAGAAGTCATCGGGGGCTCCGGGTGCGGCCGGAAGGATATCTCGCGGCCGTGCCGGCGACACGCGCCGCGCACTGCGAAGCCGATCGTGCGACGGCTGCGCCGCGGTTGACCGACGGGATCCGCCCCCTACCCTGCGAAGACTCGAGGAGCTCCATGTCTGCAGCCTCGCCGGACTCGCCCTCCCGGGCCGAGAAGCTCGCCGCCGACATCGCGCGCCGGTCCGCTGCCGAGGCGGCGCGGCTGCTGCGGGGCGCGTCGGACGCCGTCGCCGCCGACGCGCTCCGGCGCGTGCGAACCGTCGTCGCGGTCGATCTTCTCGCGGCCCTCGATGCCGGCCGCCGCACAGGAATCCTCGCGCGCCTGCCGACGGACCTCGCGGCCCAGTGGTCGTTCGACTGCGGATTCCCGAAGGACAGCGTGGGCCGCATGCTCGAGCCGCCGACCGCCGTCTTCACCGCGATGCGAACGGTCGGCGAAGCGGTCGAAGAGCTGCGCGAGCTGGTCCGGCAGGTCTTCGTCACGTACGTCTTCGTGGTCGACGCCGCGGCGCGGCTGGTCGGCGTCGTTACGTTTCGCGATCTGCTGCTCTCGGACCGCGAGAAGACCCTCGGCGAGGTGATGCTCCGCGATCCGTTCTCGCTGCACCCCGAGATGCCGCTCCGGGCAGCCTGGAAAGAGACGCTCAATCGACATTTTCCGGTGTATCCCGTCTGTGACGACGAGGGCCGGATCGTCGGCCTCGTACGAGGAAGCGCTCTCTTCGAGGAACAGGCGTTCGAGATCAGCGCGCAGGCCGGCGCGATGGTCGGCGTCGATCGGGAGGAGCGCCTCGCGACTCCCTGGCGGCGGAGCCTTCGTTCGCGTCACCCGTGGCTCCAGCTCAACCTGCTGACGGCGTTCCTCGCAGCGGGCGTCGTCGCGGTCTTCCAGAGCACGATCGACCGCATGGTGGTGCTCGCCGTCTTCCTCCCGGTGCTCGCCGGGCAGTCCGGGAACACCGGCTCGCAGGCGCTCGCCGTCGCGCTGCGCGGCCTCACGCTCGGCGAGCTGCGAAGCGGCCGCGAGCGCGCGCTCGTGACGAAGGAAGGGCTGCTCGGCCTGCTCAATGGCGCCTTCGTGGGCCTCAGCGCCGGGGCCGGCATGTACCTCGTCGCCCGCGGTGAAGGCAATCCGAACGCGCTCCGGCTCGCGTTCGTGGTGTGGGCGGCGATGATCCTCTCGTGCATCGTGAGCGG
>JAYRMX010000181.1:0-5347 GCA_041912475.1 Myxococcota bacterium
AATGGCGCCGGCCGACATCGATCGTCTGGCCGCGACGGGCGAGCCGATCGAGTACGTCTCGTTCCGATCCCCGGCGAGCGGCGTCGTCGTCGAGAAGAACGTCCTTCCCGGAAGCGCGACGCAGGCGGGAGAGCGCCTGTACCGCATCGCGACCATCGACCGCGTGTGGATCGAGGCCGAGCTGTACGAATCCGATCTCTCGCTCGTCCGGTCGGGCGTCGCCGCGCAGATCACCCTCCCGTACCTCCCCGGCGAGCGCTTCGAGGGGACCGTGACGCTGGTCTCACCGCTTCTCGAGGCGGGAACGCGCACCGCGCGGGCGCGCATCGAGATCTCGAACCCCGGGCATGCGCTGATGCCCGGCATGTACGCGGCGGTCGCGCTGCGCCGCGAGCTCGGCGAGCGGCTCGTCGTTCCGGCCTCCGCGGTGCTGTACGCGGGCGATCGCCGCTTCGTCTTCGTCGACGCGGGCGAGGGACGGCTGCAGCCCCGGGCGATCGAGACCGGCCTTCGCGACGGCGAGCGGCTCGAGGTGCTCTCGGGCCTCGCCGCTGGAGACTCGATCGTCGTCTCGGGCAACTACCTCGTCGCGTCCGAGAGCCGCCTCGGCAGCGCGCTGGAGCAGTGGTGACGCCGGCCGCCCCGCCCGGCGGGATCGTCGCACGTACGATCGCGCTCTGCGCGCGCCACCGCGCGCTCACGCTGCTTGCGGTTGCCGCGGCGACCTTCTGGGGCGTGCAGGCGCTGCGAACGGCGCCGCTCGACGCGATCCCCGACCTCGGCGACGTGCAGGTGATCGTCACGGCGCAGTGGCCGGGCCGCAGCCCCGACCTCGTCGAGAGCCAGATCACGTATCCCATCTCGTCGCGGCTGCTCTCGGCGCCCGGCGTCTCGTACGTCCGCGGACAGTCCGACTTCGGCGTCTCGTTCGTCTACGTCGTCTTCGAAGAAGGAACGGATCTCTACTGGGCGAGAAGCCGCGTGCTCGAGTACCTGAACGGCGCGCAGAGCAGCCTGCCGCAGGGCGTCGCGCCCGAGATCGGCCCGGACGCGACGGGGGTGGGCTGGGTGTTCCAGTACGCCCTCGTCGATCGCACCGGAGCCCACGACCTCGCGCAGCTCCGGACGCTGCAGGACTGGGTGCTGCGCTACGCGCTCGCGAGCGTTCCCGGCGTCGCCGAGGTCGCCTCCATCGGCGGCGCCGTCCGCGAGTACCAGGTGCTCGTCGATCCGCTGAAGCTCCTCGCGCTGCGCGTCTCGGTCGGCGACGTGATCGCGGCCGTTCGCGCGTCGAACCAGGACACCGGCGGCCGCCTGCTCGATCTCGCGGGCCACGAGTACGTGATCCGCGGCCGCGGCTACGTCACCGGAGCCGACGACCTGCGCGGCATTCCGCTCCGGGTCTCGGATCGCGGGGCGCCGGTCCGCGTCGCCGATGTCGCCGAGGTGGTGGTCGGCCCTGCGATGCAGCGCGGCCTCGTCGAGCTCGACGGCGACGGCGAAGCCGTCGGCGGCGTCGTGGTGATGCGCCTCGGGCAGAACGCGCTCGACGTGATCGACCGCGTGAAGGCGCGAATCGAAGAGGTGAAGCCGGGGCTTCCCGCCGGGGTCGAGCTCGTCGTCACGTACGACCGCTCGGAGCTGATCCTGCGCGCGATCGACACGCTCCGGCGAACGCTCGTCGAGGAGATGGTCGTCGTCGCGGCCGTGATCGTGCTCTTCCTGCTGCACCTTCGCAGCGCCCTCATCCCGATCCTCACCATCCCGATCGGCGTCGTCCTCGCGTTCATCCCGATGCAGCATCAGCACCTCACCGCCAACATCATGTCGCTCGGCGGCATCGCGATCGCGATCGGCGCGATGGTCGACGCGTCGATCATCCTCGTCGAGAACGTCCACCGCCGGCTCGAGGAGTGGGAGAGCGCGGGCCGAAGCGCACCGCGCTCCGACGTCATCCTCCACGCGATGCAGGAGGTGGGGCCGAGCGTCTTCTTCTCGCTCCTCGTCGTCACGGTCTCGTTCCTCCCGATCTTCATGCTCGAGGGCCAGTCGGGGCGACTGTTCAAGCCGCTCGCCTTCACGAAGACCTGGGCGATGGCGGCGGCGGCCCTGCTCTCGGTGACGCTCACGCCCGCGGTCGCTGCGCTGCTGATCCGCGGGAAGATCCGGCGCGAAGACGAGAACCCGATGAATCGCTGGCTGCTTCGGGCGTACGCGCCGGTGGTCCGCCTCGCGGTGCGCTGGCGCCATGCGCTCGTCGTGCTGGCGATTCTCGGGCTCGCGGCGACGGTCCCTGCCTTCCTCCGCCTCGGCAGCGAGTTCATGCCGCCGCTCAACGAGGGAACGCTGCTGTACATGCCCACCGGAACGCCGGGCACGTCCATCACGGCAGCAGCCGACGTCCTCCAGCGGATGGACCGGGCCCTCGCGCGCTTTCCCGAAGTGAAGCGGGTCTTCGGCAAGGTGGGACGCGCCGATTCGGCGACGGACCCGGCGCCCTTCTCGATGATCGAAACCGTCGTGACGCTGAGGCCCGAGACCGAGTGGCGCGAGGGGCTCACGTGGGCGGGGCTCGTTCGCGAGATGGACGAGGCGCTCCGCTTTCCCGGCATGCCGAACATCTTCTGGATGCCGATCCAGACACGAACCGAGATGCAGGCGACGGGGATCCGGAGCCAGCTCGGCGTCAAAGTCTTCGGACCCGACCTCGAGACGATCGGGCGAACGGCGATCGCGGTCGAACGCGCGCTCGCGACGCTCCCCCCGACGCGCAGCGCCGTCGCCGAGCGCACGACCGGCGGTTTCTACCTCGACGTTCGCGTCGACCGCGACCGCGCCGCACGCTTCGGCCTGCGCGTGGCCGACGTGAACGAAGTGATCGAGACGGCGCTCGGCGGCGAGGCCGTGACCGAGACGATCGAGGGCCGCGAGCGCTATCCCGTGCAGGTGCGCTACGCGCGGGACTTCCGCCAGGACCCCGACACGCTCGCGCGCATGCTGATCGCGACGCCGGCGGGCGCGCAGGTGCCGCTCTCGCAGGTGGCGGACGTTCGCTTCGCGACCGGCGCTCCGATGATTCGGAGCGAGGACGGGCAGCTTCTCGGCATCGTCTTCGTCGACGTGGGGGACGTTCCGATCGTCGACTACGTCGCGCGCGCGCGCGAGGTTGTGGCGCGCGACGTTGCGCTTCCGAGCGGCGTGCGGCTCGAGTGGGCCGGGCAGTTCGAGGCCTTCGAGCGGGCGCGCTCGCAGCTCCTCGTCGTCGTGCCGCTCACGCTCGCCCTCGTCGCGCTCCTGCTTTACATGAACACCGGCTCGGTCGTCGAGACGCTCCTCATCCTCGGCCTCGTCCCCTTCTCGCTGATCGGCGCGGTCTGGCTGCTCTACCTGCTCGGCTACCACCTCAGCGTCGCGGTGTGGGTCGGGATCATCGCGCTCGCCGGCCTCGACGCGCAGAACGGCGTCGTGATGATGCTCTACCTGCGACTCGTCCACGCGCGGCGCACCGCGCAGGGTCGGATGCGGGATTTCGGCGACCTCACCGAGGCGATCGTCGAGGGTGCCGCCGGGCGGATCCGGCCCAAGCTCATGACCGTCCTCACGATGATCGTCGGTCTCGCGCCGCTGCTCTGGAGCAGCGGCACCGGAGCCGACGTCATGCGGCGCATCGCAGCGCCGATGATCGGCGGCCTCGTCACGAGCTTCGGCGTCGAGCTCTTCGTGTACCCCGCGCTCTACGCCCTCTGGAAGCGGCGGAGTCTTTAGCCGCATCGGCTCGCTGCGCGGCCGCTTCGCGGCCGTCCAAGCCGCATCGGCTCGCTGTCGCTCGCCGGCAGCGGCCTTCGCTCGGCCGCAGACGTCCTCGCTGCGCGGCTCTGGCGCGTTGCGAGCGGCAGCGCGCCGGTCGCCTTCGCGCGCAACCACCGCGGTCCGGCCGGGTTGGACCGGGCATGGACCAGACCCGGCACCAGGATCGGCTCCTCGCGCGGGCCACCTTCGGCGAGCGGCCCGGCGATCGCGAGCACATCCGCCGGGTCGGCGCCGAGGCGTGGCTCGAGACGGCGCTCGCTTCCCTTCCCCGCGGCGACGCCGAGCTCGAGTCACGCCTCGCGCGCTTCCCGGCGCTCTCGTACGGGCCTGCGGACTGGCTCGCGACGGACGATCTGCCCGATCCGGCCGCCGCCAGCCCCGAGCGCCGTCCCGAGCTGCTCGCGAAGCTCCACGTGCGCGCCGTCCGGACGGGGCTGCAGGTCGCGGGAGCGCGCGTCGTCCGCGCCGTCCACGGCCGAGACGGCCTGCGCGAGGTGATGGCGGACTTCTGGGCGAACCACTTCAGCGTCGACGCGCGCAAGGGCATCGTCGGCGGCCTCCTCCCCCACTACCAGCGCGAGGCGATCGACCGCCATGCGCTCGGCCGCTTCGACGACCTGCTGCTCGCGGTGGCGAAGAGCCCGGCGATGCTCTTCTACCTCGACAACTGGAGCTCGACCGCGGCGACGGCCCGGAGGCCGCCGGGGCCCGGTGCGGGCGATCGGCCGCCGCGCTCGCGGGGAATCAACGAGAACTACGCGCGCGAGCTGATGGAGCTGCACACGCTCGGCATCGACGGCGGATATACACAGGATGACGTCATCTCCGTCGCCCGCGCCCTCACGGGCTGGAGCCTCGAGAGCCGCCGCAGCCCCGTCTACCGCTTCCACGCCTTTCTCCACGACGCGGGGCAGAAGCGCGTGCTCGGTGAGGCGCTCTCCGGCGACGGCGAAGCCGAAGGCGAAGCGCTCCTGCGAAGGCTCGCCCGCCATCCCGCGACCGCGCGGCACGTCTCGCGAAAGCTGGTCGCGCGCTTCGTCGCAGACCGCCCGCCGCAGGCGCTCGTCGATCGCGCGGCCGCGCGCTTCCTCGAAACCGAGGGTGACATCCCGAGCGTGCTGCGCACGGTGCTGCTCGCGCCGGCGCTCGCCGATCCGTCGAACCGAAAGCTGAAGACGCCGCTGCGCCTGTTCGCGAGCGCGCTGCGGGCGAGCGGAGGCAGCACCGACGGAAGCGAGGAGACGCTGCTCGCGCTCGCGCGGATGGGCGAGCTTCCGTTTTTCGCGCGAACCCCGGCGGGATTTCCCGAAGCGAGCGAGCGCTGGATCGACCCCGGCGCGGTCCTCGAGCGCATGAAGCTCGCCTTCGCGCTCGCACGCGGCTCGCTCTCCGGCGCGCGGCTCGGCGCCGAACGATTCGCGCCCGGCGTCTCGCGAGGCGCCGCGCCTCCCGAGGGCCCCCTCGCGACGGCGGTCGCGCTCGCGGCGCCGGAGTTCCAGTGGTGCTGACCCGCCGCCGCCTGCTCCAGCTCGGCGGC
>JAYRMX010000182.1:0-1835 GCA_041912475.1 Myxococcota bacterium
CGCGGCTGGTGCGGCGGGTCCGCGAGCCCCTCGGCCGGCGCGTGGCGGCCTTGGAGATAACCGCCCCGACGCCCGCCCGTCTGGTCGTAGAACAACAGCGCCCGGCCGCGCCCACGCGCGATGCGGGGATCGATGAGCCCGCGCTTTCGGAAGAGCGGGATCATGAACGGAAGGATCCGCACGAGGTGCGGCGCGTTCCGTCGCAGCCGCTCGCGCTCGCGAAGCGCCTCGTAGACCAGCCGGAAGTCGCGCTGCTCGAGGTAGCGAAGGCCCCCGTGGACCATCTTCGACGACTTCGACGACGTTCCCGACGCGAAGTCGTCGCGCTCGATGAGGGCGGTCCGGAGGCCACGCGAGGCCGCGTCGAGCGCGACGCCGGCGCCGGTGATCCCTCCCCCCACCACGAGGAGGTCGAACTGCTCGGCGGCGAGGCGCGAGAGGGCAGCGGAGCGGTCGAAGGAGCGGCTTTCCATGGCCGGGGCACCCTACCTGAAAAAAAGTGACTTGTCACTTTTTTTATTCGGGTGTAGGATCGGCGCCGATGGTCACCCAGGCGCAGCGGCGGATCTCGACGCGAACGCGGCTCCTCGAAGCCGCGACGGCCTGCCTCGTCGAGGCGGGGTACGCGGAGCTCACCACGACGGCGGTCGCGAAGCGCGCCGGCCTCTCGCAGGGCGCCCTCTTCCGCTACTTCCCGTCGAAGCAGGCCCTGCTCGGCGCGACGGCCGAGCACCTGTTCGGGACGCTGCGAAGCCTGTACGAAGCGCGCTTCGGGGCGGCGATGCGCAAGGGCGCGGTCACGCTGGTCGGGGCGCTCGAGCTTCTCGCCGAGCTCCTGCAAGACCCGCGGTACCTCGCGGCGCTCGAGCTCCACACGGCGGCCCGAACCGACCTCGCGCTGCGCGCGAGCCTCGATCCGGTCGTCCACCGTCACGCCGAGAACCTGCGGCGGCTCGCGCGCGCGCTTCCGATCGAGCGCTCGGCCACCGGCAGGATCTCGCTCGACGACGCCGTCGATCTCGCGACCCTCGCGCTGCAGGGCGCCGCCGTACACCGGCTCGCGGTCCGCGACACCACCGCGTTCGAGCGGGCGGTGGGCGCGCTCACGCGGCTCGCCCTCTCCACCTCCCCCGCACTTCCCGCGCCGCCTGCGGCGCGGCGCAGACCCGCCCGGCCCACATCCGTCCGACACGTGAAAGGATCCCGATGAGCACCCCGACGAAGACGACCGACTTCCCGATCCCCCTCGGCCCCGGCGCCCCGCTGATCCCGGTCGGCATCGCGGGCGGCGCGGGCGCCGCCCGCGCGCGCTCGATCGCAAAGCCCGTCCCGGTCCCGGCTGCCGTCCTCGCGCAGCTCCGCGAGGCGTGCGCGAAGGTCGACACCGACGCAGCAGCGTGCGCGGAGACGAGCCGCGACTGGTGGGCGCTCGGTCTTCGCTGGGCGCGCGACGGGCAGGTGGGCGGCGTCGCCGCGGCGATCGCGCGGCCGCGGACGGCGCACGAGGTCGCCGCCGTGCTGCGCGTTTGCAACGACGCGCGCATCCCCGTGACGGCCGCCGCCGGACGCAGCGGCGTGTGCGGAGCCTCGGTGCCCGTCTTCGGCGGTCTGCTGCTCGATCTGTGCGATCTCGAGGGCATCGTCTCGGTCGACGACCGCTCGCTCGTCGTCGATGTCCGTCCCGGGACGTTCGGCGACCACTTCGAGCACGAGCTGCGAACGAAGCACGGTGTCACGGTGGGCCACTGGCCGCAGTCGATCGCGCTCTCGACGGTCGGAGGCTGGCTCGCGTGCCGCGGCGCCGGCCAGCTCTCGAACCGCTACGGGAAGATCGA
>JAYRMX010000183.1:0-18460 GCA_041912475.1 Myxococcota bacterium
CGCGGAGGCCCTCGGCGCCGCGGTCTCGGCCCCGGCGCGGGAAGCTCGCGCCTGCCGTGCGCGGCGCGGCCGCTCGCGCGCGGTATCCCGCGGCTCGCGGTCGCCTGCGCTCGGAGCGCTGGAGCAATCGCGCGGCGTGCCGCCGGCGTCCGCGGGGCGGGTCTCGGAGGCAGGGGCCTCCTTGCGCGCCTTGCCGCGCCGTGGACGAAGAGCAGGTGCCGGAACGGTCGGGTCCATCGTCTCTCCAGGGTCGTCGTGGGCGCGGCGCCTCCATTCGTGCGCCTGGCTCGCTTTCGGCTCTGCGTGGCCGCTTCGCGGCGCCGCGGACCGCACGGCTCGCTCGCAGCGGCCTTGCTACCTCCGGCGAGAGAGCGCGCCGAGCGCCGCGAGACCGCCCGCGAGCAAGAGCGCCGTTCCCGGCTCCGGGACCGCCTGCAGCGATTCGCCGCGCAGGTTCGCGTGGAACGTCGCGGTGATCGTCGAATGGATCGTAACGAGCCCGCCGCCGGCCGGGAAGCTCGAGCTCGACGTGAGCGTCCCGTGGAGGTTCTGGAACAGGAACTCGGGCCGGCTGTCGGCGTCGGTGTCGCCGAGCTCGACGAGTGTTCCTGCCACACTGATCGGCGTCGGAGGAACGCTGATCGTCCCGACGGTCGCGTTGTCGGTCGTGCCGACCACCCCCATGCTCATCCCCGCGAACGCGAGGGTGTAGCTCCCGAGCAAGCCCTGCGGCGGCGTCGAGAGGTTCATCGACGGGACGCTCGCCGCGGGAGCGTTCGCCGCGTCGACGGTGATGCTCGTGGTGTTCACCGGCGGGAGCGTGGGAATGCCGGTGTAGGTGACGTTCGATCCCGTGAAGTGGAGCAGGTTCGCCGTGCCGCCGGCGTCCGACGAGAGCCTCACCGTGTTGCCGGCGTCATCGAGGTATGCCGATCCCGTGCCCGTGAGCGTCGAGACCTGCGTCTGGTCGTAGGGCGACCCGAAGCCCGCGAACCCGCACGCGAAGCCCTCGCACGTGAGCTGCACGCGCAGCGTGAGCGTGTTGGTGAGCTCCGGCGCGGTCGAGAGCGGGACGACGAGCGGCGCGCCGGGCGAGGGCAGCGCGGCAGCGATGCGCGGCAGCGCGAGCACGAGCGCCGCGACGAGCGAGCGCCGCAGCGCCCGGGAGCGGGTCAACACGAGATTCCCCTCTCGGAGTTGAAGCGGGTGCGCACGATGCGCGGCCCGCGGGCCGGCGGCTGGAGTGCGCGCCGGCCGGGATGGAGCGCGGCCTCGAGCAGGCCGGCCGCGACCTGCGCGCCGTCGCACGAGAGCCGAACGGGATCGGCGAACAGGTCGCCGGGGCCGCCGCAGTGCGGCGGAAGGCCCGGCGCTGCGCCCTCGAGCAGCGAGCCCGCGCCGAGCTGCGCGTCGTACACCCGCGAGAGGTCGGCGAAGAGCGCGCCGTGCTGCGCCGCGATGCGCGCGAGCGCGGCGTTCCAGCGCGCGGCCACACGCTCCATGCCGCGCAGCACGGCGTCGAAGTCGCGCGCCGTATTCGACGGCCGGTGGCGGCCGAAGCGCAGCCACGCCGCGGGCGATCGGTCGAGAGACGGCGGCCGCACCAGCAGCACGTCGCAGTCCGCGGCGCGCAGCCGCACGACGATCTCCTCGCACTCGGCGAGGAGGGGCGAGAGAAAGGCGCCGTCGCCCGTCGCGGCCGCGCCGAGCGCGAGCAGAGCCTCCTGCGTCCCCACCGAGACGACCGCGAAGGTCGGCCGCAGCGCGAGCGCGAGCGGAAGCTGCTCGCGCAGCGTCACGCGCGAGGTCGCGCCCTCTTCGGCGAGATTCCACGCCTGCACGCCCAGCCGCGCCGCGAGCAGGTCCGCGGCGCCGGGCCCCTCGTCGACCGACGCGGCGAGCGCGTCGTCGCCGAGCGCCACGAAGCGGTCGAGGCGGAGCGTTCGGATCTCGAGGCGGCGGCGCGTGACCGGCCGCGCCTCGATCCAGACCGGAGCTGCGATCGCGCTAGACACGGCGCCTTCCTCCCAGCCAGCCGAGTCCTGCGAGGCCCCCGGCCAGCAGCACGAGGCTTGCGGGCTCGGGAACGGCCACCGCGACGACCGTCACGTTTCCCGACACCGATCCGCGTACGGTCTGGTTCGCCGCGAGCAGCGCCTTGATGTCCTGCCCGGCCGCGGAGAGCGTCGCACTGAAGTCCCAGCCCGCTCCCTGCGCGAGCGCGTCGTACGCGGCGTGCGAGCCGGGGGCGAGGTTGGTGACACCGAGCAGGCCGTCGGCGTCCGACGGCGAGAGCACCGCCGTGCTGAGGATCACGAGGAAGTCGCCCGGGTCGTAGATGGCGTCGATCTCGGGGCCGCCGCCCGTTCCGTGCAGGCGCAGGTGGTACGTGACCGAGGTGTTGACGGCGTACGCGCGGATGTAGGGCCCGTAGTCGGTGTAGGTACCCGTCAGCAACACGGGGTCGAGGCTCGCCCGCAGGCCGATCACCGTCGGATCGGGAGCGCCGGCGTTGTTGGTCGCGCTCGTGATCGTGAGGTCGGAGCCGAAATCGAGCGAGCTCTGCGTGAGCGCGAACTGCCCGCTGTGCGTCGCGAAGTCGATGCTGCCGAGCGCCGATGCCGCAGGAACGGCGCCGAGCGACATCAGCGCCGCGAGGCAGAGCGCGTACCGGCGCAAGTGGAGGCTCTGCCGGATTCCCTCGGCGAGGAGCCAGACGACGCCGCCGGCGAAGAGGGCGGCCGCGACGAGAAGGCGGGCCGCGCGCACGCCCTGCGCGCGGCCCGTGACGATGGCGCCCTCCTCCGCGGCGCGAGCTCTCGCCCTCCCGGACGAAGCTCGAACGGCCGGTTCCCGGACCGCTGCGCCCTGGTTGCTGAGCCGTTCCCGAAGCCGCGAAGAAGTGCTGGCCGCCATCGCCGTCCCCGCTCGTTGGGCCTCGTACGGGTCCCGGACGGTCGGATCCGGCTCGCGGATTCCTTCCACGCTTCCCAGGACCGCGCCGCGAGGCCGCTGCGCGATGGGGTCTTTTTATCGCGGCGGCCGAGTGGCGGAGCTGACCTCTGCCTGATCGTTGCCTGACCGAGGACCGCCGGCTCCTGCCGGGGCGTTCGTCGCGGAGCGATCTGCCGGGTGTGGCGGCCGCACGCCGGCGCGCGAGCGCTACCAGGCGTCGGGAGGCGGACCCGGCGGGGGGCCGCCCGGAGGCGGCGGGCCTTCGCCCTCGGCGCCCGGCGGTGGCGCTCCACCTGCGTCACCACCCGGTGTCAGTGGTCCGGGCGGTCCGCCCGGGCCGCGCGCGCGGCGCCGCTCCTCGTGGATGCGAACGAGCTCCTCGCGCTGCGCAGGAGTGAGCAGCGCGCGGATCTTCAGCATGCTCTCGAGGCGCAGCTTGTGCAGCTCCGTCTCGGCGGCGCCGATGCGCTCCGCCTGCCGGAGCGCGGCGTCGAGGTCGGGAGTCGCCTGGTCGAGAATGCCGCGCATCTCCTCGTGGAGCCCGCGCAGGCCCTCCTCGAGCCCGCGACCCTTCTCGCGCGCCGCGCCGGCAATGGTCCGGATCTCGGCGCGCGTCTTCGCGTCGAGGCCGAGGCGATCGGCGTTTCGCTCGAGGACGTCCTCGAACGGCGGCGGACCGTGCCGCGGACCGCGCCCCTCGCCCGCAGGCGGCCCCTGCCGGCGGCCGCCTGCGTCGCCCGGGGGCGGCCCGCCGGCATCCGCCGCGCCCGGCGCCTGCGCGCCGGCGGAGGGCTCGGCCAGGACGACACTCGAAAGCGTCGACGCGGCGAGGATCGTCGCGAGGCAAACGGCCCTCTTCGAGCTTCGAGACGCACGCGGCATCCGCATCACGATCTCCCGCTAGCCGCCGAGCAGAACGCCCGCGATGGCCTCGTAGTCCTCGGGAAGCGCCGCGTCCGAGGCGGGCTCCTGCGCGATCGCGAGCGCGAGGATCGCCTCGGCCTGCGCGCTGCCCGCGCCCGGCGCGGCGGCGCGCTGCGCGGGCGGCGCCTGCGACGGGGCGTGCAGCAACGCGAACGCGGCCAGCGCCGCAGCGGCGGCCGCAACGAGCGCGCCGCCCTGCCGGCGCCGGCGGCTGCGTTCGAAACGCGCATCGAGCCTCGCCATGAAGGCGGCACGCTGCGGCGCGCTCGGCCGCGGCGGCGCGTACGCGCTCGCAATGCGGCGGACGAACGCCTCGTCAGCGGGCGAGAGCCGCGGGTCGCGATCGCCGTCATCGGTCGTCATGCACCCGCCTCCTGGCCCGGATCGAGATCGGCGAGATTCGCACGCAACGTGCGCAAGGCGCGGTGAAGGTGGCTCTTCACGGTGCCCGTGGCACGCCCCGTGATCGCGGCCGCCTCGGTCACCGTCATCCCCTCGAGATGCACCAGGAGGAACGCCTCGCGCTGGCCGTTCGACAGGCGGCCCAGCGCGCGAGCGATTCGCAGCCGCAGCGCAGGATCGCCCGGCGGAGCGCCGCGAGGGTCCGCCGCCGCCTCCGTCGCCTCGGTCGCGAAGCGCTCCCGCACCCAGCGCCAGCGCCGGTGGCGCCGCGCCTCGTTCACGAGGATGCGGTAGAACCAGGTCGACATGCTCGCCTCTTCGCGGAAGCGCCCGAGCGCGCGATAGGCACGGATGAACGCCTCCTGAGCGACGTCTTCGGCAGCTCCGCCGTCACCTCCGACGAGCCGCCACGCGAGGCCGACCGCGCGCTCGCGGTGGGAGGCGACGAAGGCCTCGAATTCCAGCGCTCGCGCGCTCGGCATCGCGGCCCTCTCCTGCGCGAGACGGACGGCACCTACAGACACGGCAGCCGGCTCCCGGACGAAAGCGCCCGGGGGTTGGAACCCGGGAGCGCCCGATTGGGTTACACGGGGTTTACACCGGCTTCCCGCGTCGCGTCAGCGTCACCGCGGCGGCCGGGGTGCCGGCCGCCGCGGCCGGTCGCGACGGGGGGGAGCCCGCTACGACCGGGGTGCGCTCGACTCGGCCGGCGGCGGGCCGCGCCGCTTCGGCACGAGGGAGTCCCACTGCTCGGGCGTGAGCAGCGCGCGGACCTGCAGCATCGTTCGCAGGCCGAGCTTGTGCATCTGCGTCTCGAGCGCGCCGATGGCGTCGGCCTGCGCGAGCACGGCGTCCGCGCTCGGCGCGTCCTGATCGAGCAGCGTCCGCATCTGCTCGTGCGCGGCCGCGAGCGAAGCCTCGATCGAGCGCTGCTCGGCGCGCGCCTGATCGATTCGCTGGTAGACCGCCTGCGCGGTCTCCGGCGGCAGCCCGGCGCGCGCCACGCCGTGCTCGAGGTGCTCGAGCCCGCCCGGTCCGCCGGGCCCGCCCGCGCCGCAGCCTCCGCCCGGCGGCGCCGCAGCGACGCCGCCCGCGCTCACCATCGCCGCCACGACCAGCGCCGCCAGCGCCGCGCGACCACTCCACGATTCCGTCATGTCGTCCTCCTCGCCGGGGTTTCGCGGAGTTCGACCCGGAAGGGCGGCGCGCGGGTTACGCGCTGGGCGGCGCCTTCGCTGCGCGCTCGCGCTGCCACGCAGAGCGCGCGTGGCGCGCCGACCGGCCCCGCCGCCCTGACACCCCGCCGAGAACGCGCCGCCGCTACGACTGGATGACGAGCTTCGAGAGGCTGGTCTTGCGCAGGTTGGTGCGCTGGATCGTCCGCACCAGCTCGGCGACCTTCTCGGTGTCGGTCTCGAACGGGTTGTTGCAGATCACGCGCACGTTGAGCAGGTTGCCGAGCCGGATGTTCGACCAGTCGAGGTCGTACTGGATCCCGTTCTGCCGGGCGAGCTTGATGAACTCGCCGCGCATCCTGGCGCGCGTGTCCGGCGGCGGCTCGGTCTTCGCCTTGATGACCTCGTCGTCCTCGAGCACGCGTTCCACCGCGCCCTTTCGCTCGAGCAGCGAATAGAGCCCGCGCGAGAGGCGGATGTCGTGATACTGCAGGTCGAGCATGAACACGCGCGGGTCGTTCCACGACGCGCCGCGGCGGTCGAGCCAGCTCTCGATCATGCTGCGCTTGATCACCCAGTCGATCTCGCGCGAGAGCCGGTTCGGGTCGTCGTCGAGGCAGTCGAGGACGTACTGCCACTTGCCGACCACGTCCTTGAGCTGATCGCTCACCGGGTACTGCTCGATGTACTTCTGCGCCATCTCGCAGTACTCGCGCTGGATCTCGATCGGCGAGTACTCGCGGCCATTGTCGAGCCGCAGCCGGCGCTTGCAGGTGACGTCGTAGCTGATGTCCTTGATCGCCTTCACGGGATTGCGGAGCGTGAAGTCCTTGTTGACGTAGTTGTCCTCGATCATCTGGAGGACGACCGCGCAGGTTCCGACCTTCAGGAAGTTCGTGTACTCGCTCATGTTCGAGTCGCCCACGATCACGTGCAGCCGCCGGTACTTCTCGCGGTCGGCGTGGGGCTCGTCGCGCGTGTTGATGATCGAGCGGTCGTTCGTCGTCGTGCCCGAGATCTTCTGGTAGATGTGCTGCGCGCGCTGGCTCACGCAGTAGTGAACGCCGTCCTGCGTCTGGAACACCTTGCCCGCGCCGGTGTAGATCTGCCGCGTCACCAGGAACGGAATGAGCTGCTCGGCGAGGTAGTAGAAGTCGACGTCGCGGTCGACGAGGTAGTTCTCGTGGCAGCCGTAGCTGTTGCCGACGAAGTCGGTGTTGTTCTTGAAGATCGAGAGCTTCCCGGCGATGCGCTCCTCGCGGATCTTCTCCTCGGCGTAGTCCTGCAGGTCTTCGAGGATCCGCTCGCCGGCCTTGTCGTAGACGATGAGCTGGCGCGGCGACGCGCACTCGGGCGTCGCGTACTCGGGGTGGCACCCCGTGTCCTGGTAGAAGCGCGCGCCGTTCTCGAGGAAGACGTTGAGGAAGTGCTCGGTGGTGATCAGCTTCTCGAACAGGAAGCGGATCGCCTTCTCGACGGGGAGCGTTTTTCGGCCTTCGGGAGTGAAGATGATCCCGTATTCGCTCTCGAGGCCGAAGATCCGCTTCTGCATGACCGTCCGGTTCGGCCGGGCGGCGCCCGGCCTATGCGTCGAGGATACCTCTCAGCTCATCGGCGGACAGCCGGCGGAACTTGCGTCCGGGCCGCTGGCGCTCGAGCACGCAGACCTCGAGGTTGTGGATCGGAATCTTCGCCTCTCCGTTCGTCGCTCGCGCGAGCGCGTGGCGCCCGAGGCGCGTGCAATCCCCAAGGGGCATGTCCGGCCGGTAGCTCGACTGGAGGTGTGCCTGAAGGCTCTCGGATGCGCCTCCGATCACGCAATAGCCCTGGTGGTCGGAGATGCTGCCGTCGAATTGCACGCGGTAGATCGCGTTCTTCTCGTGGCCCGCGAGGCGCGGGTCGCCGACCTCGGCGACGATGATCTCGACCTCGAGGGGCTTGAGCTCGCGCGTGAACGCGTCGCCGATCGCCTGCGAGTAGGCGTTGGCGAGCGCCTTGCCGCGAACGTCCTCTCGCGAGTACGAGTAGCCCTTCACGTCGGCGTAGCGGACGCCGAGCTTCCGGAGCTGGTCGAACTCGCTGAACTTGCCGACGCCCGCGAACGCGATGCGGTCGTAGATCTCGCCGATCTTCGACAGGCTCGCCGACGGGTTCTCGGCCATCAGCAGGATGCCGCCGTCGTACTCGAGCGTGACGATCGACTTGCCCCGGCCGATGCCCTTGCGGGCGTACTCGGCCTTGTCCTGCATCACCTGTTCGGGAGAGACGTAGAACGGGAGCGACATCGGCTACCTCCGCTGGCGCGCCGCGACGAGCTCGCGGTGGAGCTCGGCGACGCGCTCGGCGGGCGTCTCCTCGATGCCGCCGGCGTCGCAGACGAAGATGTTCGGATAGATGCCGCGCAGGGTGTCGACTCCG
This sequence comes from Myxococcota bacterium, assembly GCA_041912475.1. Classification (GTDB taxonomy): domain Bacteria; phylum Myxococcota_A; class UBA9160; order UBA9160; family UBA9160; genus MYXO. The sequence goes on from JAYRMX010000183.1 coordinate 7,875, forward strand.
CCCGTGCCTCGGTCTTCGTCCGCGGCGTCCATCAGCGCCTGGAGGGCGAAACGCATCGCGTCCTCCTTCGGCGCGTCGGGCCGCCAGCTCTTCTTGAGCGACTCCTTCGCGTAGAGGCCGCCCGAGCCCGTCGTCTCGAACTCGGTCTCCTCGTAGCGGCCGCCCGTGACGTCGAACTTCCAGACCCGGCCCACCATGCGGCGCTTGTCGTAGCCCGCGAAGATCGGCACCACGACGAGGCCCTGCATCGCCGCGGGGAGGTTCTGCCGGATCATCTGCGAGAGCTTGTTGGCCTTGCCCTCGACCTCGAGGGGCTCGCCCTCGATCTTCTCGTAGTGCTCGAGCTCGACGCGGAGCAGCCTCGCCATCTCGATCGCGGGCCCGGCGGCGCCGGCGATCGCCATCAGCGAATGGTCGTCCGTCGCGAAGACCTTCTGGATGTCGCGCGACGCGACGCGGTAGCCCTCGGTCGCCAGTCGGTCGCCCGCCATCACGACGCCGCCGGCGAACTTGAGCCCGAGCACCGTCGTTCCGTGCGGGATCGAGAGCCGCACGTCCACAGCCATCGGCGGCGCGCCCGCCGCCGGCTGCGGAGCGAACGGCGACGCGTGCGGTCGCGCGGTCGCGAGCAGCTCCGTGAAGCTCGACCCCTGGTACCGATCCAAAAAACGCAACGAGCCCCTCCCCCCGGCGGGACGCGGCGTCACTCCCCGCCGCGTTGCACGTAGTTCTTGACGAACTCCTCGGCGTTCTCTTCGAGCACCTCGTCGATCTCGTCGACGAGCGAGTCCATCTCTTCCTTGAGCGCCTCGCCCTTCTTCGCGAGCTTCTGGCCGCCCTCACCCGTTCCCGAGCCCTCGCCGTCGCCGCCCTTGCGGGGCTTCTGCGTCTGCTTCGTATCGGCCATCGCGTCGCCTCCCGGTCGGCTTCGAGTGCGCGGGCGCTAGGCCCGCAGGTTCTTCACCAGATCGCGCGCCGTCGGCGAGCTGGCGAGAAGGCCCTCGACGTGCGCCTTCGATCCCTTGAGCGGCTCTCCCATGAGCACCCGCTTGATCGGCTCGCTCCCGATCCCGAAGGAGATCGAATCCCAGTTCACGCCGAAGACTTCGGCAGGATAGCGCTTCAGGCACTGGCCTCGAAAGTACGCCCGCGTATCGGCCGGCGGCTCGGTGATCGCGGCGTCGATCTCGGCGTCGGTCACGATCCGCTCGACGCGGCCCTGGCGCTCGAGCAGGTGGTAGAGCCCCTTGTCCGGGCGCAGGTCGTGGTACTGGAGGTCGAGCATCGAGACCTGCGCCGACTCCCAGTCGAGCCCCTTGCGCTCCATGAAGCTCTCGATGAGCGCCTTCTTGATCACCCAATCGATTTCGCGGCACAGCTCCATCGGGTCGCGCTCGAGGCACTCGAGCACGTGCTCCCACTTCGCGAGCACGTCCTTCGTGACGGCGTCGACGCTCTTCCCGCCGGCGTACTTCTGCGCCATCTCGAGATACTCGCGCTGGATCTGGACGGCCGTCAGCTTCTTGCCGTTCTCGAGCTGCAGCTCGCGCCGGCACGCCGGGTCGTGCGAAACTTCCTTGATCGCGCGTACCGGGTCGCGAAGCGCGAGATCGCGCCGCAGCGCGCCGTCCTCGATCATCGAGAGCAGCAGCGCGGTGGCGCCGTTGCGCAGGTAGATCGTGTATTCGCTCATGTTCGAGTCGCCCACGATCACGTGCAGCCGGCGGTACTTCTCGCGGTCGGCGTGCGGCTCGTCGCGCGTGTTGATGATCGGGCGCTTCACCATCGTATCGAGCGCGACCTCGGTCTCGAAGAAGTCGGCCCGCTGCGTGAGCTGATAGCGGCAGGGGTGCGCGCGGTTCTCGCTGCCGACCTTTCCGGCGCCGGTGTAGACCTGCCGCGTCACGAGGAACGTCATCAGGTGCTCGACGATCTGCTTGAAGGACGTGCGGCGGTCCATCAGGTAGTTCTCGTGCGAGCCGTAGCTGTTGCCCTTGCGGTCGCTGTTGTTCTTGTAGAGCAGGACCTCGGTGCCGGGCGGCAGGAGCCCCGTCGCCTCGCGGCGCGAGAGCTCGACGATGCGCTCGCCCGCCTTCTCGTGGACGACGAGGTCCCGGACGTTCGTCACCTCGGGGCACGAATACTCGGGGTGCGCGTGGTCGACGTAGTAGCGCGCGCCGTTCACCAGCGTCTTGTTGCGGGCGATGTTCTCCTGCTGGTTCGGCGTGTACTTCTCGCCGTCGACCTGGAACCCGCGCGCGTCGGCGAGCGGGTTCTCCTGGTCGTAGTCCCAGAGGATCCTCCCGGGATGGTCTTCCCGGTACGCGTTCACCAGCAGGACGCAGCTCGAGATGGGATCGAAGTCGCGATCGTTCTTGACCGTGATCCCGTACTCGATCTCCGTTCCCATCACCTTGGGAATCGCCATCCACACCCCGCCCTAGCGTCCGCTGCGGCGCCTCACAGGTACTGGCCCGACGAGATGTTCTCGATCGAGCGCTCGGTCCGGCTGATCCCCGTCATGAGCGTGCGCACGTTGATGATGCGCTCGCCCTTGCGGCCGGAGATCCGCGCCCAGTCGTCGGGGTTGGTGGTGTTCGGGAGGTCCTCGTTCTCCTTGAACTCCTCGCGAACGGCTTCGAGCAGGTCGGCGAGCATGAGGCCGCGCTCGCCGTGGTCGATGAGGCGCTTCACCGCCTTCTTCTTGGCGCGCGCGACGATGTTCTCGATCATCGCGCCGCTCGAGAAGTCCTTGAAGTAGAAGATCTCGCGCTCGCCCTTGGCGTAGGTCACCTCGAGGAACTTGTTCTCCTCGTTCGTGGCGTACATCTCGGAGATCGTGTCCTCGATCATTCCGGCCGCGATCGCGGCCGGCTCGGTTCCGTACTTCACCATCGCCTCGCCGTGGAACGGGAGGTCGGTCGTGAGGTACTTCGAGAAGATCTCCTTCGCCGCGGCCGCATCGGGGCGGTGCACCTTCACCTTGAGGTCGAGGCGCCCGGGCCGCAGCACCGCCGGGTCGATCAGGTCCTGGCGGTTGCTGGCGCCGATCACGATCACGTTCTTGAGCGACTCGACGCCGTCGATCTCCGACAGGAACTGCGCAACGACGGTGGCCTCCATGTCGGAGCTGATTCCCGAGCCGCGCATTCGGAACAGCGAGTCCATCTCGTCGAAGAAGATCACGACGGGAACGTCCTCGTTCGCCTTCTCGCGCGCCTTCTTGAAGACCTCGCGGATCTTGTGCTCCGTCTCGCCGACGTACTTGTTGAGCAGCTCCGGGCCCTTCACGTTGAGGAAGTACGCCGGAGTCGCGCGGCCGGTCCGCTTCTCGATGCTCTTGGCGAGGCTGTTCGCGACGGCCTTCGCGATCAGCGTCTTGCCGCAGCCCGGCGGGCCGTAGAGCAGGATGCCCTTCGGCGGCGAGAGCTTGTGCTCGAGGAAGATCTCCGGGTGGATGTACGGCAGCTCGATCGAGTCGCGCAGGATCTGGATCTGCTCGCCGAGGCCGCCGATCTTGTCGTAGGTGACGTCCGGGATCTCCTCGAGGACGACCTCCTCGACGGCCGACTTGGGCAGCTTCTCGAACGCGAAGTTCGTCCGCGGGTCGAGCAGCACGCTGTCGCCGGCCTTGAGCTTCTCGCGCCGCACGGGCGTCGCGAGCGTGATCACCTTCTCCTCGTCGGTGTGGCCGAGGACGATCGCCCGGTTGTCGCCGAGGAAGTCGACGATGTGCCCGATCTCGCCGCGCGACGTGTAGCCCGCCGGCTCGACGACGTTGAACGCCTCGTTCAGCACCACGAGCTGGCCTTCCTCGAGCTGGAAGACGTCGAGGTTCGGATGCGCGTTGACGCGCATCGGCTTGCCGTCGACGAGGATTTCGACGGTGCCGTCCTTGTTGCCGCGCGTGAAGACCCCGTACGTGTTCGGCGGCGCGCAGAGCTTGTCGACCTCCTCCTTGAGGAGCTCGATCTGCTGCTTCGCTTCCTGGAGCACGTGGACGAGCTTCTCGTTCTGGCGCTCCGCATCGCCGAGCTGCTGGCGCGAAACCTCGTGGCGCCGGCGCAGCGCGTCGAACTCGGCGAGCACGCGGTCGAGCCGGCGGCGGAATTCCGCCGAGTCGCCGCCGAAGAAGCGGATGGCGTCCTGCAGGTCTTCGAGCTCGTCGCGGTACGGTGTCTGCGGCTCGCGTTCGGGATCGCCTTCTCCGCCCGGCCGCGAGCCGGGCGACGAGATGCGTCGCATGACGTCCCGCACGAAGCCACGCCTGCCCTGTCCGGAACCGGAATCGAACTCGCTCATCCAGCTCTCTCCTCGACCCCCGGCGCGTCGCCGAGCCTGAAGCGAACCCTGCTGGAGGCTACTGCAAGGCGTGTGCCGCGCCGTCGCCAGCACGGCCGGCGGCGCTGCGCAGGCGGCTGCGCGCACCGCCCGCGCGCACGATCCAAGGCTGCGTCGCCCGCCGCAGCGACCGCGACCGCCATCCCGCGGCAGCTCCACGGCGCGGCGCACGCGCGGCCGCGAAAGCACGCCCTCGTCCCGGAAGGCGCGCCCCTGCGGCCGGTCCCGAATCCGCTCCGACCGCGCACAGCGCTCCTCGCGCGAGCCTCGCTCATCGGTCTGCGGAAGACGTCGAACCCTTCGGATTTCCGGGCATTTTCACCCTTCGAAGCTATCCGAATCCACGACCGTGTCAAGCAGCGCGCCGGCCCGTGGGTTTCGGCCCACGGGCGCGCAGCCCGCCGGCAACGGCAGGCGCCGAACGGCACCGGCACGAGGCTTTCGCGCCGCGCCGCTCGCCGCGATGACCGCGGCGTTCGCAGGTCGCCGCCGGCGCACGGCCGCTGCGCACGCGCTGCCGCCCGCCTGCCGGCAGGGTGCCGCCTCGAGTTGCGATGCTGCCCGCGAGGCGCAGCCATTTTGACGCCTCCGTCACGGCGCCACCGCTCCCCGCGGGCGCGCCCTACGCCGTCGTTTGCGTGGCTCGCGCCGAGCGGGAAGGCGTCTTCTCGCTTTGGGAAGCACCGGCGCCTCGTTCCGTGAGTGCTCATTGCCCGGCGGCCGGCACCTCGACGACGCGAACGCCGTCGGGCGGCGAGAACCGGAACAGCTCTTCGGTGAGCCCGGTGTTCGTTCGCACCTGCTCGAACGAGACGCGCGTCACGTTGCCGACGAGGTCGAAGACCGCGGTCTCCGTGATCTCTCCCGTCGCGGGATCGACGCGGATCTCGATCCGCTCGTACGCCGCGCTCTTGCGCGGAACGAGCGAGAGCCGCGCCTGCTCCGCGCCGCACGCGAGCGCCTTCACCCGAAAGTCGCGCTCCATCGCGCCCTGCCCGAGCAGAAACTGGAGCGCAGCGCCCGAGAGGAAGCCCTGCCCGGCGCGCATGCGCTGCGCCTCCTTTCCGGCAGGATCGTAGATCCACAGCTCGTCGCCGTCGGTCACGACGAGGCTCTGCTCCGGCTGCTCGTACGACCAGCGCATCCTTCCCGGCTTCGCGAAGCTCACCTCGCCGCTCGACGTCGCCGGCGGCGATGCGGCCGCCTGTGCGCCGAGCGAGACCACCTCCGTGATCTGCGTGAAGCGCGCCGTGAGGTCACGAACACCGTCGTAGTGGCCCTGCACCTTGCGCGCCATCGCGGCCGCACAGTCCTTCGCCGCCTCCGCGGGCGGCTTCGCGGCGGGCTGCCCCTCGGGCGCCGGCTGCGACGCCGACTCTTCCGGCCCGCCGGCAGCCGGCGCTTCGGCAGCCGCAGTCCCGGCCTTCGGCGCAGCGCGCCGCTTGGGCGCCGCGGGCGCCGGAAGCGCGAGCAGCGCGCCTGCCGCGAGCGCGACTCCCGCAACGAGCATTCGCCTCACCGCCGCTGGAACGCGCGGCGCGCAGCGCCTATTCGTCGTCGTCGAGGGCTCGCGCGTACACCTCACGGGGCTTCGTTCCTTCCTGGGGTCCGATGATCCCGTCGTTCTCCATCTGCTCGATCATTCGGGCCGCCCGGTTGTAGCCCACTTTGAGGCGGCGCTGGATGTACGAGATCGAGGCATTCCGCGTCTCGGCCACGATCGCGATCGCCCGATCGTACATCTCGTCGACGTCGTCGCCCCGCTCTTCCTTCGCCTCGCTCTCCTCCTTCATCCGCACGAGGGTGTCGTCGAAGACCGGCGCGCCCTGCTTCCGGAGCTCGGCGACGAGCGCAGCGACCTCCTTCTCCGAGACGAACGCGCCGTGGACGCGCCTCAGCTTCGACGTCCCCGGCGGAAGGAACAGCATGTCGCCCTGGCCGAGCAGCAGGTCCGCGCCGTTCTGGTCGAGGATCGTCCGCGAGTCGGTCCGCGACGAGACCTGGAAGGAGACGCGCGCCGGGAAGTTCGCCTTGATGACGCCCGTCAGCACGTCGACGCTCGGCCGCTGCGTCGCGAGGACGAGATGGATGCCGGCCGCGCGCGCCATCTGCGCGAGCCGCTGCAGCGCCTCTTCGACGTCGCGCGCCGAGACGACCATCAGGTCGGCGAGCTCGTCGATCACGACGACGATGTACGGGATGCGGCGGAACTCGACTTCGCGGCCCTCGGTCTCGCCCGGCTTCGGCTTCAGGCGGAACGTCTTCTTTCCGGCCGCTCGCTCCTCGTCCACGCGCGTGTTGAACTGGTCGATGCTGCGAACGCCGAGCGCCGACATCATCTGGTAGCGCTCTTCCATCTTGTGGACGATCCCGGCGAGCGCGGCAGCCGCGCGCTTCGGGTTCGTGACGACGTCGGCGATGAGGTGAGGGATCCCTTCGTAGACCGAGAGCTCGAGCAGCTTGGGGTCGACGAGCAGGAGCTTGAGCTCGTTCGGAGACGCGCGGAACAGCACCGAGCACAGCAGCGAGTTGAGGAACACGCTCTTGCCGGTGCCCGTCGCTCCCGCGACGAGCAGATGCGGCATTCGCGCGAGATCGGCCTCGACGGGATTTCCGAAGATGTCCTTGCCGAGGACCATCGTGAGCTTCGACGGGCTCGCCCGGTAGCTCTCCGACTCGAGCAGGTCGCGGATGTAGACCACCTCGCGTTCGCCGTTCGGGATCTCGATCCCGACCACGGACTTCCCGGGAAGCGGCGCGATGATGCGGACGGACAGCGCGCGCAGCGCGAGCGCGAGGTCGTCGGCGAGGTTGACGATGCGGTTCACCTTGACGCCCGACGCCGGCTCGAACTCGTACATCGTGATCACCGGGCCCGGATGAACGGTGACGACGCGGCCGTTGACGCCGAAATCGCGGAGCTTCTTCTCGAGGATCCGCGAGTTCATGATGAGGCTCTCGCGGTCGATCGTTCGCGCTCCGGCCGGCGGCTTCTGGAACAGGTCGAGGTCCGGGGGCGTCCAGGGCATGTCGCCGTGGTCTTCGGGGAATGCGAACGACTCCTGCCGCGGCTTGTGCGCCGCGCCGCGCGCCGCGCGGTGATCGACGATCGCAGGCTCGGCGCCGCGTACGCGGCGGCCCGGCGCCGCCGCCCGGGCCGGCGCCGGAGCGGCCTCGGCGCCCTCCTCGCCCTCGGCCTCGTCCTCCTCGCCGTCGTCGTCCGCCTCTGCGTCGTACGGCTCGCCGGCCTGCGGCGCTTCGCCGTCGCCGAAGAGCGCCGGGATTTCGGGAGCGCCGGTGTCCTGCGGCTCGGGAGGGGGCTCACGAAGCAGCGCGACGCGCTTTCTCCGGCGCCGCCGCTCGCGCCAGACGCGAACGTCCTCGGCCGCGCGCCGGAGCTGCTCGCCGGCGCGGCGCCCGGCGAGCGCGAGGCGCGCACGCGCGCGGCCGCCGGCCGCGAGCGCCGCGAGCCCCGCGCGTCCGCAGCCGGCCGCCCCCGAGAGCACGGCCTGCACGGCAACGCGCGTCGGCGTGCCCGTGACTTGCAGCGCGCCGGCTACTGCGAGCAGGGCCGAGACGAAGAGGCCGCCGTACGCCGAGAGCAGCGCGCCCTCGCCCGCGGCGAGCAGACGACCGAGGCCGCCGCCCTCGAGGCTCCCGAAGCGAGCGGGCGCGAGCGCGCGCAGCAGCTCGGGAGCCGCCGAGGCGGCGGCCAGCAGCAGCGCGCCGCCCACCCAGAAGCCGGCGCCTTCACGCGCCGCCCGCAGCCCGGCGACGAGACGCGCGCCGACGATCGCCGCCAGCACGCCCAGCACGACGGCGCGGGCGCCGAAGCCCCGAACGAGCAGGCCGGCGAGCGAAGCGCCGGCCGGACCGCCGAGGTTCTCGACGGAGGCCATGCGGAAGACGGGGTCCGCCGGGCTGTAGCTCGCGAGCGCGAGGAGCGCGAACAGCGACGCCGCGAGCACCAGCAGGCCGAGCGACTCGGACGCGAGCCGTCCCGGCGCAAGCCAGCCCGTCACCGCCGGCGCGGCGGTACGCGACCTTCGCGAGCGAGCGCTAGACGCCCGCGCCACGATGCTCGCTCGCGTGCGCCATGGCGCACGCCTTTGCGGACGAAAGGCTGCTCACGTCCCCACCCCCTGGGACGTTCCGGACGGGGCAAGTATCCCCTCGGCCCGTGCGCCGTCAAGCGACGCCGCGCGCCGCGCGTCCCCTGCGGCCGCGCTCTGCGTGCGTCACCGCGCGTTCACCATTGACGCTCCCCCGAGCAGGGGAGATGATGAGATCACCTCACTCCGACGGAGAATCCAATGGCCAGCGTCAACAAGGTGATCCTGATCGGCAACCTCGGGCGCGATCCCGAGCTGCGTTACACGCAGGGAGGCCAGGCCGTCGCGAGCTTCAGCATCGCCACCACCGAGAACTTCACGAAGAAGTCGGGCGAGCGCGACGAGCGGACGGAGTGGCATCGCATCGTCGCCTGGGGCCGCACGGCCGAGCTGTGCGCGCAGTATCTCTCGAAGGGCCGCAGCGTCTACATCGAGGGCCGGCTCCAGACGCGGGAGTGGGAGAACAAAGAAGGCCAGAAGCAGCGCACCACCGAGGTGGTCGCGCAGACGGTGCAGTTCCTCGGCGGCCCCCGCGGCCAGGGCGCAGGGCCCGCGCGAGAGGGAGAGGCACGCGACGCAGCGCCGGGCTTCGACGAAGGCCCGGCCGGCGGCAGCGCGCCGCCGGCGGACGACATTCCGTTCTAACAAGCCTCTAGCAAAGGGCGCGCAGCGAGCCGAACGCGAGCGAAGGCCGCTGCCGGCGAGCGAAGCGAGCCGTGCGGCTCGGGCAAAGGGCGCGCAGCGCCCGCGCGGTGCGGCCGTCCGCGGCCGGCGTTACTCGGGCTGCGCGCGCAGGCGGCGAACGACCGCGCTGATCTTCGCGCGAGCGCGCGCGTCGAGGTTCTCGAACTCGATGCCCATTCCCGGCGCCTGCGCCGGCCGCTCGGCGCTCGTCCACACGACGCGGCCGCGCACCTTGATCGGCGAGTCGCTGCCGGGAACGCGGAACTGCATCACGACGGCCGTTCCCGGAGGCTGAGGCGTCTCGGTTTCGATGAACATGCCGCCCTCGTTCACGTCGGACGTGAACTCGGAGAAGAAGGCGTCGACCGTCCCGTAGTCGACGCGCACCACGAACGGAGCACGCGTCGATCGCCGCCGCTCGGAGTCGGCTGCCGCGCTGCGCGCCGCGCCGGAGAGAGATCTCGCGCCTGCCTTCGACATGCCCACCTCTTGCGTGCGCAGGCCCCGCCGCCCGTCGCGCTCCCGGCATCGACCGGCCGGGGCGGCGGCCTTAGCCCCCGCGATCACTCGGGCTTCGGAAACCCGCCCATCTCCCGCAGGCTCACGAACCCGCGCTCGGCGACGATCACGTGATCGAGGACGTGAACGCCGAGCAGCTCGCCGGCGCGGAACAGCCGCGCGGTGATCTCGACGTCCTCGCGGCTCGGCGTCGGGTCTCCGCTCGGGTGGTTGTGGACGAGGATCACGGCCGCCGACGCCTCGCGCAGCGCGGGGCGGAACACCTCGCGCGGGTGGACGAGGCTCGCCGTGAGGGTTCCCTGCGAGACGACGACGTCGCGAAGCCAGCGGTGGCGGCCGTCGAGGAGCACGACGACGAACCGCTCGTGCGGCGTGTCGCGAAGGCGCGGATGGAAGTGCCGGTGCACGTCGGCGGGCGAGAGCACCGCCTCGCCGGCGCGAAGCCGGCGCATCGCGAGCCGGCGGCCGAGCTCGAGCGCGGCGACGACGCTCGCGCTGCGCGCCGGTCCGATCCCCGGCGCTTCGGCCAGCTCCGCCGGCGTCGCACGCGCGAGGCCGTGCAGGCCGCCGTGGCGCGAGAGAAGCTGCGCGGCGTGCCACGCGGCGTCGCCGCGCGGCGAGCCGGTGCCGAGCAGCAGGGCGAGGAGCTCGGCGTCGGCGAGGGATTCGGGGCCGTGGTCGTGGAGGCGCTCGCGCGGACGCTGCGCGACATCGCTCGGCATGGGGGCTCCGGCGGGACCGGAAGCGTCAGAAGCTTAGCGCGCGTGTGCCTGCGCTTCGCAAGCGCGCTCGCTCGCGCCCGCCTTCTCGAGCGCGGCGGCGAACGCGTCGGCCGCCGCCTCGGGGGCGACGAGGCTGCGAAGGCTCGTCTCGCGGCGCGCGGCCGGCTCGAGCTCGTCGTTCACGCGGCGCAGCAGCGCGAGGTAGCCG
>JAYRMX010000184.1:0-2725 GCA_041912475.1 Myxococcota bacterium
CGAGCGTCAGCGAGCCGATGCGGCTCGGGCAAGGCCGCGAAGCGGCCGCGAAGCGGCCGCGCAGCGAGCGCAGCGAGCGAAGGCCGCTGCCGGCGAGCGCAGCGAGCCGCGAGGCCGGCCACGGTCGCACGAATATCGTTGACACTGTAAATCTTTGAGCATAGGCTGCGACGATGCCGCGCCCCGCGCTCAGTCAGATCGAGATCGACCGCTTCCGCACGCGGCTGTGCCGGGTGGCGACGCGGCGCTTCGCCCGCAAGGGCTACGCCGGCGTCAGCCTGCGCGGACTCGCGGCCGAGCTCGGCTGCAGCGCCACCACGCCGTACCGCTACTTCCGCGACAAGGACGAGATCTTCGCGGCCGTCCGTGCGCGCGCCTTCGCCGAGCTCGCCGACGCAGCGGAGAAGGTGCTGGGGTCGGAGCCCGACCCGCGACGGCGCCTCGTGCGCCTCGGCCGGGCGTACCTGCGGTTCGCCCGCGAAGCGCCGCACGCGTACCGCGTCATCTTCGAACTCGCGCAGCCCGAGCCGAGCGGGTATCCCGAGCTCGCGGCTGCCCGCCGGCGCGCGTGGTCCGCGATTCGCAGCGGTGTTCGCGGCGCGCTCGACGCCGGCGTCGTCGCGGGTGACCTCGAGACGGTGACGCACGTGCTCTGGGCCGGGCTGCACGGCGTCGCGGCGCTGCATCTCGCGGGCCAGCTCAACGACCGCCCGCTCGAGGCGCTCGCCGCACCGATGATCGAGACCCTGCTGCGCGGGACGGCGCCCTGAGCCGGCGCAGCGCGCAAACCATTTCTCACCACGGAGACACGCCATGACGACGAATGCAAACGCCGGCCGCGAATCGTGGGACGCGATCGTGATCGGCTCCGGCCTCGGCGGGCTGTGCACCGCCGCGTACCTGTGCGCTGCGGGCAAGCGCACGCTCGTCGTCGAGTCGCACTACGTCGCGGGCGGCAACTCGCAGGTCTTCCGCCGCGAGCAGCACGGCCGGTCCTGGGAGTTCGACGTCGGCATCCACTACATCGGCGAGTGCGGCCGCGACGGATCGATCGCCGCGGTGCTCCACGGCCTCGGGCTCGCCGAGCGCGTCGTCTTCCGGCCGCTCGACCCGGACTGCTACTCGATCCTCCACTTCCCCGACTTCGAGTTCCGGATCCCGTGCGGCTGGGACCGTTACAAGAAGCGCCTCGTCGAGACCTTCCCGGACGAGGCCGAGGGGCTCTCGGCCGTCGTCGACGTGATGCAGCGCGTCTCGGACGCCGGGCGGCGGCTCGGGCGCGGCGAGATCGCGATCGGCGAGCTGGCGCAGCAGTCGCCGATCTTTCTGCAGTGGGGACTGCGGCCGGTGACCGAGCTCTTCGCGCAGCACCACCTCTCGGAGCGCTCGGCCGCCGTTCTGCTCGGCGAGCAGGGCTGCTACGCCGTTCGTCCCTCGCGAACTCCCGTCGTGATGGCGGGAGGCCTCACGGACCACTTCCTGCGCGGCGCGTTCTATCCCGAGGGCGGCGGGCAGGTGATCGCCGCGCGGCTCATCGAGGCGATTCGTGCCTTCGGCGGCGAGGTGCGAACGAACGCGCCGGTGCAGCGCATCCGGGTCGAGAACGGGCGCATCGCGGGCGTCGTGGTCGGGAAGCCCAGCCAGCGGCCGCACGAGATCGACGCGCCGGTCGTCGTCTCGAACGCAGACTTGAAGCGGACGTTCTTCGAGCTGGTGGGGGCCGAGCACTTCCCGGCGAAGACGGTCGAGCGCATCCGCTCGCTGCGGATGGCGCTGCCGCTTTTCTGTGTCTACGCGGGACTCGACATCGACCTCGCCGCGATGGGATTCACGAACAGCAACCACTTCGTGTTCGAGGGCTACGACTTCGAGGCGACCTACGACGAGCTCGAGGCCGGCAAGCTCAGCAGCAAGGCGATGACGTACATCACGACGGCGTCGCTCAAGGACCCGACGAGCCGCCACCTCGCGCCGCCGGGCTGCACGAACCTGCAGATCATGACGCTCGCGCCGCTCGACTACTCGGTCTGGAACGTCGAGCGCGGGCCCGCCGACGGCGGTCGCTACCACCGCGACCCCGAATACCGGCGGCGCAAGGAGGAGATGTGCGACCGACTGATCGACGCGGCGGCGGCCGTGATCCCCGATCTGCGCCGGCATCTCGTCTGGAAGGAGGCCGCGACGCCCGTCAGCCAGGAGCGCTTCACGCGCTCGACCGGCGGAACGTCTTACGGCATCGAGATGAGCCCCGACCAGGCCGGGCCGTTCCGGGTCGGCCCGCGAACGGAGATCCCGGGCCTGTTCCTGTGCGGCGCGAGCACGCCGTCGGGCCCCGGCATCTCCGGCGTGATGCGAAGCGGCGTCGACGCCGCGAGCCAGGTGCTCGACACCGATCTGCTCCGGCCCATCCTCGGCGGCCAGATCTTCGGCGACCCCAACGCCCTGCCGGCGCTCACCCCGGACTGGGACGCATGGAAGGTGAGCCACTAGCAAGGGATGACGAGAAGGCCGCGAAGCGGCCGCACAGCGAGCCGTGCAAACAATCGGAGAGCGGTCCTAGACCATCGCCTCGATCAGCGCCGGGCCGGGCTCGGCGAGCGCGCGGGTGAGCTGCTTCGCGAAGTCGTCGGCGCTCGTCGCGCGCGAGGCCGGCACGCCGAAGCCGCGGGCGATCGCGACGAAGTCGAGGTCGGGCCGCGAGAGGTCGAGCATCGCAAGGGCCTTC
>JAYRMX010000185.1:0-5500 GCA_041912475.1 Myxococcota bacterium
CTTGTAGGCCGCGATGCCGCCGCTCACGGCGACGAGCACGCGTCTTCGCTCCATGGTCGGCTCCGAGGCGATGGCCTGCAGCGAGCGTACCGGCGGCCTCAGGCCACGTCCATCAGCGCCGGCCCGCGCGGTCGAGGAGCCTCAGCCCGTCGCGCAGCCGCTCGCGCAGCGCAGCGGGGTCGGGCGCGTCGGCGTACACGCGGACCAACGGCTCGGTTCCGGACGCCCGGAGCATCACGAAGCCGTCGTCGAGGGCGAGACGAACGCCGTCGCAGCACAGCGCCGCGCGAACGCGCGCGCGCCCGACGCGCGCCGGCGGGCTCGCGCACAGGCGGTCGAGCGCGCGAACGGCCGCGGGGCTCGCGGCGACGGCGGTCCTTCCGCTCGCGGACGCGCCGAGGCGCCGCTCGAGCGCGCGCAGTCGGCTGCAGAGGCTCTCGCCGCTCGTCGCGGTGAGCTCCGCGACGAGACACGCCGCGAGGATGCCGTCCTTGTCGTGCGCAAAGGGCGCCCAGGCGAAGCCGCCGCTCTCTTCACCGGCGACGTCCGCCACGCCCGCGAGGAGCGCCTCCGAGAGGTGCTTGAACCCGAGCGGATGGAGACTCACGGCGAGGCCGTGATCGCGCGCAACGCGCTCGACCAGCCCGCCCGTCGCGCACGAGATCGCGATGCCCCGGCGAATGCGCCCGGTCCGCGCGAGATGATCGACGAGGAGCGCGACGGCGTCGGTTTCGGAGATGCACGCGCCGCTCGAGTCGACGACGGCGAAGCGGTCCGCGTCGCCGTCGCTCGCGAGGCCGATCCTCGACCCGCGCAGCCCGCGGACCGCGCGGCGGAGCGCGCCGAGGCGTTCGGGAAGCGGGTCGGGCGCCTCGCCGCCGAAGTTCGGATCGGGCTGCGCGCGCAGCACGGTGACGCGAACCCCGGCGCGGCGCAGCGCCTCGTCGGCGACGCCCGCGCCGCTGCCGTGCAGCGCGTCGTAAACCACCCGCAGGCGTGCGCTGCGAAGGGCGTCGAGATCGAGGACCGACCGCAGCGCGCGCAGGTACGGCTCGACGAAATCTGCCGTCCGCCGGCCGGGATCGCGCTCGGGAGGCGGCCCCTCTCGCAGCCAGCGAGCCGCCGCGCGCTCGACCCGTCGCGCCTCTGCGTCGGCGTAGCCGGCGCCGCTCGGCCCGAAGAGCTTGAGCCCCTGATACTCGGGCGGGTTGTGACTCGCCGTGAACATCAGCCCGGCCGCGGCGCGCGAGCGCCGAACCGCGCGGGCGAGGACCGGCGTGGGAATCGACCCGCGCGCGAGCACCGGCCGCAGCCCGCACCCGGCGAGCACGCGCGCGGCCGCCTCGGCGAGCCGCGGCCCGAGGAAACGGCGATCGTGAGCCACGACGACACGCGCGCCGGACTGCGCGGCGGCGATGGGCTCGCCCGCTGCGGCCACGACGGCGCGCACCCGCTCGAACGTGAAGGCTTCGCCCAGCACGCCGCGCCACCCGCTGGTGCCGAAGCGAATGGGCCGTGCGCCCGCGCTGCTCTCCCCGCTCTCGCTCATCGACGCTCCACGGCACCGATCGGCCGCGCAGGCTCGCAGCTTCAGCGGGGGCGCAGCTTCTCGGCGAGCTTTTTCGCGACGAGCGGCGGGACGAAGTCGTCGACGTTGCCGCCGAAGCGGACCAGCTCCTTCACGCGCGACGCGCTCACGTAGAAGTATTGCTGGCTCGTCATCATGAACAGCGTCTCGAGCTCGGGAAACAGGTGTTTGTTCATGAGCGCCATCTCGAACTCGTACTCGAAGTCGACCACGGCGCGCAGGCCGCGAATCACCACGGAGGCGCCGACCTTGCGTGCGTAGTCGACGAGCAGCCCCTCGAACGCGACGATGGTGACGCCGGGCTCGTGGCCGACTGCGGCGCGCAGCATCTCGAGGCGCTCCTCCTCCGAGAACAGGCCGCGCTTGTCGGGGTTGGTCGCGACGGCGACGATCAGCTCGTCGAAGACCGCGCGCGCCCGGTGCACCAGATCGAGGTGGCCGTACGTCACGGGATCGAAGCTCGCCGGGAAGATCGCGAGGTTCGTGCGGCGCTGTTCTGCCCTGCTCATCGGTCGCTCCCGCCCTCTTGCGTCGCGTCGCCGCCCTCGCGGACGTATCGGCCGACGACGGTGTCACCGTACCGCCGCTCGTCCGCGAGGACGAGGCCGGCGATCGGGGGCAGAGCATGCCGTCGCGACCGCTCGACGACCACCACGGCGCCCGCCGCGAGCACGCCGGCTGCGAGCGCGGCCCGCAGCACCCGCTCGTCCTCGCCCGTCGCGTAGGGCGGGTCGACGAACACGAGGTCGAACCGCTCGCCCGCCCGGCCGAGGTCGGCCAGCGCCGCGGCGGCCTCGCGCGCGAGGATGCGCACGCGCCCGGCGAGGCCCAGCGCCTCGACGTTGCGCCGTAGCGCGTCGAGGGCAGGCCGCGCGCGCTCGACGAAGACCGCGCGGGCGGCCCCGCGCGAGAGCGCCTCGATCCCGAGCGCACCGGTTCCGGCGTAGAGGTCGAGCGCTCGAGCCCCTTCGATCTCACCGAGCCGTGCAAAGACCGCCTCGCGGACCCGGTCCGTCGTCGGCCGTACCGACCGGCCGGCCGGCGCCACGAGCACGCGCCCGCCGAGAGCGCCGCCCGTCACGCGCAGGAGCCGGTCCTCCGCTGCGGCCGGCGGGCGACCGCGGCGGGCGGCCGGAGCCGCAGGCGTGTGTATCCCCCGGCTCCCGCGCCCTGCACGGGTCCCAAGGCAACACGCGCCGCTGGCGCCGTCAAGGTGCGGCGTCGGCTGACGCAATCCGGTGACGTGCTACCTTGGCGGAGCCTCGACGTCCGCCTGGCGCTCGAACGCGAGACGCGGCTCGCAAGGAGTCGCGAGCGCAGTGAGCGTGGTCGCACGGGCAGTCGCGAGTCGGACGTCGGCGGCAGAGGAGAACCCCTCATGGCTTCATCGGCAGTGGAGCGTGCGAAGAAGAAGCTTTCCGAGCGCCTCGCGGAGGTGCGGGGAGAGCGCTCGCAGCGCCAGTTCGCGCGCGACCTCGGAGTCTTCCAGCAGAACGTGAACCGGTACGAGAGTGGCACGACGCCCCACACGGACTTCCTGATCACGCTCGCCCTCAAGGAGAACGTTTCTCTCGACTGGCTGCTGCTCGGCCGGGGCAGGATGCGGCGGGGTAAGTAGCCCGGCGCCCTGCACTCCCCGCCGCCGCCCGCTCTCGCGCTTCGCGTTTGACGCACGCGCGGGAATCTGGAAGTCTGCGCGTCGGAGCGCGGAGGTTCCGGGGGGCGCGTGCTGAACGGCATCTGGCTCGCGCTGGTACTCGGCTCGATCCTGTGCGCGGCCTTCACGGGCCGCATGGATGCGCTCCAGCAGAAGGCGCTCGAGTCGGCCGGCGACGCGGTTCGGCTCGTGATCGGCCTCGTCGGGGTGATGGCGTTCTTCCTCGGCCTCATGCGCGTCGCGCGCGATGGAGGCCTGCTGCTCGCGATCGCGCGCGCGCTCGCTCCCGTCATGCGGAGGCTGTTCCCGGACGTACCCCGCGAGCACCCCGCGATGGGCGCGATGATCATGAACCTCGCGTCGAACGTCCTCGGGCTCGGAAACGCCGCGACGCCGTTCGGGCTCAAGGCGATGGCGGAGCTCGATCGGCTCAACCCCCGGCCGGGCGTCGCGAGCGACCCGATGGTGCTCTTCCTCGCGATCAACGCGACGAGCGTCGCGATCCTCCCGCTCGGAACGATCGCGGTCCGCGCGGCGGCCGGGTCGGCCGCGCCCGCGTCGATCCTCGTCCCGACGCTCATCGCGACGACCACGTCGACCCTGACCGCCGTCGCCGTCCACTTCCTGCTCCGCCGGCGACCCCGCTTCCGCTTCGAACGCTTCGCCGCCGTCGCGCCCGAGGCACCTGCCTCCGCGCTCGGCGGCGAGCCCGAGATCCCGGGCCCCGAACAGATGCCGCCGCCTCCGGGTCGCGGCGTCCAGCTCGTCCTCGTCGGCTTCACGGTCGCGCTCGGCGCCGCCCTCGTGCTGCACGTCGCGCGCGCTCTCGCGACGTCGACACCCGGAGACGTCGCCCGGGACGTGCTCTCGTCCTGGCTCCTGCCGGGGCTCATCGCGGGCTTTCTCGCCGTGGGTCTGCGCGGCGGCGTTCGGGTCTACGAGTCGGCGGTCGAAGGCGCGAAGGAGGGCCTCGAGGTCGCGGTGCGGATCGTCCCGTTCCTCGTCGTCATCCTCGTCGCGGTGGCGATGTTCCGCGCTTCGGGCGCGCTCGACTTCGTGATCTCCGTTCTCGATCCCGTGACGAGCCGTCTCGGCGTTCCGGCCGAGGCGCTGCCGATGGCGCTGCTGCGGCCGCTCTCCGGCTCGGGCGCGTTCGGCGTGATGAGCGAGATCCTGAAGACGCACGGTCCGGATTCGTTCATCGGCGTCCTCGTCAGCACCTATCAGGGGTCGACCGAGACGACGTTCTACGTGCTCGCGGTCTACTTCGGCGCGGCGCGCGTTCGCGAAGGCCGTCACGCGCTCGCCGCCTGCCTCGCGGGCGACGTCGCCGGCTTCGCCGCCGCCACCGCGGCGTGTCACGTGTTCTTCGCTTGAGCGCCGGCGGAATCGAAGACCGAGTCCGCGACGCCGTGCGGCGGGGCCTCGGGCGCGAGGTCGCGTCGGTCGAGGAGATCGCGGCGGGGCTCGGCCGCCGGCGCTTCTTCCGCGTACGACTCGCCGGCGGGGAGCCGTCGCGGCTCGTGGCGCGGGTCGAGTCTCCCGAGGATCCGGCGCGCCGGCCCGCGGGCGTGCCGCCCGAGCCGCCGCTCGAGCCGCTGCGGAGCTTTCTCGAGCAGTCGGGGATCCCCGTCCCTGCCCGCTACGGCGGCGACGACGACATCGCGCTCCTCGAAGACCTCGGCACGCTCGCCCTTCGCGACGTGGCGCTGGCGGCCCCTGCCGCCGAGCGACGTCGTCTCTACGAAGAGGCGTGCGATCTCGTCGCCCGGCTGCAGCGCCTGCACGAGAGCCCCGCGCGCGTCGCTGCGTTCGGCCGCCGCCTCGACTCCGCGCTCTTCCGCTACAAGGCCGACTTCTTCGCGCGCTGGTCGCTGCCGCAGGCACTCGGCCGCGCGGCGACGGACGCCGAGGTCGCCGTCGTGCACGCGGCGTTCGGCTTCGTCGCGGCCGAAGCCGCGGCCGCACCGCAGCGGCTCGCGCACCGCGACCTCCAGGGCGCGAACGTCCTCGTCCGCGCCGGGGCGCCTCCGGGCGCGCGGCTCGCGCTCATCGACCTGCAGGGCGCCTTCCTCGCCCCGCCGGAGTACGACCTCGTCTGCCTGCTGCGCGATTCGTACGTCGAGCTCGACGACGCCGAGGTGTCGCATCAGCTTTCGCGGATCCGCGGCCAGCTTCCCGGCGCTCCCGATGCGAGCGATTTCGCGCGGCGCTTCGACCTGCTGACGCTCACCCGCAAGGGCAAGGACCACGCC
>JAYRMX010000186.1:0-12542 GCA_041912475.1 Myxococcota bacterium
CTCGATCTTCCGCGCGCGCTGCGCGCGCTCCTCTGCGCCGCGGTTCAGCGACTGGAGCGCGCCGTAGACGGAGTCCTGCACCCCCCGCGGCGACTGTGCGATCGGCGCGCCGGCCGCAGCTTTTCTCTCGCTCTGCTCCGGCGCCCCCGCCTCACCGAGGCTCGCCGCGTCGCGGCCGCCTTCGTCGCGGCGTGCATTCGCTCGAGGCGCCGCGCGGCGTGCGGCCCAGGCCGAGAGCTGCGGAGCGAGGCCCGCCGCCGATCCCGCAGCGAGTCGAACGGCGTCGCCCGGCCCCGTCTCGAAGCGGCCCGCGACGAACGCCGGATCCTGCGCCGGCGGCGAGAGCCAGGCTGCGGAGCCGAGCGACTCCTGCTCGTCGAGAAAGCGCGTGAGCGCGCGCTCCATCTCGTCGAAGACGCGCTCCGCGACCGCGGACCGCTGCGCGGCGCGTTCGGACTCGACGCTCGCGAGCGCCCGCTGCAGGACGATCGCCGCCGCGCCGGCGAACGCGAGCGAGAGCAGCACGAACGTGATCCGAACGCGCCTCATGGCCGGATCCGGTAGCCCTCGCCGCGAACGGTCTCGATCCGCTGCCGCCCGGCGTCGCCGAGCCGGCGGCGAAGATTCGAGACGTGGACGTCGACGGTGCGCGTCTCGATCCGCTCCGGCGCGTCGTAGCCCCAGACCTCGCGAAGCAGCGTTCGCCGGCTGACGATCCGGCCCGCCTCGCGCGCGAGCAGCGCGAGCAGATCGACCTCGAGGCGCGAGAGCGCAACGCTCTCGCCGTCGCGCTCGGCGCAAAGAGCTTCGGGATCGACCCGCCACGGCCCCACCGAGAACGCGGCCGGCTGCGCGCGCTCGCTCCCTCCCGAGCGGCGGAGCAGCGCCTCGACGCGCGCGACGAGCTCCGCCACCGAGAAGGGCTTCGTCACGTAGTCGTCGCTTCCGCACGCGAATCCGCGCAGCACGTCCTCTTCGGCGCCGCGCGCGGTGAGCATCAGGATCGGGAGCCGGGGCCGCGCAGCGCGCAGCTCGCTGCAAACGTCGAAGCCCGAACGACCGGGGAGCATGACGTCGAGGATCACGAGCGAGAAGCGCGGATCCATCCCGCAGCGAAGCCCGTCGTCTCCGGTGGCGACGCCGGTGGGAAGGCGGCCGTGGAAGGCGAGGACGTCGCAGACGCCGCGCCGGATCGCCTCGTCGTCCTCGACGACGAGCACCTCGGTCCTGGCCTTCGGATCCATCGTCCCCGCAGTGTAGAGCGGCTCGCCGCCTCCCGCGTAAAGCGAACGTAAATCGCATGCCGCGCGCTTTACGCCGATTTGACCGCGAACGCCGAGCTCGCGGCCTACACACGGGGAGAGCGCAGCACGCACTCTCGCGTGCGCGCCACGGAGATCACGCCATGCGAAATCGCGACACCGGCGGACGCATCCGCCGCACTCCGACCGCTCTCGCTCTCGTGCTCGTCGCCGGGACCATCGGCGCGGGCGCCACGCTCCACGCCTCGCAGACACGAGTCGCCCCCGGCCCGGGGCCGCTTCCGCTCGCGTTCGAAGCCGCGACTCGCGGCCCGGTCCGCCTCACGGCGAATCTCGACCGCGGCGCGGTGCTCGCGGGCGGCGACGGCCTCGTCCGAATGGAGCTCTCGCTGCGCGCCGGCGGGCCGGGCGGCGACGCCGTGCTGCGCCTTCCGACCGACCTCGTCGTCGTCCTCGACCGATCGGGCTCGATGGCCGGTGAGAAGCTCGCGCACGCGCGCGCGGCGATCCGTGCGCTTC
Source organism: Myxococcota bacterium (assembly GCA_041912475.1). Taxonomy (GTDB): domain Bacteria; phylum Myxococcota_A; class UBA9160; order UBA9160; family UBA9160; genus MYXO. The sequence goes on from JAYRMX010000186.1 coordinate 1,782, forward strand.
TCGATCGCCTCGCGCCCGACGACCGCTTCGCGCTCGTCACCTACTCCGATGCCGCAGAGCTTCGGCTTCCGCTCGCCGCCGCGTCGCCCGCCGCGCGCGCCGGCTGGCTCTCGACCGTCGAGAGCGTCGCTCCCGGCGGCGGGACGAACCTCGCGGCGGGCCTCGATCTCGGTCTCGCGAGCGTCGACGCGGCGCGAGCGGCGGGCCGCTCGCCGCGCGTGATCCTCATCTCGGACGGCCTCGCGAATCAGGGCGACGTCTCCCGCGAGGGACTTCGCGCGCGCGCCGCGCGCGCGGCGGCCGGCGAGTACGCGCTCTCGACCGTCGGGGTCGGCGTCGACTTCGACGGCGAGCTGATGGCGTCGCTCGCCGACGCGGGGACGGGGAGCTTCCACTACCTCGAGAGCGCCGTGAACCTCTCGGAGATCTTCGCGACCGAGCTCGCGACGGCGCGCGAGACCGTTGCGCGCGGCGTCGAGATTCGCGTCGGGCCCGCCGCGGGGGCGCAGCTCGTTCACGCGGCCGGCTATCCCATCGAGCGTGACGCCGCGGGAGGCCTGCTGGTTCGCCCGGGCTCGCTCTTCGCAGGGCAGGACCGGCGCGTCTGGCTCACGTTCCGCGTCGCTCCCGACGGGCCGCCGGTCCAGAGCCTCGGCGACGTCGGCGTCAGCTACCGCGCCGGCGACGAGACCCTTCGCGTCGCGCTTCCCGAGGTCCCGCGCGTCGCGCGCGTCGCGAGCGAGGACGCGTTCTACGCCCGCGTCGACCGTGCGCGCTGGTCGCAGGCGGTGATCGTCGACGAGTACAACCGCATGCAGCGCGAAGTCGCCGCGGACCTCGAGCAGGGCCGCGTCGAGCAGGCGCGCGAGAAGATCTCGTCGTACGACCGGGCGGTCGGCGCGATGAACGCGCGGATCGGCTCCGCCGAGGTGGCGCGGCAGCTCGGCGAGGCGAAGTCGCTCGCCAGCAAGGTCGAGGCCGCAGCGGCTTCGCCGGCGCCCGAACGCGCGCGCACGGTGAAGGAGCTGCAGGCCGGCGCCGTCGCGGGCGCGCGCCCCGGCAGCACGAAGTGAGGAAAGGAGACGTCATGGCTCACCGACTCTTCGATCGCATCGCGAGGCTCGCTCGCGCCGACGCGCACGGCGTCGTCGCGGCCCTCGAGGACCGAACCCTCCTGCTCGAGCAGCATCTGCGCGAAGCGGAGCTCGCGCTCGCGGCCGAGCGCGCGCGAGCCGAGGCGCTCGGCGACCGCGACGCGCGCCTTCTGCGCGCGCTCGAAGCCGAGCGTGCGCGTGCGGCGCGTCTCGACGAGGACGTCGCGCTCGCGCTCGGCGGCGGCAAGGACGAGCTCGCTCGCTTCGCGCTGCGACGCCTGCTCGCGAGCCGAAAGAGCGCACACGCGCTCGAGGCGGAGCGCGCCGCCGGGGCCGCCGAAGCCGCGCAGCTCGCCGGCCGCATCGCGTCGCACGAGCGCGGCCTCGACGAGCTGCGCGAGAAGGTCCGCGCGCACCGTGCGCGTGCGGCCGTCCGCTCGGCCGCGGACGAAGGAGCGCCGGCCTCGTGCGCCGTCGCGGTCGCCGACGAGGAGGTCGAGCTCGAGCTGCTGCGGCGCCGCGGCGCGGCGGAGTCCGCGTCGTGAGCGGCCTGCGTGCGTTCGGCCGGGCGCTCGTCGCGAATACGCTCCTCGTCCTCGCCGGCTTCGTCTTCGCGACGTGGCTCGCGGCGCCCGGCCTCGCCGGCGCCGCGATCGCGGTCTGGGGCTTCGGCCTCGCCGTGAGCCTGCGCGCCCTCGCCCGCGGCGAGGCGCCCGCGCCGCGGGCGTCGTCCGCCGACGCCTTCGAGGCCGCGCGGGCGCGCGCGCTCGCGCTGCTCGACGAAGAGCCGTGACGGATGCGGGGAGCCGCCCTACGCCGCGGGCGGCTCCCCGTCTTCCCGCCACGGCCGAAGCCGCGGAACGAGCCGCGGCACGTTCGCTCGGTAGCGCCGGTAGTCGTCCCCGAAGCGGTCTTCGAGTCCCTGCTCTTCGAAGAGCGGGATGTAGATCGCGTTGGCCGCGATGAAGCAGCCCGCCCAGACGAGGTGCGGGAGTGAGCGGAGGAGCAGCGCTTCGCCGAGCAGGACGAGCGCGACGCCCGTGATCATCGGGTTGCGGACGAAGCGGTACGGTCCTCGAACGACGAGGCGTCGCGGCGGGTCCCACGGCGCGAGCGTTCCGCGTCCCTCGATCGAGAACCGGAGGACGCAGGCGAGAAAGAGCGCGAGCCCCGCCGCGAGCAAGGCGACACCGACGAGCGTCGCGGGCCACTGCGCCGCCGACTCGGGGACGGCGATCCCGGCGCCGGTTCGCCGCGCGATCCACACCGGGACGACGACCGTCACCATGACGGGAAGCGCGACGACGGCCGCGAGCGCGCGAATCAGCGGCGACACGCCGGCCTCCCGCGCATCGCCAGCTCCTACGCCCCGCCCCACAGGCCATGCCCCCAGCGAACGATCGCCGCGAGGGCGATTCCCGCCGCGAAGGGAACGAGCCCGATCTCGCGGACGGCCTGCACGACGTTTCCGCCAGTGAACGGAAGAAACGGCGTCCTTGCGACGAACTCGGCGTAGCCCGGCTGCTGCTTCGCGAGCTTGCGCCGGTCCTGGTGCCAGCAGCCCGCGACCGCGAAGATCGGAAACCCCGCGAAGAAGGCGACGTCGGTCGTCGTCCCGTTCACCAGCAGATGGAGCACGCCGAACAGGCCCATGCTCATGATCACCGGATGGCGCGTGATGCGGAGCGCGCCGCGCACCGTCGCCGGACCCGGAACCATCGACGCCGGGCTCGGCTTCGCGAAGCCGGCGACGAGCAGCACGAAGGCGACGCCCATTCCGATCTGCACGATCCACGTGAGGACAGGCCCGTGCGGCAGTGTCCAGAGCGCGGGGCCTTCGTGCACGTGCCGGAAATAGATCCGAACCAGCGGGACGAAGAATCCGAGCGCAACGAGCGAATACAGCCCCTGGAAGGGCTTCGCGCCGAGGCGTGCGACGAGCCGATCCCGAATCGGCACGTGCGAGAGGAGCATGTGAGAGCCGGCGAAGCCGATCCAGAGCAGGACGATCGAAACGGCGGGCGTCATGAAACCCTCCCCGGGCGCGCGCACCAGCATGCCACGCCGGCAGGGCGCCGTGTGCGCATTTCACGCCGCGGCGTGTGCTATTCCCGATCCGCGTGCGCTCGCGACCGAGGAGCTCCAGTGCAGCAGGCCGTGCTCGACAACCTCGTCGCCCTCCTCGACCTCGAGGAGCTCGAGGTGAACATCTTCCGCGGGCAGAGCCCGCGGGAGGAGCGGCAGCGCGTCTTCGGCGGCCAGGTCGCGGGGCAGGCGCTGGTCGCGGCCGGCCGCACGGTCGAAGCGAGTGTGGTGCATTCGCTGCACGCTTACTTCCTGCGGCCAGGCGACCCGACGATTCCCATCCTCTACGAAGTCGACCGGATCCGCGACGGCAAGAGCTTCACGACACGGCGCGTGGTCGCGATCCAGCACGGGCGAGCGATCTTTCACCTCTCGGCTTCGTTCCAGCACCCGGAGAGCGGAGTCGAGCACATGGCGGCGATGCCGCAGGCGCCGGCGCCCGAGACGCTTCCGACCTTTCTCGAACGCGTGCAGCCGCAGCTCGCGACCGCGAGCGACGAGATCCGGCGCTGGATCCTCCGCGAGCGTCCGATCGACGTGCGCGAGGTCGAGCCCGTGAACGAGTTCGCTCCCGAGAAGCGCCCGCCGCGCCAGCTCGTCTGGATCCGCGCCGACGGGAGGCTCTCCGACGATCTCCTGCTGCACCAGTGCGTGATGGCGTACGCCTCGGACATGACGCTCCTCGACACGACGACGCTGCCCCACGCGCTCTCGTGGTGGGATCCGAACGTGCAGATGGCGAGCCTCGATCACGCGATGTGGTTTCACCGGCCGTTCCGCGCGGACGAGTGGCTGCTCTACGCGCAGGAGAGCCCGTCGGCGTCGAGCGCCCGCGGCTTCGCCACCGGCAGCTTCTTCGCGCGCGACGGCCGCCTCGTCGCGTCGGTCGCGCAGGAGGGCCTCATCCGTCTGCGCGGGAGTCGGTGAACGGACGGCCCGGCGCGTCCGCGCGGCGCGTCGATCACTTCGCCGGCGGGAGGACGCGTGCGAGGAGCGCGAGGCCGCCGGCGGCCGCGGCGACCGACGCCGCGAGAATCCCGACCTTCGAGGCGTCGGCGAGGCGCGCGTCATCGAACGCGAGCACGGTGATGAACAGCGCCATCGTGAAGCCGATCCCGGCGAGGACGCCCGCGCCCGCGATCGCACCCCAGCCGGCGCCGCGCGGCAGAACGGCGACACGCAGCCGCACGGCGAGCCATGCGAGCAGCGTGATGCCGAGCGGCTTGCCGACGAGCAATCCGAGGGCCACGGCGAGCATGACACGAAAGGCGAGCGGGTCGGCGAGCGCGCCTGCGCCGAGCGGAACGCCCGCGTTCGCGAGGGCGAAGACGGGCATCACCACGAAGGCGACGACGCCGTGCAGGCGCGACGTGAGGAGCTCGAGCGGAGAGAGCGCGGCGAGCGTCGCCTCGCCGAGCCGTCGCATGGCGCGCGGGCGCTCGGAGAAGCCGGAGCTGCGCTCCAGCACCGCGAGCGCATCCTCGGCCTGACGCCGGAGCCGCGCCACGGGACCGCCCGCCGGATCGAGCGGATCGGACGGCGTCAGCAGGCCGAGCGCGACGCCCGCGACGGTCGCGTGCACCCCGCTCGCGAGCGTTGCCCCCCAGCACGCGATCCCGACGATCCAGTAGAGCGGGTACGAGCGAACGCCCGCGCGCTGCATGCCGAACACGAGCGCGAGGCCGAGCGCCGCGGCGCCGAGCGCCGGCAGCGAGAGGTCGTGCGTGTAGAACGCGGCGATCACCGTGACCGCACCGAGATCGTCGACGATCGCGAGCGCGAGCAGGAAGATCCGGAGGCCGGACGGGACGCGCGGCCCGAGGACGGCGAGCGCGGCGACCGCGAACGCGATGTCGGTCGCCATCGGAATCCCCCACCCCGCCGCCGCGGGCCCGCCCGCGTGGAAGAGCAGGTAGAGGCACGCCGGCGCGAGCATGCCGCCGAGCGCTCCGAAGACCGGAAGCAGCGCGCGCTCGCGCGTCGAGAGCTCGCCTCGAACGACCTCGTGCTTGATCTCCATTCCGACGACGAAGAAGAACACGGCCATGAGGCCGTCGTTCACCCAGTGAAGGAGCGTGAGCTCGAGGCTTTGCTCGCCGAGTCGCAGGCCGGCGCGGGTGCTCCACAGCCGCTCGTAGCTCGCGTGCCACGGAGAGTTCGCCCACGCGAGCGCCACGGCGGTCGCGACGAGCAGCAGGATCGTGCTCGCGGCCTCGATCGCGAAGAAGCGCTGGAAGGTGCCGGCGAGCCGATCTGCGAGCTTCGGCTGCGGTTGCTTCGGGGCCGCCCTCGTCACGGCGCGAAGCTACCCGGCAGCCCGGCCGGCGGCGAGACGCCGCGCCCGCTCCGGGCCCCGGCCGGCCGCGGGCCCGCGCGCTGTCCGCCCGGCGGGCGCGACCTATCCTCGCGCGTGCTCTCGAACGATGCGGGCTGCGTCCCCCGTGGCGCGCGCCCGCCCCGCTCGCCACGCGCCGGGAGACCGCATGACCGAGATCGTCCACCGCACCCTCGACACCAACGGCATCCGAATGCACGTCGCCGAAGCCGGCGAAGGGCCCGTCGTTCTCCTGTGTCACGGCTTTCCCGAGCTCTGGTACTCGTGGCGGCACCAGATCCCCGCGCTCGCCGCTGCCGGCTACCGCGCCGTCGCGCCCGACATGCGCGGCTACGGACGGACCGACGCGCCGGAGCCGATCGAGGCCTACTCGATGTTCCATCTCGTCGGCGACATGGTCGGCCTGCTCGACGCGATCGGGGCGGAGCAGGCGGTGATCGTCGGACACGACTGGGGATCGATGGTCGCGTGGAATGCCGCGCTCCTGCGGCCCGATCGCTTCCGCGCCGTCGCCGGCATGTCGGTCCCGTTCACGCCGCGGCCGCCCGCACCGACGACGCGGCTGCTGAAGGCGATCGCCGGCGACCGCTTCATGTACATGCTCTACTTCCAGGAGCCCGGGAAGGCCGAACGCGAGCTCGAGGCCGACCCGCGCCGCACGCTCCGCATGCTGCTCTACTCGGCGTCGGGCTCCGTGCCGGAAGATCGCGCGTGGAAGTTCGACCTGCCGAAGACGGCGGGCTTTCTCGATGCGATGGTCGACCCGGACCGTCTTCCCGCGTGGCTCTCGGAAGCGGACCTCTCGGTCTACACCGGGGAGTTCGCACGGACGGGCTTTCGCGGCGGCCTCCACTGGTACCGCAATCTCGACCGCAACTGGGAGCTCGGCGCGCCGTGGCACGGCGCGAAGGTGCGCGTGCCGGCGGCCTTCATCGGCGGCCTCCGCGACGTCGTCGTGACCGGCCCCGGCGGCACGGGCGAGGGCCGGATGGTGAAGGCGATGCCCACCTTCGTTCCGGACCTTCGCGCGAAGGTGCTGCTTCCCGGTGTCGGCCACTGGAACCAGCAGGAGGCGCCGGACGAGACGAACGCCGCGCTGCTCGGGTTCCTGAAGGGCCTGTAGCCGCGGCGTCCGGCGCGCGCGCCGCGCCCGGATCAGCCCGGCGGGGCGCCGTGCTCCGAGGCGCCGCTCGACTGCGCGACGAAGGCCTCGGTCCCGGCGTCGACCTCGCGCAGCTTCGACACCGAGCGGTGGACGTAGAGGCTCTTGCGGTCGACCGCCGTCTCGCCGTGGTTCTGCCGCGGCCGCATCGCGTACCGCACCGGCTGCGCGTGGTCTGCGAGCTGGAGCTTCGGATCGTAGACGCTCGAGAACTTCCAGAGCATGCGGACGAAGTTCGTCTGGCCCGCGAGCAGGCGCTTCACGGCGATCAGCGCCGTGTCCTTGAGCGCGCCGAAGCCCATGTGCTTCATGTTCAGCACCTGCTGCGTCTTCACGAGCTCCTCGTAGAACTTCGCGAGCGGGAGCGTCGTCGGCAGCACGGCGTGCTGGATGTCGAAGAGGCGGTAGTCGTGCGTCGTGAGGCTCCGCGATTCCGTGTGCCAGCTCTCGGTTCCGGGGTACGGCGTGTTGACGCTCACGTTCACGATTTCGGGGATCGGGAGCGCGAACTGGCGGATCGCCTCGAAGCGCGACTCGTCCCAGTCGGTGTCGGCGATGATGTTCACGGCGACCGTGATGCCGAGCGAGCGCGCGAACTCGAGCGCCTCCATGTTCCGCTCGAGGCTCACGCGCTTGCGGTACTTCTGCAGCCCCGCGGCGTCGATGGCCTCGAGGCCGACGAACATGTACGAGAGGCCGAGCGTCTTCCAGTACTGGAAGACCTCCTTGTTCCGCAGCAGCACGTCGCCGCGCGTCTCGAGGTAGAACTCCTTCTTGATGTTGCGCCGCTCGATCTCGGCACCGATCGCGTAGCCGAGCTTCGGCTGGATGAACGCGACGTCGTCGACGACGAAGACGCCCGGCTCGCGGATCCGCGCCAGCTCTTCGCCGGCCTTCTCCGCGCTCGCCATGCGGTAGCTGCGACCGTAGAAGGTCCACGCGCTGCAGAACGAGCACTCCCACGGGCAGCCGCGCGAGAACTCGATCGACGCGCACGGGTCGAGGACCCCGATGAAGTACTTGCGGCGGTTCGGGAGCAGATCGCGCGCCGGCATGAGCGCGTCGAGGCTCTCGACGAAGACCGGCGGCGGGCCTTCGCCGCGCGCGGTGAACGCACCCGGCACCGTCTCCAGCTCGTCGCGCCCGCCCTTCGCGGCGTCGAGCAGGAGCGGAAGGCTCACCTCGCCCTCGCCGCGCAGGACGACGTCGATCGCTCCCTCGGCGTGCGCGAGCAGCTCCTCGGCGGTGAACGACGCGCTGTGCCCGCCGACGACGAAGAGCGTCGCCGGGGCCCGCGCCTTCGTCTCCTTCGCGAGATCGATCACCTCGGGAACGTTCGCGAGGTAGTTGAGGCCGGTCGCGACCACGTCGGGGCGCCACTCGGCGAGCAGGCGGAAGTAGTCGGCGTGCGACGCCGTCTGCAGGTCGAGCAGCCGGACGTCGTGCCCGCGGCGCCGGGCGGCGTCTGCGACGAGCTCGAGGCCGAGCGGCTCGAGCCGCAGAAAGACCTTCGAGTACATGAGCGAGCTCGGGTGCAGGGCGAGCAGCTTCACGCGTTCCTCCTCGTCGCGAAGATCAGCCCCAGATCGGCGGCCGCCGCTGCCGCCACGGCCGCGCCTGTTCGAGCTGCGCGGCGAGCCGGAACAGCGTCGCCTCGTCGCCGTAGCGCGCGGCGAACTGCATTCCGATCGGAAGGCCGTCGGCGCTCCACGCGAGCGGCACCGACATCGCGGGCTGCCCCGTCATGTTGAACGGCGCCGTGAACGGAAACGATTCGGCCTGTCGCTGGTGGAGGAGCGCCGGGTCGGGGCCGAGCGGATCGATGTGGCCGATCCGAGGCGGCGGCGTCGCCATCGCGGGCGTGAGGTAGACGTCGACCTCTTCGAAGAAGGCCGCCACCTCGCGAACGAGCCGCGCGAGCCAGCGCATTCCCCGAAGCGCCTGCACGCCGCTGACGCCGCGCCCGCTGCGAACGATCGACCAGGTGAGCGGCTCGAGCTCGTCCTCGCGCAGCTCGCGCCCGAGGCGCTCCGAGATCTCGGCGACCGCCGCCGCCATGTTCGCCGATGCGACGGGCGAGAGCGCGACGTAGAGCAGCATCTGGTTGATCGAAAGCGGCCGCTCTTCGACGGCGTGCCCGAGCGTCTCGACCAGATGCGCCGCGTCCTCGATGGCCGCCTTCACCTCGGGGTGCAGCGGCCTGCCGTCGGGGCGCTCGGCCGAGAAGGCCACGCGCAGCCGCTGCGGCGAAGCGGCGAGCTCGTCGAGGTACGGCCGGTGCTTCGGCGGAGGCGCCCACGGCGCGCGAGGCTCGGCGAACCCGGTGGCGTCGAGGAGCGCCGCGCTGTCGCGAACGGTGCGGCTCACGCAGTGATGGACGCTGAGCGGCAGCGCGCGCATCACGTCCTCCGGCCACCACGGGTTGCGGTCGCGCGAGATCTTCAGGCCGAACAGGCCGCAGCACGACGCCGGGATCCGGATCGATCCCATCCCGTCCGATGCGTGCGCGAGCGGAACCATCCCCGACGCGACCGCGGCGGCCGATCCGCCGCTCGATCCGCCGGCGATGTGCTCCGGGTTCCACGGGTTGCGGCACGCACCGAACAGGCGCCCTTCGGTCGTTCCGGTGATGCCGAACTCGGGTGTGTTCGTCTTGCCGAAGATCACGAGCCCGGCTGCGCGGTGCCGGCGAACGAGCTCGGCGTCCTCGGCCGGAATTCGGTCGCGCAGCGCAACGCTGCCATCGGTTCGCGGCATTCCCGCGGCGTCGAGGTTGAGGTCTTTCAGAAGGAACGGAACGCCGCGGAAGGGGCCGTCGGGAAGCGCGCCCGCCGCCGCGCGGCGTGCGCCGTCGTAGGCGCGGTGCACGACGGCGTTGAGCCTCGCGTTGTGCCGCTCGACGCGCTCGATCGCGGCGTCGAGCACCTCGGCCGGCGACACCTCGCGCCGCCGCACGAGCTCGGCGAGCCCGAGGCCGTCGTACTCCGCGTACTCGGCGAATCCCATACTCTCTCTCGCTCGGTTCGCGCACGACTGCGCGGGCTTCGGCACGCGGCGCGCCGCTTCACGCCGCGGCGGCCTCGGCCGGCCACGATAGCCGGTTCGCAGCGGCTGCGAACGGGCTACGCGCGCCCGCGGGACCGCCAGCTCTCCCAGTCCGCCGGCGTGTCGACGTCGAACGCGCCGTCCGGGAAGTCGACCGTCGCGACGTCGTCGCCCGCGGCCGCGATGAGGCCGCGAGCGCCCGCGTCGCCTTCGAGCGCGAGGAGCTGCCCGAACCTCTCGCGGGCGAAGAGCGCGGGGACGCCGGCGACGCCTGCGTAGCGGCACGCGACGATCGATCGACCCGACTCTCGTCGTGCAGCGAGCATCGTCCGCAGCAGTGCAGGCGCGACGGCGGGCTGATCGCAGAGCAGGACGAAGGCCGCGCTCGCGGTCGCGGGAAGAGCCCGGATCCCGCAGCGCAGCGAGCTCGCGATCCCTTCGCGCCAGCCGCGGTTGCCGACGACCTCGACGCCGGGCCCTTCGACCGCGGCGCGAACGCGGGCCGCCTCCGCACCGACGACGACGACGACGGGAGCGCACGGCACGGCGAGCGCGGCCTCGACTGCGCCGCGCACGAGGCTCCGCCCGCCGGCGTCGAGGAGCTGCTTGAGGGCGCCCATCCGCGACGACGCTCCCGCGGCGAGGACGATCGCCGCGGCCCGCGGCTCGGCCTCGGACGCACTCACGCACCGTCTCCGTGGATCGGCGCATCGCGGTCGCTGAGCGTCCCGCCCGCTCGCCCCGAGAGCACGGCGCGGATCTCGGCGAGCGCCGAGACGGCAATCTCCTCGGGCGTCTCGGCGCCGATGTCGAGCCCGACTGGCGCTCGGATCCGCGCGCGCTGCGCGGCCGAGAGCACGACGCCCTCCTTCGCGAGCTCGGCGAGCACGCGCTCGGTTCGCGCCCGCGAGCCGAGAACGCCGAGGTAGCCGCGGTGCCGCGGCACGAGCTCGCGCAGGTATCCGACGTCGTGCGCGAACACGTGCGACATCACGAGGACCGAGCTCTCGGGATCGGGAGCGAGGGTCTCGACGAGGCGC
>JAYRMX010000187.1:0-15221 GCA_041912475.1 Myxococcota bacterium
ATCCGTTGGACGGCGTGGAGAGAAGAGCGGGCCTGCGGCCACGGTTGTCTCGCTTCGAATCGGCTGTAGCCTGTCTCTCATCTCGTGAGGAGCCTACATGGCGAAGAGCGCTCGGAGCGTTTCAGTGGCCGAACTCGGGGAGAATCCCGGACGGGTCGTCCGCCGAGTTCGCGCCTCTGAGCATCCCCTGGTTCTTACGGAACGTGGGCGCGCGCAGGCGGTTCTGCTCAGCGTCGAGGCCTTCGAACGCAATGAGCGGGAGCGAGAGATCCTGCGTGAGCTGGCTCGCGGAGAGCGCGAGATCGCCTCCGGGCGTGGCTTTTCGGTGGAGAAGGTGCTCGCAGACGCAGACAGAGTCTTGGCTCGCGCTCGCAAGTGATCGTTCGGTTCACGCCGGGTGGGCGCGGCCAGTTCTTGGCCGCTGTCCGCTACATCGCAGAGCATAATCCGTCCGCCGCTGAGCGTTTTCGAGCCCGGGCGGAGAAGGTGCTTCGTCGGCTCGACCAGTTCCCACAATCGGGTCGCCGGCTTCCAGAGTTTCCCGAGCTCCCGCATCGAGAAGTCATCGTCCGGCCGTACCGGTTCTTCTACCGCATTGGCGAAGACTTCGTCTGGGTCGTTTCGGTGTGGCATGGGGCACAGGCACCGAAGAAGCCGCGCGCCCGAGCACGCCGTCCAACAAGGCGATGGAGCTGACCGGCCGCGGTCGGTGGCGTGCGGCGGCGGTGACCGCCGGCCGCCGCGCCGAGGTGGTTGACACGGCGGCGTCCGGCGGTCGAGACTGGGGTGGTACACGCGCGGCCGGCAGCTCATCGCCGGGCCGTTGGACCGCCAAGAAGGTGCTCAGCTGGCGCGCTTGAGGACCGCGACCTCCTTGCGGAGACGAGGTCCAAGACGATCGCGCTCGATCTCGAGGTCGTAGCGCATCTGCAAGTTCAGCCAGAACTCGTCGGTCGTTCCGAAATAGCGCGCAAGACGGAGAGCCGTGTCCGCCGAGACCGCCCGGGTGCCGTGTACGATCTCGTTGATCCGCCTCGCGGGAACGTTGATCTCCTTCGCCAACCGGTACTGGCTCAGTTCAAGCGGTTCCAAGAACTCCTTTCCCAAGATCTCTCCCGGGTGAATCGGCGGATGCGCTCGGCGCGGCATGGCTTCTCTCCTAATGGTAATCGCAGATCTCGACGTCATGTGCTCCATCGGAGTGCCAGACGAAGCAGACCCGTCATTGGTCGTTCATGCGAATGCTGTGCTGTCCAGCCCGATCACCTCGGAGTCGCTCCAAGCGGTTGCCCGGAGGGCTTCGCAGGTCTTCCAGGGCGACTGCTGCATCCAGCACGAGAAGCTTCCGGTGCGCCTGACGCTGAACTTCGGGGCCCAAGCGGGCAATCCGCTGACGTTCGAAGATCCGCCTCGTCAGGGAGTCCCGAAAGCTGCGGATCAGGCCATCACGCTATCGTCCTCCAATAGTAACGTCAAGCGTTACTATTGACGGGCGGGCTAACAAGTCAATGGAGCTGACCGGCCGCGGTCGGTGGCGTGCCGAGGCGGATGGCCGCCGGCCGCCGCGCATGGGTGGTTGAAATCGCGGCGGCCGGCGGTCGAGACTGCGGAGCATGCGGCGGCCGGCAGCTCATTGCCGAGCCGTTGGGCAGCCCGGAAGGGCGGGCTCGCGGATGACGGTTGGACCTTCATCCGGTATTGCATATGATACCGGTCTGTGACACCGCGGGTCGTCCTCGATACGAACGTTCTGGTCGCAGCGCTGCGATCCAATCGCGGAGCCTCGTTTAGGTTGCTGTCCGAAATAGGCTCCGCTCGCTTCGAAGTGTGTCTGTCGGTACCGCTGATGCTCGAGTATGAAACAGTCCTCTTTCGGCACGCGCGGACACTCGGTCTCTCGCGCACCGACATCGGCGATGTGCTCGACTACATCTGTTCGGTCGCGCATAGGCAGGAGATCTTCTTTCTCTGGCGGCCGCAGCTTCGGGATCTTGCCGATGACATGGTCCTCGAGCTCGCTGTCGCGGCGGGCTGCCAGTTCATCGTGAGCTTCAACACGCGAGACTTCGGCTCCACGCGGGCCTTCTCGCTACGGGTTCTGACGCCGCGGGAGTTCCTGCAAACCATCGGAGTCATTCGATGAGCACACTGAGTCTTCGGCTTCCCAACTCGCTGCACGAGGAGGTGAAGAAGCTCGCCCGGCGCGAGGGCATCTCGATCAACCAGCTCGTGAGCACGGCTCTCGCCGAGAAGCTGGCGGCCCTCATGACAGAGGAGCATCTCGAGGCGCGCAGTCGCCGCGGCAGCAAGCGGAAATTCGAGCGTGTACTCCGCAAGGTGCGGAGTGTGCCACCGGTGAGGGAAGACATCGTGTGAGCAACTTCGGACGCGGGGAGGCTGCCCAACAAGGCAATGGAGCTGACCGGCCGCAGTCGGCGGCGTGCGGAGTTGGCGGGCCGCCGGCCGCCGCACCAAGGTGGTTGACACGGCGGCGGCCGCCGGTCGAGACTGCGGGGCATACGGCGGCCGGCAGCTCATCGCCGAGCCGTTGGACAGCATCAAGAAGGTGGAGCGAGCGCGCAATGATCACACTTCGGTGCACGCGGAAGCTCGCAAAGCGGGTGACCCTCACGCCGGGCGCCGCAAACCAGCAACCTACGAACAGGCTCGGTGACTGGTACGCGAACCCCCTGAACGTCGGTCATCGACGTCTGATCCACTGTGTCAGCGAGAAGTCGCTCCTCAGCGTCGTCCTCCCGGCCAAAGACGTGCGCCAGTTCCCCTCCCGCCTCCCCGACGCGGTTGGTTCTCTGCTCGCTCGGCTGGGTGTTCCGGCGAACATCATCGAGACCGAGGTGGCTGCGATGTTCCCGATTTCGATCGGGCTCACATGCAGTCGAAGTGTGGTCGGCTCGTTGGTCGAACTCGGACGGCAGGCGGAGTTCTACCTCGCCGACGATCGTCCCCCGGTGGCCGATCTCGAGCTCGCCCTCGCCGCCGTGCCCTGCCTTCAGCTCAAACCCGATGCGTTCCCGTTCCGAACGGCTGGCCTGCTCCTGGGGGCCCGCGTCTCGAATCCGGAGTGGCGAGTTCTTCACTAGAGCGCGGCCGAGTGCACGGATGCTGTCCAACAAGGGCTTGCAGCTGACACCAGCCAGCTAGGCGTTTCGGGTCTGGTAGCCTTCTGGCAATCAACTTCTCGGCTTCGGCGAGGCCGGTCAGCGCTGTTCGTTGCAGCTGAAGCCCGATCCGTTGGACCGCGGGAAGAGGCAGATGGAACGAGTTCCCAAGGGTGATCGCCCGAAGATTCCCGGTGGTTACCTGGCGCCGAAGCTGCTCGCATGGTCGTGGGCGGAGACACGGCTATCGCGGTCGCTCAACTACTGGGTTGCGACCGTTACTCCGGCCGGAACTCCGCACGCTCGGCCTGTGTGGGGCGTTTGGCTCGATCAGCGGTTCTTCTTCAGTTCCGGCTCGCGGATTCGCAGCAATGTCTCAGCCGGCTCACGGGTTTCAATCAATCTTGAGAGCGGAGATGAATGCGTCATCGTTGAGGGCATAGCATCTGAACTCCACGAAACAGCTGCCGTCCGGCGCGTCACCGACGCATACAACTCCAAGTACAGCTGGAACTTGGAGGCGAAGCCGGGCGAGTTCTTCGAGGTGCGGCCTCGGGTGGTCTTCGCCTGGCTCTGTGACGGGTCAGGTCAAGACGGCGGTGCGCTGTTCGCTCAGACCGCTACTCGCTTTCTCTTCGAGTAGCCCCTGAGCCCGCTGTCCAACAAGGTGCTCCACCTGACGCGTCCCAGCGTCGCAGCATCGTGGCGCCCTGCCGCCTGGCGGCGTACGGTCTGCCTCGGTCGGTGCTCGGCGGCCGCTGGGCCGCGCAGGTGAGCCGCGATCCGTTCGACGGCTTCAGAATCGGCTGTGCGGGGAGCGGCGCTATGAATTAGCGACCCCGCTGGATGGAGTGCGTCATGGCAGAAGTCGCCAATCGCATCACGGTGAATCCGGACCAGTGCGGCGGCCGGCCGTGTGTTCGCGGCCTGCGCATTCGGGTCATCGATGTTCTCGACCTGCTCGCATCCGGATTGACGGCGGAGCAGGTTCTCGAGGAACTCCCTGACCTAGAAGCGGAAGACATTGTGGCGTGCCTCAAGTACGCGAGCCAACGAATCGACCACCCCGTTCTCGCCGCGTGAACGTCTGGCTCGACAACCAGCTCTCACCCGCCCTGGCCCGTTGGATCGCGGGACAGTTTGATGTTGTTGCCCAGTCCATTCGCGAGTTGGGCCTTTCGAGGGCGTCCGATCCGGAGATCTTCTTCGCAGCACGAGAGGCGGGCGCCGTCGTCGTCACGAAGGACCAAGACTTTGTGCGCTTGCTAGAGCGCCACGGCTCGCCGCCAAGGGTTATCTGGATCACATGCGGCGCACGTCGGCTGTGCGGATGCGGCAGATTCTCGCGACGGCGCTTCCCACAGCCCTTGTGCTGCTGTCGAAGGGCGAGTCGCTGGTCGAGATCCGCGACGCGCTGTAAGAGAGCCGTCGAACAAGGCAATGGAGCTGACCGGCCGCGGTCGGTGGCGTGCGGAGGCGGGTGGCCGCCGGCCGCCGCAATCGGTCGGTTGACACGGCGGCGCCCGGCGGTCGAGACTGCGGGGCATGCGGCGGCCGGCAGCTCATCGCCGAGCCGTTAGGCCGACCGGAGAGCAGGAGGAGCTGCGTTCCCGACATGTCGACGGCTGCCAACAGCAAGGAACGGATTCTCGAGGCGCTTGGAAGCCTCCCTCAGGACTCGACGGTCGATGGTGCGATCGAGCGGCTCGTGTTCATGGCCCGGGTCGAAGAAGGGCTTGCGCAACTCGATGCAGACCAGGGCATCCATCACGAAGCTGTGAAGCGGCGCTTCGGGGCGACTTCGCCGAAACCGCCACTGTCTTCCATGCTGCTCGAATGTTCCCCGATCTCGAGGAGTAGCGCGCATCGCGGGCTAACGAGGCGCTGCAGCTGGCACCGCACCGCTCGGCCCAGCCGGTTCGAAGCCCTGCGGGGCGAGCTCGGAGGCTCTCACAGCATCCGCGTCAACGATCAGTGTCGCATCGTCTTGCGGTGGTCCGAGGGAGCCGCGAACGCCGTGCGGCTCGCCGACCATCACAAGGGGTAGCTATGCGGCCGACCCACCGCATTCCCACCCACCCGGGCGAGATCCTCCTCGAGGCGTTTCTGGCTCCGCTCGGACAGAGCCAGGTGGCTCTCGCGGAGCACCTCGGCGTGCCCGTCCAGCGCATCAACGAGATCGTGCGCGGCAAGCGAGGCATCACGCCGGAGACGGCATGGCTGCTCGCACGAGCGCTCAACACGACGCCGGAGCTCTGGCTGAATCTTCAGGCGGCGTACGACCTCGCGAGGAGCCATCCCACCGCGAAGGTCAGGCGGCTTCGGCGCGCTTCGTAGCCTGGCTGCCGAACACGGTTGAGGTCCCCTCCCGTCAACGGGTAAGCCGCTCCTGTTCCTCGCGGCCGCAGGCCACGAAGTCTGATCTTGGAAGCTCCTCCGAGCCCCCTTGCTGGTGTCGGCCGTTGTAGAATCGCACTCGTCTCCTCGTGCCCGGATGCGCGCGTTGCGTGGCCTGCATCCAGACGACTCCCGGTGGAGCAGGCGCAGGAGGCGCCCCCGATGGGGATCGAGCGCATGCAGATGATCCCGGGCGAGAGATGAAGACGAACCGCTGGAACCACAATCTCCACTACCACTCTCTGATCCTCGCCGCGGCGCCGGGCCACTGCTCGCGTGCGCTCGATGTCGGATGCGGCGACGGGGCGCTCACACGTGAGCTGCGCTCCGTTTCGGAGCGCGTCGTCGGAATCGATCTCGACCCGCCTTCCATCGAGTCCGCGCGCGTTCAGCGCGGCGACGGAGTCGAGTACGTCCTCGGCGACTTTCTCGAGCATCCGTTCGAGCCCGCGAGCTTCGACCTGGTCGCGTCGGTGGCTGCACTCCATCATGTGGACGCGGAGGCAGGCCTGACGCGAATGGCCGATCTCGTGCGGCCGGGGGGAACCCTCGTCGTGGTCGGCCTGGCGAAATCGCGCCAGCTTCGGGACTTCGCGTTCGACATCGCGGGCGCAGTCGCCACACGTGTCCACGAGCACATTCTCCGGAAGGGATATTGGGAGCACAGCGCGCCCAAGGTCTGGCCTCCGCCTCTCACGTATGACGAGTTGCGAGCCGACGCTGCGAGGCTGCTTCCGGGCGTGCGGTATCGGCGGCACGTGCTGTGGCGCTATTCGCTGGTGTGGACACGGCCGCGGAGCGAGCAGCGTCTGGCGCCCCCCGTCTGCCCCGCGCATGCAGCTGCCCGGGTTGATGTCCGAGCCGTCGACCCCGGCTCGCCGAAAAGGGAGCTCGAGACGAAAACAGAGGCGCTGTAGAGCGGGCCGGCGCCGTGAGCTCGCACGGGGCCGCGACCTGCGAGAGCGGCCGGATCCACTCGCAGCGGCCGAAGGCAGACGGAGCCTTGCGCCTACGCCACTTCGCGGGCGCTGACGATCTCCCAGAGATTCGCGATTCCGTCTTCGAGGCCGATGCGTGGCCGCCAGCCGGTGCGCGCGCGGAGCTTCGAGACGTCGAGGACGCTGCGCCGGACGCCGGCCCACTCGCCGCCGGCCTGCTCGATCGCCGGCTCGCGGCCCGTCACGCGCCGGATCATCCCGAGCAGGTCGCGGACGCTGTGGCCGATCCCGCTCCCCACATTGAAGACCTCGTCGCGCGCGCCGCTGCGGACGAGCGCCGAGATCGCGGAGACGACGTCTTCCGCGTGGACGTAATCGCGAACCGCGCTGCCGTCTCCCCAGATGCGGAGCGCCTCGCCGGCGCGGACGCAGTCGAGAAACGCGTTGATGACTCCCTGCCGGCTGTGGCCGTGAACGCTCGGCCCGTACGCGTTCGCGATGCGCAGGACGAGGCAGTGCGGGCCGCCCGACTGCGCGTAGAACGAGAGGATCTCTTCGATGAGCAGCTTTCCGAGCCCGTACGAGCCCGCGGGCCGGACGGGTGAGGTCTCCGAGAATCCGGCGTCGGGCGCTTCGTCGCCGTAGACGGTTCCGCCCGACGACGGGAAGACCACGAGCGGCGTCCCCGCGGAGCGCATCGCTTCGAGCAGGCGAACCGTCGGTGCGACGTTCGCGCGCAGCTCGAGGTCGACCTGCGCCACGGACGTCGCGGGCACCGTCGCCGACACGAAGTGGAGCACGCAGTCGACGCCCTCGAGCGCACTCGCGACGAGCGCCTCGTCGAGGAGGTTCCCGTGGACGACCTCGGCGCCGGGCGCGTCGCGCGCTTCGGCGGGAATGGACTCGACCGAGAGGTCGAAGAGCCGAAGGCGCGATCCCGTCCGCGCGAGCCACAACGCGGCCTGGCTGCCGAGGAAGCCGCCGGCACCGAGGACGAGCGTTCGCCCCGGCAGGCCCGGCGGGGGCTCGCGGAGCGGCGTGGTCATGCGGCGACGCTCAGAGCAGCGGCCTTCCGGACGCAAGGCGATCGAGGTCCGCCTTGACCATCATCTCCACCAGCTCGCCGAACGAGACGCGCGGCTTCCAGCCGAGCACGCTGCGGGCCTTCGCCGCGTCGCCGAGAAGCTGGTCCACTTCGGCCGGACGGTAGAAGGAAGGATTCACGCGGACCAGCAGTCGGCCCGACGCCCGATCGAGGCACCGGCGGTCCTCCCCTTCTCCCTCCCAGACCGGCTGCCAGCCGCAGATCTCGACGGCGCGGTCGACGAACTCGTGAACGGGCCGCGTCTGGCCCGTCGCGATCACGAAGTCGTCCGGCGTCTCCTGCTGCAGCATGAGATGCATCGCTTCGACGTAGTCTCCGGCGAAGCCCCAGTCGCGCTCCGCGTCCATGTTGCCGAGCTCGAGCACGTCCTGCAGGCCGTTCTTCATGCGGGCGAGGCTCGACGTGATCTTGCGCGTCACGAACTCGATGCCGCGCAGCGGCGATTCGTGGTTGAACAGGATCCCCGAGCACGCATAGAGGCCGTAGGACTCTCGGTAGTTGACGGTGATCCAGTGGCCGTGGAGCTTCGCGACACCGTACGGCGATCGCGGATAGAAGGGCGTGGTCTCGGTCTGCGGAATCGCCTGCACCTTCCCGAACATCTCGGAGGTCGACGCCTGGTAGAAGTGGCAGTCGGGCTTCGCGACGCGAAGACACTCGAGGATTCGCAGCGGGCTCAGGCCATCGATGTCGGCCGTGTAGATCGGCTGCTCGAAGGAGAGCCCGACGAAGCTCTGCGCGGCGAGGTTGTAGAACTCGTCCGGCCGCACGTGCTCGACCGTGCGAAGGATGTTCGTGAACTCGATGAGGTCGAGCGGCACGAGGTGGACGTCTTTCGCGACGCCGAGCTCTTCGAGTCGCCAGAGGTTGAGCGACGCGCTGCGGCGAAACGCCCCGTAGGTCTCGTAGCCTCGCTCCAGCAGGAGGCGGCACAGGTAAGCGCCGTCCTGACCCGTCACGCCCGTCACGAGGGCACGCTTCCTCATCGAACGACTCTCCTCACGGGGTCCGGGCCGCGACGGCGCGGCGGGGAGCCAATCCTACGGGGGCCCGCCGGGGCGCGCGAGCCCGGGTTTCCCCATCTCTCTCGGCCGGGGGACGCAACGAGTGTAGGCCGCGGGCGGCTTGCGGCTTTCCTTCGGCCCCCGGAATCGGGTAGAAAGGGGACCGGCAGCCGGGGTGTTCCGTCCATGTGACTCCGCGCCCTCCTTCTCGCGCGGACCCATGCGACGCGCGGCGCTGGCCGCTGGCAGTCGAGGAGACGACGGACATGACGCACCTCGCCTTCACGCCCGTTCGCATCGGACCGGTCACGCTGCGCAACAGGATCGTGAAGGCCGCGACGTTCGAGGGGATGACGCCGGGAGGCCTCGCGTCCGAGCGCCTCACCGCGTTCCACCGCGCGATCGCGGCGGGAGGCGCCGCCGCGTGCACGGTCGCGTACTGCGCGGTCTCGAGTGAGGGCCGCACGTTCGCGAATCAGATCTGGATGCGCGAGGACGCCGTGCGGGGGCTGCGCGCCGTCACCGACGCGATCCACGCCGAGGGAGCGGCGGCGGCGGCGCAGCTCGGCCACGCCGGCTGGTTCGCGAACCCGAAGGCTTCGGGCCTTCCGACCTACGGGCCGAGCCGCATGTTCAGCCCGCACGGCATGTGCTTCCCGCGCGCGATGACCGAAGACGACTTCGTGCGCGTCACCGGCGACTTCGTGCGCGCGGCGCGCCTCGCCGTCGACTGCGGGTTCGACGCGCTCGAGGTCCACGTCGGGCACGGCTACCTGCTCAGCCAGTTCCTGAGCCCCTACACCAACCGGAGACGCGACCGCTGGGGCGGCAACATTGGGAATCGTGCGCGCTTCCCGCGGCAGGTGCTGCGGGCGGTGCGCGATGCGGTCGGCGACCGCACTGCGGTCTGGGCCAAGCTCAACATGGCCGACGGATTTGCGGGCGGCCTCACACTCGCCGAGTCGGTCGAGGTCGCGCGCCTGTTCGACGCCGACGGTGCGATCGACGCGATCGAGCTCACGGGCGGCTTCACCGCGCGCACGCCGATGTATCTCTTCCGGGGCGAGGCGCCGCGGCGCGAGCTCGCGTCGGTGCAGGCCACCTGGATGAAGCGCATCGGCACGCGGCTCACCGCGCCATGGATCATCAGGGAGCATCCGTTCGAAGAGGCGTTCTTCCGGCCCTACGCGCGTCAGTTCCTCGATGCGGTGCGAACGCCGATCATCCTGCTGGGCGGCGTCAATCGCCTCGCGACGATCGACACCGCGATCGACGAAGGTTTTGCGGCCGTCGCGATGGGCCGCGCGCTCATCCGCGAGCCCGATCTCGTCGCGCGATACCAGAAGGACGACCGGCACGAGCCGCGCTGCGTCCACTGCAACGCCTGCGTCGCCGAGACCTACCGCGACGGCGCGCGCTGTGTGCTGGTCGCGGAGCGAGCCTGAGACGACGTGCTGCCCGCTTTGCCCGATGAAAGCCTGCGTGACATCGTACGCGGGACGGACCCGTCCACTCGCCACCGGAGAACCCCCATGCGGATCCTCGCCCACGCGGCTGCTCTCGTACTCGCCGTCTCCACCGCATTTCCTGCCGCCTCATACGAGATCGGGCGTGTGAGCGTGAGCTGGCAGGATCCGGCTCGCGGCAACCGCAGCGTGGGCGTCGAGCTCTACTACCCGGCAACGGTCGCGGGATCGGGCTCCCCGCTCGCGACGCCCCCGCTCGGCGGCTTCCCGGCCGTCGTCTTCGGCCATGGATTCCAGATGGTCGTGACGGCGTACGAGAACGCCTGGACCGCGCTGGTCCCGCAAGGCTACGTCGTGGCGCTCCCTACCACCGGAGGCGAGCTCTTCCCGAACCACGCCGACTTCGGCGCCGACCTCGCGTTCGTGGTCGAGCGGCTCCGCGCCGAGAACGGGAACGCGGCGTCGTTTCTCTACCAGAGGCTCTCGGGCAAGACGGCGGTCATGGGCCACTCGATGGGAGGAGGTGCGAGCTTCCTCGCGGCCGACGCGGATCCGGCGGTCGACGCGCTCGCCGTGCTGGCGCCCGCCGAGACGAATCCTTCCGCCATCAGCGCCGCGGCGGGCATCACGGTCCCCACGCTCGTCTTCTCGGGAACGAAGGACTGCGTGGCTCCCGCGTCGCAGCACCAGCTCCCGATGTACAACGCGTCGGCCTCGACGTGCAAGACGTACGTCTCGATCCAGGGCGGGAGCCACTGTCAATTCGGCATCAACAACACGCTCTGCAATCTCGGCGAGATCTTCTGCGGCGGTGCGGGAATCTCGCGTGCGACGCAGCACGCGATCGTGAACTCCCTGCTCCTGCCCTGGCTCGACGGCGTCCTGCGAACGGACTGGCAGCGCTGGCAGAGCTTCGAGGCGACGCTCGTCGCCGGATCCGGCTTCGCCGCGCAGCAGTCCTGTCCCGTGAGCCCCGCGCCCCCTCCCGCATGCGCGAACGGCGTCGACGACGACGGCGACGGAGCGACCGACTTTCCGGCGGACACTGGTTGCACGAGCGCGAACGACACCGACGAGCAGCTCGACTGCGTGAACGGGATCGACGACGACGGCGACGGCGCGATCGATTCGGCCGACGCGGGCTGCAACATCGCGCAGCTCGGCACCGAGAGCCCGCAGTGCCAGGACGGGATCGACAACGACGGCGACGGCGCCACCGACTTCCCGGCCGACACGCTGTGCCAAGGACCGTGGGACACCGACGAGGCGGCGAACCCTCCGCCGGCGAGCTGCGGCCTGCTGGGCCCCGAAGCCCTGCTCGCTCTCGCGGCGCTAAGGCTCCGCTCGCGCGCGAGGCGCTGAGCCGTCGCTCGCGCCGGCGCTCCGATCTCAGCCCCGTTCGCGCGACAGCAGCTTCTCGGCCTGAACCGATGCGAGCGCGACCACCGCGCCGCTGAGGAGCTTCGCGGTCGGCGTCTCGCGGCGCGTGTGCATCCAGCCGACGAGGAGCAGGCCGCGCGCCATCACGAGCGTCTCGAGCTCGGCGACGTGCGCGTCGGGAAGCGGCGCCACGCTGCGGTAGCCCTCGATCCAGGCCTCTTGTGCCGTCGCGTAGTCGGGGTCGAGGAGCTTCACGGCGAGCAGCGTCGCGAGGTCGTAGAGGTACCAGCCGTAGCCGGAGTCGTCGAAGTCGATCACGAACGCCGCGCCGTCGTGGAGCAGCACGTTGTCGGGCATGAGGTCGCCGTGCGTGAGGCCGAAGCGGTCGGCGCCGCGGCCGAACGCGGCAAGGCGACGGAAGACCACGTCCGCCGCGCGGTCGAAGAGCGCGCGCTGTTCGCCGGTGAGCGACGCGAGCTCCGCGTAGTCGCCCCAGAGCGCCGCCTTGCCGACCAGCGCGGGAGCGTCCCACGTCGGGCGGCGGAACCAGGAAGGCGGCGTCCAGCGCCGCGCGTGCTGCTGGATCTGCGCGCAGGTGCGGCCGAGCAGGCGATACGCCTCGGCTCCCGAACCGGCATCGAGCGGCGTCCCCTCGACCCAGCTCAGCAGATCGACGTCTCGCGGCGAATCGAGGGCCGCGACGGACACGGTCTGCACCGTGCTGCCGTCCGTTCCGGGCCGCGGCGCGGGCGTGTGGATTCCGTCCGCGCGCAGCGCATCCATCCACGCCAGCTCCGACCGGATCTCCTGTGTCGTCCGGTAACCGATCCGGTGGACACGCAGCGCGAAGGGGCGATCCTGCGCCGGATCGACGACGCGAAAGACCGCATTCTCGCGGTGGTGCAGCAGCGACATCGGCGCATCGCCGGGGAGCCCGAAGCGCGGCAGTGCCGCGCGCGCGACGGCCTCGAGCCCGGCCAGCTCCTCGTTCGCTCCGGCGTCCGTCATCTCGGCTCTCCTCTCATCCGCGAAACACGGGAATCCCGGGCGCGAACGGCGCCTCGCCGGCGAGGTCATAGCCTGAAGCCGGCGCTTCCACACGCCACAGGGCCTCCCAGCATCCGCTCGCCTCGAGCAGCCGGCGCGCCTCGTCGCGTGCGCCGCCGCCGAGCGCTTCGAAGTGCGCGCGAAGCCGCTCGAGGCACCAGACGCGGTAGCGTGAAGCCGGGAGGTCGCGATAGCGCGCGGCCTCGATCTCGAAGTCGAAGCGCCGCCGCCCCTCCTTCCACGACTGCGCGTTGGCGGCGAGATACGGCAGGTACGAAGCGCCGATCTCGCGCAGGAGCGGGGCCCAGTCGTCGGGGATGCCGGAGACGAGGCCGCCGCGATGCTGCGAGCCGCGGGCGTTCCACACGCGGCCGAGCCACGCGAAGACGGTGGGTGCGCGAACGAGCATGACCGCCGCGGGCGTCGGGTCGAGGCCGAAGTGCCGGAACATCGACGCGAAGAAGCCGAAGTCCGCGAGCGTCGGCCGCTCTCCGAGCAGGAACGAACGCCGCTCGAAGATCGCCGAGAGCTGGTCGAGACTGCGCAGGTAGACGCTCTCGACGTGCGCACGCGTCGCGCGCGTCACGCCGTCGCCGCGAACGTAGCGACCGATCTGCCGCCGCCGGATTCCGAAGCGCAGGAGCCAGCCCGGAAGCGGAACGCGCCCGAGCATCTCGTCGACGATCCGGCGGCTCAGCAGCAGCGCGTCGCCGCGATGGCTCCAGCGGTAGTGGAGCGCGGGGCGCCAGAGCCATTCGTCCGCGTAGTCCTCGACGAGCCTGCTCACGAAGCCCTGCAGCGGATCGGCCGGGATCACGGCAGGCTCGCGGTGCTGCGTCTCGAGCCAGGCGATCATCGGCGTGGTGTCGGTCATGAAGCGACCGTCGGGCAGCTCGACGGCGGGCATCTGCGACGTTCCCGTCCGCCGGCGAACGCGCGCGCGAACGAGCGGCGTCATCGCGACGAAGTCGTACGCGATCTCCTTGTAGCGAAGGTACGCTTCGAGCTTGCCCGTGAAGTACGAGATCCGCGAGCCGTAGACGCGAAGCGGCCGGCGGGCGGCGGCGGGACTCGCCATCACCGGCGCGCTCTCAGTCGCCCGAGCACGGCTTCGAAGTCCGAGGGATCGGGGCTCTCGGCGAGAACGTCGCCGGCTCGCACGCGCGCTGCGTGGAGCATCTGACGCGGAGCGCCGGTCGGGTCGTCCGCGGCCGGCGGCCCGTAGAGGCGGTCGCCGGCCACCGGGTGGGCGAGATGCGCGAAGGTCGCGCGGATCTGGTGCAGGTGCCCGGTCTCGAGATGCACCTCGACGAGCGTCGCGCCGTCGAGCGCCTCGAGCGCGCGCCAGCGAAGGCGCGCCATGCGCGCGCCGCGCCCGCGCGCGTCGCGCCGCGGGTCGGCCACACGAACGCGCGCCGGCCGGTGCCGTGCGACCACGAGGCCGACCTCCTCGCGACCTTCGCCCTCGAGGCGGCCGAGCACGATCGCGCGATACACCTTCTCGACGCGGTGCTCCGCGAAAGCCGACCGCAGCGCGTCCCAGCACGCCTGTGACGTCGCGAAGACGACGACGCCCGAAGTCTCGACGTCGAGGCGATGAACGACGCCGCTTCGAAGGCCGCCTTCGCCGACGCCGATCATTTCGGGCCGCCGCGCCGCGAGCGCGCCGAGGAGCGTCCCGGCCTCGCCCGTCCGGAGGGGATGCACCGGTACGCCGGCGGGCTTGTCGACCGCGATCCAGCCCTCCCCTTGCGCGAGCACGCGCAGCGAGACGCCCGGCTCGGGTGCGGGCCGCTCGGCGGCGGCCTCGGCGGGGGCGGACACCTCGACGAGCGCGCCCGCGGGCAGCGGCGCGCCCTTCGCGGCGGCCGCCGCGGGGCGGCCGTCGACGCAGACCGCACCCTGCGCGAGCAGGCGCCTGGCTCGCGCTCGCGCAACACCGAGCCGCGCCGCGAGGAAGGCGTCGAGCCGAACGCCCGCCTCTTCGGGGGCGACTCGGAGCGGATCGCGCGCGCGCTCGGTCGGCAGCATCGCCCGCGAGCCTACTGCGGGCCGGCGCGGAGCGCGCCGGCCCGCCGCGCTCCGGAAAGGCTACCTTCCGGGCCCGATGCCGCCCCCCGGCCGACGACGCAGCGACCGCATCGCGGTCATGGACACGACGCTCCGCGACGGGGAGCAGACGCCCGACGTCTCGTACACCCCCGCCGAGAAGCTCCAGCTCGCGCGCATGCTGCTCGAGGAGGTGAAGGTCGACCGCATCGAGATCGCGTCGACGCGCGTCTCCGAAGGCGAGCGCGAGGCCGCACGCAAGATCGCCGCCTGGGCGCGCCGCGAAAAGCTCCTGCCGCGCGTCGAAATCCTCGGCTATTGCGACGGCGACGCGTCCGTCGCGTGGATCAAAGCCGTGGGCGGCGCGGTCATGAACCTGCTCGTGAAGGGCTCCGAGCGGCACTGTCGCGGACAGCTCGGCCTCACGCCCGAGCAGCTCCGCGAGCGGGTGACCGAGACCGTGCGCACCGCGCGGCGCAAGAAGCTGCTCGTCAACGTCTACCTCGAAGACTGGTCGAACGGAGTTCGTGAGTCGTTCGAGTACGTGAGCACGATGATGCGGACGCTCGCGGCGCTCGAGGTCGAGCGCGTCTATCTGCCCGACACGCTCGGCGTCCTCGCGCCGGACGACGTCACGCGCTGGGTGGGCCTCATGGTCGAGACCTGGCCCGGCGTCGACTTCGAGTTCCGCGCCCACAACGACTACGGCCTCGCGA
>JAYRMX010000188.1:0-22031 GCA_041912475.1 Myxococcota bacterium
GAGGTTCGACGTCTCGATGCCGAGGACGACCGCGAGCTTGCCGGCGCGGATCACGCGCCGCGCTTCGGCCGGCGAGTGGACGATCCGGAACCATCCGCGACCCGGCCCGCCTTCCTGCGCGTCGATGTAGCCCTCCATGTTGTAGACCTCCTGGAGGATGCGATCGACGGCCACCATGTCGTTGCACGCGTAGCGGGTGGGCTGGATGCCGCCGCCCTTCAGCAGGTCGCAGATGATCTGGTTGGTCGTCGCGTGCTGGACGACGAGCCGAAGGCCCGCGCGGTACGCGCGCTCGAGCCAGCGGTAGTACTGCACCTGGTGCGTCGAGCTGTCGAACGCGCTCGGCCACGTCGTGAAGTCGGGCCATCCGGCGGTCGCGTGGTTCGGCTCCGGCGTCTGGCCCGAGATGAAGCTGATCAGGAGATCGAGCGGGTTCGCGCTCTGGTGGTCGAAGCCGTAGCCGAAGAGGTCCTTGCGGCCGTCTTTGCCGTGGAAGAGCGCGCAGTCGGGAAGGGCGTGCTCGATGCCGAGCGGATGAAACGGAGCGCCGTGAAAGATGCCGCCGCCGCCGAAGCCGAAGTTCGAGAGAAGGTGCGAGTGCGTGTCGACGAAGCCGAAGACGGAGCCGTCGGCGAACTGCGGAGGACGAACGCGGCCCGTGGCGTCGAGCGACGCCTCCGGGAACTCGGCGCAGCCCCCGCGCGGAAAGAGCCGGACGTCGGCCGCCGCCCGCACGTCGGCGACGAGACCGGTGGTCGTGAGATAGCCGCCCGAGCGGCGATGCCGGAGGACGCGCCTTCGGTCGTGACCGCGTCCGGTGTCGGTGAGCTCCCACTCGGCCTCCGACTGGTACGTGTCGTCGACCGTGAGGACGTCCGAGAGCAGGTGGCTCTTGCGCGAGAGCGAGGCGCCGTCCGACACGAGATACGACTTGCCGTCGTCGTAGAGGAGGTACGTGCCGAGCCGCGACGGCTTCAGGAAGAACGGCGTCGCGCTCGCGGGCCACCGGGTCGAGAACGCGTAGCCGTCTCCGGCGACCGAGAGCAGCTTCGGAAAGAGATGCCCCGGGTCGGCCGCTCCCACGGCGAAGCAGCGGTTCGCGACGTCGTAGACCGGGCCGCTCCTCGGCCCGGGCGCGGCCGCGCGCTCGTCGCACGCAGCGAGGAGCAGGGCGAAGAGAGCGAGCGACCGGGCGGCGTCCTTCACGGGCGTTCTCCTCAGCAGCAGGGAGACGGCGGCCGGGCCGCGGCGCGCAGGGCGTGAGGCGCAGCCGCGCAGCGCGGCCGCGGTCAGTGCACGATCTGGAAGCTGTCGACGACGGCGTCGTTCTGGTTGCGCGTCGTCCACGTGAGCACGTTCCCGCTCGTCTCCATGACGTTGTAGTGATACGTCGACTGCACGACCTGGAAGGTCGGCCAGCCGCTTCCCGCCGGACGGTTGTACGTGTCGAGCGTTCCGCCGCCGCCGCCGACGATGAGGTAGTAGGTCCCGTTGCGAACGCCGCGCTGGTACGAATGGCTGTGTCCGCAGATCACGAGGTCGACGCCGGCCGCCTCCAGGATCGGCGCCCAGTCGCTCCGCACCCAGGTTTCGCCGTTGTAGCCGGTGAAGATGCCCGTCAGGTCCCAGAGCCGGGTCCAGGGCGGACGATGGAAGACGACGACCTTGAACTCCGCCGCGGCGGCGGCGGGAGACGCGAGCGCCTGCTGCAGGTACGCGAGCTGGTCGTTCTCCGCCGTCTGCTGTCCCGTCGTCGTCTCGGTGTCGAGCACCACGATGAACGTGTTGCCGTAGGTGAAAGAGTACCAGGACTCGTTCTCGGGCAGCGCCGTGTACGCGTACGAGTACGGGTGCTCGCCGTCGTGGTTGCCGCGCGCGATCAGGACGGGAGTCGTCTGCCCGAGATTCGACACCGTGAGCGGGTCCCACCACTGCGTCTGCCACTCGGAGAGGATGCTCCCGCCGAGGACTCCGTTCGTGAAGGTTCCCTGAACGGTGTCGCCGGCGACGAAGAGGAGGTCGGGGTGCCGCGCGGCGATGTGCGCGGCGTGCGTCGAGAAGACGTTCGGGCCGTTCTGGTTGTCGGCGAGCCAGACGATCGTCGACGGGCTCGACGGCGCCGGCGCAGTGCGGAAGCGGTAGACGGCCGACGTCGTCGCTCCGCTTCGCACCCGGTAGTCGTACTCCGTCTGCGTCGAGAGGCCTTCGATCGTCGCCTTGTGGACGAAGTGCGTGGCGTCGATCTGCGTCGTCTCGACGACGCTCAGCGTGTTCGACAGCAGGCCGCCCGCAGGGCCCCATTCGACCGAGTGGTTCGCGAGATTCGAATCCGTCTCCCACAGCAGCGTCATCGCATCGCGGCGGAAGTCCTGGAGCATCGGGAGCTTCGTGATGACGGGGTCGGCGGCCGTCGCCGAGCGGAAGATGATGCTCGCGTCGTCGGCCATGCCGTCGTTGTCGGCGCCGCGGCGGTGGCGCGCCTCGAGCTCGACGCGGAGCCTTCGGGTCCTGGGCGGGACGAGGCCGGAAGCCCCGCGCAGCGTCCACGCGCCGTCGCCCGAGACGAGCGTGCGAATGCTCGACACCTCGTGGCCGAGGTCGTCGAGGTAGCGCACGCGCATCAGCGCCTGGTCGTCGAAGTTGTTGACCGCCAGCCAGTTTCGCACCCACGCCGAGGCTTCGAGCGAAACGGTCGAGAAGTCGATCCCGAGCGCGAAGGCGCCCGCGCCGACGTCCTGCCAGACCCGGCAGCTCGAGACGGTGCCCTCGTAGCCGCCGTGCAGGAAGGCATTGCCCGCGTGCGGGTCGGCGTCGGCGAAGGGCTCGCGGGCGACCGTGCACGAGCCGTACTCGACCGCCCAGGGCGCGAGCGACTCGGCCTCGAACCCCGGGTTCTCGAGGAGCTGCTGGTCGAACGGCGGGGGCGGCGGTGTGCAGCTATCGCCGAGGCTCGCTGCGGCAAGGCCTGCGAGCGCGAGCAGGCTGCGGAGGGGGGAGCGGGCGACCGGGGAGCGCCGGAGCGTGGAGCACAGCATGGAACGACCTTCTTACCCGGTGGACAGGGGAGCAGTCAACTGGTTTTGCGGCGCACGACGGGCCATCCGGTAGCCTCGGAAGGCCGCGCGACCCGGAGGACCCATGCTGCCCACCCCGAGCCTTCGAACGCCCATCTGCGATCTGTTCGGGATCGAGCACCCGATCTTTCTGGCCGGGATGGGCGAGGTCGCGATGGCGGAGCTGTGCGCGGCCGTCTCCGAGGCGGGCGGCTTCGGCACACTCGGGATGGTCGCCGCGCCGCCGGACCAGATTCGCGACGAGATGCGACGCGTTCGCGCGCTCACCGACCGCCCCTTCGGCGTCGACATGCTCGCCGCGCTCCCCGCGCAGATGAACGCCGCGATCGACACCATCATCGACGAGGGAGCGGCCGCCTTCATCACCGGCCTCGGCGTCGCGGCGCCGCTCATCGAGAAGTGTCACGCGCGCGGAGTGAAGGTGATGGCCGTGTGCGGCAAGGTCTCGCACGCGCAGCGTGCGCAGGAGGCGGGCTGCGACGCCGTCGTCGCGCAGGGGACCGAAGCCGGCGGACACACCGGACAGATCGCGGGGATGGCGCTCGTTCCGCAGACCGTCGACGCCGTCCGCATCCCGGTGCTCGCCGCCGGCGCGATCGTCGACGGCCGCGGCCTCGCGGCGGCGCTCGCGCTCGGCGCGCAGGGCGTCTGGATGGGAACGCGCTTCGTCGCAACGCGCGAGGCGCGCGCCAGCGAGGCGTACAAGAAGCGGATCCGGGAGGCCGCAAGCGACGCGACGCGGATCACGCGCGCCTACTCGGGCAAGCCGATGCGCGTGCTCCGCAACGCGTACATCGACGAGATCGAGCGCCACCCCGAGACCATCCAGCCCTTCCCGCAGCAGTTCCTCGTGAGCGCGCGCGCGGGGGTGCTGACGTTCGACAGGGACGAGGGGACCGACCCCGAGCGCACCTGCATGCCGGCGGGGCAGGGCGTCGGCGGGATCGACGACTGCCCGAGCGCCGCCGAAGTCGTCGAGCGCGTGCTGCGCGAGGCGCGCAGCACGATCGAGCGCATGCACGGGCTCGCCGGCGCGCGGTGAGCCGCGGCGCGAGGCCGCGCGCGCTCCCGCCGGCGCAGCGCGTTCGCTTCGGGTGATCCGGCCGGTTCGCGCCCGCCGGGCGCCGGGTATAGTCCTCCGGAACCACCGCCGGGAGCGGCGCGCGGGCTCACCCATCCGGGGCCACGCGCCGAGCTCGCGGAGCCTCACACGGGAGAGCCTCCATGACCGATCGGCTGCAGCACTACATCGACGGACGCTGGGTCGACTCGAGCGAGCCGCGCACCTTCGACGTGATCGACCCCTCGACCGAGGACCGGATCGGGCGGATCGCGCTCGGCGGCTCGAAGGACGTCGATCTCGCCGTCGCAGCCGCACGGCGCGCCTTCGAGAGCTACTCGAGAACGAGCCGCGACGAGCGCCTCGCGCTGCTGCGAACGATCGCCACCGAGTACCAGAAGCGATACGCCGAGCTCGCGAAGACCATCTCGCAGGAGATGGGCGCGCCGCTCTGGCTGTCGAACGCGGCGCAGGCGGCGAGCGGGCTCGGGCACCTCAGCGAGGCGATCCGGATCCTCGAGACCTACGAGTTCGAGACGCTCCGCGGCACGACGCTGATCCGACGCGAGCCGGCGGGCGTGTGCGGCTTCATCACGCCGTGGAACTGGCCCGTGAACCAGATCATGTGCAAGGTCGCTCCGGCGCTCGCGGCCGGCTGCACGATGGTGCTCAAGCCCACCGAGATCGCGCCGCTCAACGCCATCCTCCTCGCCGAGATCTTCCACGCCGCGGGCGTTCCGGCGGGCGTGTTCAATCTCGTGAACGGCGACGGTCCCGGCGTCGGCACGGCGATCGCGTCGCACCCGGGCGTCGATCTGGTGTCGTTCACGGGCTCGACGCGCGCCGGCATCCTCGTTGCGAAGGCGGCAGCCGACACGGTGAAGCGCGTCACGCAGGAGCTCGGCGGCAAGTCGGCGAACGTGATCCTCGACGACGCCGATCTCGCCGCGGCCGTCGGCGGCGGGACGATGGGCTGCATGATGAACAGCGGCCAGTCGTGCAACGCGCCGACGCGCATGCTCGTTCCCGAGTCGCTCCACGAGCAGGCGGTGCAGATCGCGAAGGCGGTCGCCGACGGCGTGAAGGTCGGCCCCGCGTTCGCCGAAGGAAGCCGCATCGGCCCGGTCGTGAGCAAGGCGCAGTGGGACAAGATCCAGCGCCTCATCCAGAAGGGAATCGACGAGGGCGCGACGCTCGTGACCGGCGGCCCCGGAAGGCCGGAGGGCCTCGACAAGGGCTACTACGTGCGGCCGACCGTCTTCGCGAACGTTCGCAACGACATGACGATCGCGCGCGAGGAGATCTTCGGCCCGGTGCTCTCGATCCTGCCGTACCGGAGCGAGGAGGATGCGATCTGCATCGCCAACGACACGGCCTACGGCCTCGCCGCCTACGTCTCGTCGGCGAGCCTCGAGCGAGCGCAGCGCGTCGCGATGCAGCTCCGCGCCGGACAGGTGAACCTCAACGGCGCGCCGCCCGACTTCACCGCTCCGTTCGGCGGCTACAAGCAGTCGGGTAACGGACGCGAGTGGGGCGTCTTCGGCTTCGAGGAGTTCCTCGAGGTGAAGGCCGTGATGGGGTGGTCGGCGAGCTGACCGGGAGCGGGGCGCATCACGGTACCGCCGGCGGCTGCGCCGCCTCTCCGGGAGGCATCCCGACGTGCACTCCGGCGCGTCGCGCGTGCCGCCACTCCCAGGGCGCGATGCGCTCGGCTTCCGGCAGCGACCAGAGCCCGACCTTCCCGTCGCGTGCGACGCGCTCGAAGTCGTACAGCTCGGCGCGCTTCGCATACTGGCGATAGACCCACGCGCAGCCGCGCCGAACCATCTCCGCCGGGACGTCGATGCCGCCCGTCACGACGCGCGCGACCGTTCGGCCGTAGCGGTCGTGGTCCGTCACCTCGACCTCGACCGTCTTGCCGAAGGCGAGCTCCGAGAGCGCCTGCTTCGCGCGGTTTCCCCAGGGCTGCGCGCGCTCCGGGGCGTCGATCTCGGCGAGGCGAATCTCGACCTCGCGGCGATCGGCCAGCACCACGAGCGAGTCGCCGTCGCGTACGCCGACGACGCGGCCCGTGAAGCGCTCCGGTTCGGAGCTCGCGGGGGCGTGCGGGCCGGCGCTGGCGGGCGCCGCGAGCAGGCCCGCGCAGAGCGCGACGGCGACGAGCAGGCCGGTCCTGCGGCGCGCGGGGAGAGTCGGCATGCGGCTCATCTAGAGCTCCGAGGCACGGCCGGCTGGCATCTCGCCGGCCGGCGACTGCGCCGGCTCCGGCCCCGCGACGGCCGGCGCCGGGTCGGAGCGCGCCTTCGCCTCATCGAGGAGGCGCTTGTAGAAATAGCCCTCGACTGCGAGGAGATTGCGTTTGAAGGCCGCCTTCGATGTCGCCTGGTCGTCGATGGTCACGAAGTGGCGGCAGTCCTTCTCCTCACTCCACGCGAGGATCGGCGCGGCGCGTGCGGCGAACTCGGGCGCCGGCCACGTGCCGGCGAGCCCCGCGAGGCCGGGGATCTGCTGCGCATCGGCGGCGCGCGCGGGCGGCCAGCTCGGAGCCACGGAGATCACCCCCTCGGTGATGGTCACGGCGAAGGCGTACTCGATCTTTCCGTTTGCATCGACCCAGCAGGGCTTCTTCCCGAACCCGGTCTTCGCGAGGCGTTCGAAGCAGTAGCGCCCCTGCCGGACGGCGTCGTCGCGCGCCTTCTGCGCGCTGGCGAGCTCGGCCGGGCAGGAGCTCGCCGCGCTGCCGGCGAGCGTC
Organism: Myxococcota bacterium; assembly: GCA_041912475.1. GTDB lineage: Bacteria > Myxococcota_A > UBA9160 > UBA9160 > UBA9160 > MYXO. The sequence goes on from JAYRMX010000188.1 coordinate 6,887, forward strand.
GCCACCTGCTGCTCGAGTCGCGAGATCTCGTGCTCGAGCGTCGTGCGGGTCGCTTCGAGGCTTCGCTTCGTCGCAGCGAGGTCGCGGTTCTCGGCCTCGAGCTTCACGAGCCGCTTCGCGTCACGGAGCGCAACGAGGATGAGGCGCTCCAGCTCCGGGCGGCTCGCCTCGGGGACCTTCTCGAAGATCTCCCGGACGATCGCGACGCGCGTCTCGAGCGAGCGCACGTCCTCGTGCAGGCGCTCGATCTGCCGCCGGTCGGCGTCGCGTGCTCCCTCGAGCGCCCGGATGGTCTCGTCCTTGCGGAGGAGCGCCCACGCGGCGAGCAGCAGCAGCAGGAAGAACAGCGTGAGGACGAAGTCGGTGAGCGTGACCGACAGCAAGAGCGCGCTTCGAGCCCTTCGTGACATGGCCTCGCCCTCACACGCCGAGCGGTGCGTGCGCCGCCGCGCTCTCGGGAGGCGGCGCTGCGAGCTCGGGTTCGGCCGCAGGCGGCGCGGCAAGGCGCCGCTCGCACTCCTGCTCGAGCGCGTGCAGCTTCGTGCGGCCCACCTCGATCTCGCGCTCGAGCCGGGAGAAGGCGTCGCTCGCCGACGCAGCGATCGCCTGCAGGTCGGCCGCGTGCGCCCGCACCTGATCGCCGAGCGCCTCGAACGGCGGTCCCGCCGCAGCCGCGCGGTCGAACACGCGCCCGAGCTCGCCCAGGTGCGCCTCGAGGCGGGTCCACTCGCCGTCGAGGCCGGCGGTGCGCGCGCTCATCGCCGCGAGCGCAGCGCAGAGCACGCTCGCCTCCTCGGCGCACCGCATCTGCGCTGCGCCGAGGGCTGCGAGCCTCCCGCCGTTCGACTCGATCTGCGTCGCGAGCGCGCCGATCGGCGCGTCGAGCTTCGCCGTGAGCAGGTCGACCGGAGCGGAGAAGGCTCCGAGCCGGTCCGCGAGATCGCCGGACGCCGCGCCGATCCGCTCGCTCGCGCCGGCGAGCGTCGTGCCGAGCGATCCGGCGCCGGATCCCACGGTCTGCGTCATCGCGTTCGCCGCGGCCGAGAACACGGCGCGCAGATCGTCGACGGCGCGGGTCGTCTCCTTCCGCAGGTACTCGAGCGACTCGCGAAGCGCCCGCGAGCTCGCCGTCACCGATTCGGAGAGCTCCGTCCCGATTCGCGTCACGACGGACGAGAGCGTGACGTCGATCTGCTGCGCCGCGCCGTCGAGCGTCGCGTTGATCGCGCCGGTCTGCGCCGTGAGATCGACTGCGAGCTGATCGAAGCGGTGGCGCAGGCTCACGGCGGCGCGCGAGAGCATCTCCTCGGCGACCTCGACGCTGTCCTCGACCGAGGGCCGAAAGTTCGTGAGGAAGACGCGGACGCCGAGGCCGACGAGCGTCGTCACGAGCTTCACGCCGAAGAGACGGATGACGTCCCAGACGTCCTCGCTCCTCCCGATTCCCATGAGCGCGGCGACGAGGGCCGTCAGCGTGAGGAGGAAGCCGAGGTAGTAGACGCTGTCGGCGAACTGCGAGACGGACTCCGCGGTGCGTGCGATTCGCCAGCCGATCGCGATGTAGCCGGCCATCGCGAGGAGCGGGCCGCCGAGCGTGACCCAGGAGGTTCCGCCGAAGACGACCTCGCCGAGAGCGATCGAGAGCGCGCCGAACGCGGCGGCGATCACGAACCAGTGGCGCAGCGGGAGGCCCTCTCGGGCGGGCCGAGGATCGAGCGGGGGGAGAGAAGACGACACGGGCGGCCTCCTCGGGTCTAGCCGGGGACGGGGGTGATGCGGAGCCGGAGCGCGCCGGCGCCGAGCCAGACGAAGTACTCCTTCCAGAATTCGAGGTGGCGCGCGCCCTGGACCTTTTCGTGTCCGGGGCGCGAGACGTAGAGCACGTCGACGTCGACGCCGGTGAGGTCGACGCGCAGGTGCTGCGCGAAGGGCTGCCTGCGGAACGCTGCGAAGTCGGGAGGCGACGAGCCGTACTGCGAGTAGGCCTTCGTGTGCTCGAGGAGGTCGGAGATCAGGACGATGCGCCTCGGCGTCTCGGTCGCGTTCGCCGGCAGCTCCGCGAGGACGGCCTTCTGGAGCACGGCCATGATCGGAGACTCGGCCGACGACGGCCGCGAGAGCGAGCTTTCGAGCGCGCGCTCGAGCGGCTCGCGGAACGACGAGCGCCACGCGCGCTCGAGGCGCGCGGGATTCTGCGTCCACGCGCTCGCCTCCTTGCCCGACGGCGGCTTGCAGCGAACGAAGATCGGTGCGGGGAGGTCGGCTCCGCTGCGCCCATCGAGGACGTAGACCGCGACTTTCGCGTGGTCGGGGATCGAAGCGTCGAGGTCGGCGTAGAACTTCTCGAGGAAGAGCCGCTGGGCGTCATTGAAGCCCTCCGATGCGTCGACGAGGACGAGCTCGAACGCGGAGGGCGGCCTGTCCGCGGGGCAGCCCTCGGAGCCGAGCCGCACCGCCGTCGCCTCCGCGCGCCAGCGGAGGATGCCGACGGAAGCCGCGACGACCACGGCCAGAACGAGAAGTGCGACGGCGAGGATCCGCTGGCGCCGGTCTCGCTGCCGAGACGGGGTGTCGTCAAACACGACCGGCCTCCGAGGCGTGGCCGTCGCTCGGTGCGGCGGCGCCGATCCCGTCCGGATCCGGCAGCGCGGCCATCCTCTCCTGGAAGGCCGACGTCACGCGCTCGAGCTCGGAGCGGATTGCGTCGCGGCTCTCCTCGATCCGGGTGGCGATCTTCTGCTGCGACTCGAGGCGAACCCGGTCGGGCTCCATGTCGGGCTGGAGCTCGGACGGGACGTCGTAGCGGTATCGCTGCTGGAAGCAGGCCGGCGGGCGCGTCGTTCGCGCGCGCTGATTGGCGTCGCGGTAGCGCCCGAGCAGGGCGTTGCAGGCGCCGTCGGAAGCCTCGAAGAACGTCTTCGCCTGCGTGACCAGCGTCTGCTTCTGGTGGACGGCGTCGGCGAGCGTCGCCGCCGTCGAGCGTGCGCGATCGGAGAGCGCGCCGAGGCGCTGGAGCGAAACCGTTCGGTGCGCGAGCGCTTCTTCGAGCATCGACTGCTTGGCGTGGAGATAGTCGGCGCGCGCGGCGCGGAGCCGCCGGTGGAGCCTGGTGTATCCCGGATTCGGGTCGTCCCAGCCCGCCCCGTCGGCGAACGCGACGGCGCAGAACAGGCCGCCGAGAAGGAGCAGAAGCCACGACGTCGCGTCGCTGAACGCGAGGGGATCCGAGCGGAGCGCATGCAGGGCTTCCCGGGCGGACGCGTCGGGGCTGGCGGCCGAGAGGTCGCGAACGTGTGCGACGACGAGGTTGTATCCGATCGCCCAGCCGGCGAAGAGAAGGCCGCACACCACGCCGAGCGCGACGAAGCCCTTCCTCGTGCAGCGGATCCAGGCGGCGCCTCGCCCGAGAACGAACGACGAGAAGACGTTGACGACGGCGATGCCGGCGGCCTGCGTGAGCCCGCCGACGAGGCCGAACTCCGACGCCTTCGCGAAGTAAGCGCTGTTGAGCCAGGTCTCGATGACGAAGAGCACGACGAGGATCGCGACGTGGAGCAGATGCGAATCGGGGTAGTGCGGATCCCAGCGAAGGCCGTGCTCCGCCCGGAAGTGCTCGTACTGCGAACGGACGGCGTCGTATTGCTGGCGTGGCGGGCCGAGCCGGTTCGCGCGGCGTGCCCAGAGCGTGTCGAGGTCCGACGCGAGCTTCGGTGCGAGCTGCAGCGCGTCGTTGAGAACCGCGGTGAGATCGACCTGCTGGATGCGGCTCGTGAGGCCGGCAAGGCGCGCGACGAGCTTGCTCTGCGCCTGGAGGACGGACGCCTGGATCGTCTGGACGATCTCGCTCTGCGGGCCGTCGAAGACGGCCGAGCTCGCCGCGGGAAGCTCGTGGCGGCCGTTCTCCTCGCCGCGCTTCACGACCGCGAGCTTCTCGACCAGGGCCGGTACGTCGTACTGTGGCAGACGGAGGCTCCCCGGGTCGAACGGCTCGGGCCTTGCGCCGAAGAGAAAGCGCAAGAGCGCGCGCAGCGAGGGCAGCCGCTCTCGTCTCGGCTCCTCGGCTGCGGTACGCGGTGCGGCCTGCGTCGTCGGTGTCGCCATCTCTCCGGCTCCCCTCCGCGGCATGCGGGGGCGTCCCCGCGCGATCCGGGGCCGCCATGGATCCGCGGAGCTTCGACCTCGTGAACGCAGGTTCACGCAGCGTTGTGACAGGGAAGGTCACGGGGCTGGCGCTTCGGGCGGCATCCGGCGGCGCGATGCCGGGCTGGATCCCCCGGGTCGCGGGGCTCCCGGAACCCGCCGAGCCGCCGGTGCCGGCCCCGCGCGGGCTGCCGGAGCAACGCGCCGCCCGGCGCTGGCGAAGGCGGAAGGGAAGGTGCGGAGAGCGCACCCCCGCCTCGGCTAGAGTTCCGAGGATGTGGAGGAAGCGAGCGCTCGCCGCGACGCGCTTCGCCGCGGCGGCTCTCGCGACGGCCGTGCTCGGCGCAGCAGCCGCGCCTGCCGACCCGCCGGCGAGGGGCGACGCCGGCTCGCGCGTCGTCACGGTGGCCGCGGCCTCCGACGTGCAGCCGGCCTTCGACGACCTCGCGAAGGCCTTCACGGCCGAGCGTCCCGACATCGTGCTGCGGCCGACGTTCGGCGCGTCCGGAACGTTCTACGCGCAGATCGAGAATCGCGCGCCGTTCGACGTCTTCCTGTCGGCGGACTCCGACTACCCGCGGCGTTTGCGCGAGAAGGGGCTCGTTCTCGACTCCGAGTTCCAGTACGCGCAGGGCCGCCTCGGGCTCTGGCTGTCCCGCTCTCTGGGGCTGACCGCCGAGGCGGAAGGCCTCGCGGTGCTCCGCGACGCGCGCATCCGGCACGTCGCGATCGCGAACCCGCAGCATGCGCCGTACGGCCGTGCCGCCGAAGCGGCGCTGCGATCGGCGGGCCTGTACGACGCGGTGAAGGAAAAGCTCGTCCTCGGTGAGAACGTCGCCCAGGCGGCGCACTTCGCGCGCAGCGGGGCGGCCGATGCGGCGCTCGTCTCGCTCTCACTCGCGGGGTCGCCTGCGATGCGAGAGGAAGGGCAGAGCTCCGAGGTGCCGCCCGGAACGTATCCGGCGCTCGACCAGGCCGGCGTGCTCCTCTCGTGGGCGCAGGACGCGGACGCGGCGCGTGCTTTCCGCGACTTCCTGCGCGGGCCGAAGGGGCGCGAGATCCTCTCGCGCCACGGCCTCTCGCCTCCGGGGGCCTGATGGACTGGGCAGCGATCCGCCTGAGCGTCGTGCTCGCGGGAACGACGGCGCTCGTTCTCTTCGTGATCGGTCTGCCCGTCGCGTACTGGCTCGCGACTTCGCGGCGGCGCTGGAAGTTCCTCGTCGAGGCCGTGGTTGCGCTTCCGCTCGTGCTGCCGCCGACGGTGCTGGGGTTCTATCTGCTCGTCGCCCTCGGTCCGGCGAGCCCGCTCGGCCGCGCGTGGGAGGCCGCCACCGGATCGACGCTCCCGTTCTCGTTCGAAGGCCTACTCGTCGCTTCGGTGCTCTACAGCCTGCCGTTCGCGGTGCAGCCGTTCGCCGCCGCCATCGCGGGAGTGGACCCGCGGCTCGTCGAGGCATCGTGGTCGCTCGGGCTCTCGCGCGCCGCCACGTTCGTTCGCCTCGTCCTCCCGCTCTCGGCGCGCGGGGTCGCGACGGGGTTGGTGCTGGCGTTCGCGCACACACTCGGAGAGTTCGGCGTCGTGCTGATGATCGGCGGAAACATCGCGGGCGTCACCCGGACGGCGTCGATCGCGATCTACGACCACGTGCAGTCGCTCGACTACGCCGCCGCGGGGCGAACCTCGGCCTTCCTGCTCGCCGTCTCGTTCGCGGTGCTCGCCGTCACGTACGCGCTGCAGCGCCGCGTGTGGTCTCCGTGGACGGCGCGCTCGTAGCGTCGTTCGAGAAGGGTTTTCCCGGCGGGCCGCGGATCGCCTGCGCGCTCGAGGTGCCTCTCGCCGAGCCGGGCGTCACGGTGCTCTTCGGGCCGTCGGGCTGCGGCAAGACGACGATCCTTCGCTGCCTCGCCGGGCTCGACCGGCCCGAGCGCGGAACGATCCGGTTCGGCGACGAGGTCTGGCTCGACGCGGCGCGCGGCGTCTTCGTCCCGCCGCAGCAGCGGCGGGTCGGCCTCCTGTTTCAGGACTACGCGCTCTTCCCGCACCGCAGCGTCGCCGCGAACGTCGCGTGGGGGCTCGGCGGCCTCTCGCGCGCCGAACGCGAGGCGTGCGTCGCCGAAACGCTCGTGCGGCTCGAGATCGCGGACCTCGCGCGACGCCGGCCCGGCACGCTCTCCGGCGGGCAGAAGCAGCGCGTCGCCCTCGCCCGCGCGCTCGCGCCGCGGCCGCGCCTGCTCCTGCTCGACGAGCCGCTCTCGGCGCTCGATGCGCCGACGCGCGAGCGGCTCCGCGGCGATCTGCGGCGGCTTCTCGTCTCGCTGCGCTCTTCCGTCGTCCTCGTGACGCACGACCGTGTCGAGGCCCTCGCGCTCGGCGACCGCGTCGCGGTGATGGCCGAGGGCAGCGTGCGGCAGGTCGGCGTCATCCACGAGACGTTCAGCCGCCCGGCCGATCTCGCGGTCGCGCGCGTGGTCGGCGTCGAGACGATCGTTCCCGGCCGGGTGACCGGCGCCGCCGGCGAAGGTCTGGTGAGCGTCGAGGTCGGGGCGGCGCGACTCTTCGCGGTGGCGGGAGACGTCGGATCCGGCGAGGTCTTCGTCTGCATCCGCGCGGACGAGGTGATCCTCGAGCGCGGCGCCGCAGGGCTGGTGAGCGCGCGCAATCGGCTCGCAGGCACGGTGACGGGCCTCGTGTCCGAGGGGCCCCTCGTTCGCGTGACGATCGACTGCGGCTTCGCGCTCGCCGCGCTCGTGACGCGCCGCTCGTGCGACGAGCTAGCGATCGAGCAGGGAGCGCGGTTCACCGCGTTCGTGAAGAGCCCGTCCGTACACCTCGTCGCGCGCTGACCGCGGGGCCGCGTGGCGGTCCGGTGACGACGCGGCGGCGCGGAGCGAAAGGCTTCGCGAGACGACGAACCACGTGAGCGGAAGGACGCCACCGAACACGAAGACCGCGCCGCCGACCGCGCGCGCCCACGTGAGCGTCTGGAACAGCGCGCCGTCGACGAAGGCCGGCGAGCGCGCCGACCACAGACCCCGCTCGAGCACGGCCACGAGCTGGGCGACGCCGGCCGGGAAGAGGTCGAGCGCGACCATGAGCCCGAGGCCGGCGTTCACGGACCAGAACGCGCGGCGCAGCAGGCGCGGCCTCCACGCGTCGGGCCGAACGAGGGTTCGGCTGCAGAAGACGATCGAGCCGAGCGCGAGGTTGCCGTAGACGCCCATCAGCGCGGCGTGGCCATGATTGACCGTGAGATACGTGCCGTGCTCGTAGTAGTTGACGATCGGGAGGTTCACGAGGAAGCCGAAGACTCCCGCCCCGAGAAAGTTCCAGAAGTTGACCGCGAGCAGGAAGAGGAAGGCCTCGTCGTGGCCGAAGCCCGCCCGCGCATCCGGGCCGGCGCGGCGCAGCGCCTCGCGCGGCAGGCCGCGCACCTGCCACGCCTCGAGCGTCAGCAGCAGGAGCGGCACGACCTGGAGCGTCGAGAACACGCTCCCGATCGCGAGCGTCGCGACCGGCTTCGCGTTCCAGTAGAAGTTGTGCGAGATGCCGAGCAGGCCCGAACCGAGAAAGAGCAGCGCCGAGAGGTAGACCACCCGCGACGCCGCGGCCGCTCCGACGAAGCCCATCGCCAGCATGAAGTGCGCGAGCAGCACGGTCGCGAGCACCTCGAAGAACGCCTCGACCCACATGTGGACGACCGACCAGCGCCAGAAGTCCGCGATCACGAAGTTCGTCTCGGGCGTCGAGACGAAGGCCGAGGAGAAGAGCGCGATCACGCAGACGACGACGTAGAGGAGCCACTTCGGCAGCACCCAGGCATCGGCGCTTCGCCACGCGGGCGCGAGCGCGCGCGCGAGGATCGCCGCCCAGAGGACGAAGGCGAGCAGGAGACCCGCCTGCCACGCGCGTCCCGCCTCGACGAACTCCCAGCCCTGGTTTCCGAGCAGGTTCCAGGCGGCGCCGAGCCGGCCGAGCGGGCCGAGGGCGATGCCCGCGAGGCTCCCGGCCACGACGACGACGAGCAGGGCGAAGAGCGCGTGCACCAGCGCGCGCTGCCCGCGCGGCTCCGCGCCGCCGACCAAGGGCAGCACGAAGATCGACGCGCCGATCCAGCACGAGGCGATCCAGAGCAGGGCGAGCTGAAGGTGCCAGCCGCGCGTCACGGGGAGGGGGATCCAGCGCGAGAAGTCGACGCCGAACACGGTCGTCGCGTGCAGGAAGTCGTGGATCGTGAGCACGCCGGCGAAAACTTGCAAGGCGAAGAGGAGCGCGGCCGCGACGAAGAACGCGTAGCTCGCGCGCTGCACCGGCGTCGGGCGGTAGGCGTCGAGCAGGACCGGCGAAGCGGCCGCCGCCGCCCGCGGATCCGGGCGCCAGCCCGCAGCGTCGCCGTAGCGGCCATGGAGGAACAGCACCGCGCCGAGGACGGCGAGCAGCGCGAGCAGCGCAGCAACGCTCCAGAGCACGATCGCCGGGCCGGGGCGGTTCCCGGCGAGCTCGTCGTAGGGCCAGTCGTGCGTGTAGCTGGCGCCGGTTCCCGGGCGCTCGGCGCCGCAGACCCAGGCGCCCCAGAAGAAGAAGGAGGCGAGGTCGCGCAGCTCGCCGGCGTCCGTGATCGATCCGGCCGGCGCGAAGCCATCGGGCCTCTCGCTTCGAAACAGTGCGGTGTAGCGTGCGGCGAGGGCCTCGTAGGCGTGCGCCTGCGCCGCCGACAGCGGGACGCGGGCGGTCGCCGGATCGAAGCGGTTGCGCCGAATCTCCTGCTGCACGCGGGCCCGCGCGGCGGCGTCGCCGTCGTCGCCCGCACCGGCCCGGGCGCGGTGGAATGCGAGCATGGCGACCGCGACCTCGTGGAGCGCATCGGCCGGGTAGTCGTGCCCGCGCGCGGCGCCGTCTCCGAACAGGCTCCCGTAGTCCATGAGCGCATGGCGCTGGAAGACCGCCTGCCCGCGCAGGATCGAAGCGGCCGGCACGAGGAGCTCTCCCGACTCGCGGGTGAAGTCCGGGATCGGTGGCGCGTCGCGGTAGGTGCGGGCGCCGACGAAGAGCAGGCTCGCCGCGCCGGTCAGCAGGACGGCGGCGAGCGGCAGCCACCAGCGCCGGCGGTCCATCACCCACCGGGCCCAGAGGCTTGCGCCGCCGGACCGCCTGTCTGCCTGCAAGGTCACGCGCGCTCCTTCGCTCTCCGGCCGCACGGTCGAACCCGCCGGGCGCAGAAAAGTCCCTCGGCCCGGCCCCCCGCGCCCCCGCGTGCGGGGCGCGTGAATGGTACGATAGTACCAACTTCGGGCCGCGCGGGCTCGCTCTCTGCGAATCGCGTCGTCCTGCTCCTCGCTTCGGAGACGAACCGAGCACTCGAACGTCCTTCGAGCCGAGCCGCGAACGCCGGCCCGCTGCGAACCGCTCGTGCGATCCGGTAGGGTTCGAGCCCGGGCAGCCGCCGCTGGTACCGGCGCGTCGCGCGAGGAGGGCGATGGCCGCGAGGCGTCTCGAGGGCTGGGCGATCACCGCTGCATCCACGCTCGCGGTCGTGGCGATGACGGGGCTCGTGCTGATGGCCTGCGGCGCGAAGGAGGAGGGCGTTCGCGCCGTCCTCCGGGCGACGGCGCGAAGCTCGCTCGTGCTCTTTCTCGCCGCGTTCACGGCGTCGAGCCTCCGGCGCCTGTTGCGAAACGACGCGACGGCGTGGCTGCTTCGCAACCGGCGCTACCTCGGCGTCTCGTTCGCAGCGTCGCACGCGCTGCACCTCGCGGGCATCGTCGCGCTCGCGACCGGCTGGCCGGACGCGTTCTGGTCGAAGACGAGCGACGTGACGCTCTACGGGGGCGCACTCGGCTATCTGTTCGTCGCTGCGCTGACGCTCACGTCGAGCGACGCGGCCGTTCGCGTGCTCGGCCAGCGGTGCTGGAAGCTCCTGCACCGCGCGGGCGTGTGGTACCTGTTCGGCATCTTCCTGCTGAACTACGGTCCGGCGTTCCTCGTGAAGCCACCCTATCTGCCGGCGAGCCTCGCCGTCTTCGCGGCGCTCGGCGTGCGGATCGCGGCCGCGCGCCGCGGGCGCGCGTGAGGCGCGCACCCGAGCGCTCGCGGGCCCGGCGTCGCCGCCCGGAACCCGATGCCGGGCGAGCCGGCACGCGCGCTACTTCGCGTAGCCGCGCGGATGCGCCTCCATCCAGCGCCAGGCCGACGCGATGATCGCCTCGGGGTCGCGGTGCTTCGCCTCCCAGCCGAGGAGAGTCTTCGCGCGCGACGGGTCGGCGAAGAGCGCGACGGCGTCGCCGGCGCGGCGCTCGCCGTAGCGAACGGGGACGGGTCTTCCGGTCACGCGCTCGGCGGCGGCGAGGATCTCGCGCACCGAGAAGCCGCGCCCGGTGCCGAGGTTGCAGAAGATCGCGTCTCCCGACGCGAGCCGCTCCATCGCGGCCACGTGCGCGTCGGCGAGATCGTCGACGTGGACGTAGTCGCGGATGTTGGTGCCGTCGGGCGTCGGGTAGTCGGTTCCAAAGACCACCAGCTCGCCGCGCAGACCGAGCGCCGCCTGCAGCAGCGACGGGATGAGGTGCGTCTCGGGGTCGTGGTCCTCGCCGAGGCTCCCGTCCATCGCGCAGCCGCAGGCGTTGAAGTAGCGCAGCGCCGCGAAGCAGAACGACGGATCGGACGCGAGGTGGTCGCGCAGCACGCGCTCGACCATGAGCTTGCTCCAGCCGTACGGTGAGACCGGCCGCTGCGGCGCGTCCTCGGTGATCGGGACGCGGTCGGGGTCGCCGTAGGTCGCGCACGTGCTGCTGAACACGAAGCGGCGAACGCCCGCCTCCTGCATGCAGCGCAGGACGCCGATCGTGGTCGCGACGTTGTTGTCGTAGTAGAGCAGGGGAGAGGCCGTGCTCTCGCCGACGTACGCGTACGCCGCGAAGTGCATCACGGTGTCGATGCGCCGCTCGCGAAGCGTCGCGAGCAGGCGTTCGCGGTCGGCGAGCGGGGCCGCGACCAGCGGCAGCCCGAGGATGTCCGCGACGGCGCGGTGCCCGCGCGAGAGGTCGTCGTAGAGGACGACGTCGTGGCCCGCAGTGGCGAGGCGCCGCGCGGTGTGCGAGCCGATGTAGCCGGCGCCGCCGGCGACGAGCACCCGCACCGCGCTAGGCCGCGTACGGCCGCAGGTTGCGCGAGAGGCGGTCGGCGACCGGCTCGAGGTCGGGAACGAACGCGAGGCCGGTCACGCGCTCGTACGCCTCGATGTAGCGGCGCGCGGCCTCGCAGCGAACGTCGTCGGGGATCGCCGGCGGCGCGCCGTCGCCGCGGTAGCCCTGCTCGGCGAGCCAGCGGCGAACGTACTCCTTGTCGAGCGCCGTCGGGTTCGTGCCTTCCCGCATCGCGCGCTCGAAGCTCTCACGCAGCCAGTAGCGCGACGAGTCGGGCGTGTGGATCTCGTCGATCACGACGATCTCGCCCGCGTCGTCGAGGCCGAGCTCGTACTTGGTGTCGGCGAGCACGAGGCCCCGGTGCTCGGCCCAGCGCCGGCCCTCGGTGAAGAGGCGGTGCGCGACGCGCGACGCGCGGTCGAACGTCGCCTCGTCGACGATCCCCTGCGCGAGGATCTGCGCGCGCGAGATCGGCTCGTCGTGCTCGCCCTTCGCGGCCTTGGTCGTCGGCGTCAGCAGCGGCTCGGGAAGCGCCTCGTGCTGGCGAAGGCCGTCGGGAAGCCGGTGCCCGCAGTAGACGCGCTCGCCGCGCGCGTAGGCCGTCCAGATCGAGGTCGACGTCACGCCCGTGAGGTGCGCGCGCATCACGAACTCGATCGGAAGCGGCCGGCACTCGCGCACGACGGAGGCGTTGGGGTCGGGGACCGCGATCAGATGATTCTTCGCCACGTGCTGCGTCTTCTCGAACCAGAACGCCGCGACCTGGTTGAGGACCTGCCCCTTGAACGGGAGCGTCCCGACGACGACGTCGAAGCAGCTCACGCGGTCGGTGACGACGATCACGCGGCGCCCGGCCGCGACGTAGCTGTCGCGGACCTTGCCTTCCTCGCGGCGGCCGAAGCCCGCGAGATCGGTCCGCTCGAGCGTGTGGCCGCACTGCGAAAGGAGGATTCCTTCGTCGATTCCCACGCGCGCTCTCCCCGCGCCCGCCGCGGGCGCACGGCAACGGTACCACGCGGGCGCGCGGCCACGAGCCTCGCATGGAGCGGGCCGGCCGTTCGCGCGGCCCGCCTCGGCGCCCGCGCGTCGCGCCGCGACGCAAGCGCAGGCCCTATCGCTGCCAGAGGATCTGCGGCGCCTCGAGCGGGACGAGAACGCCGGGATGCGACGGAATCGCGCGCAACGTGAAGTCGCGCAGCGGGCGATCGGACTTCACCTCGGCCTCGTAGAAGAAGGCGTTCACGCCGCCGGTCACGGGCGCCGCGCGCCGGAGCGCGTGGCGCTCGCAGTCGCCGCCGGCGGCGTCGGCGAAGGCCTCGATGAGGACGTCGTCGGGCGCGAGCTCTCCGAAGTGCACCTCGATGCGGAAGCGGTGCACGCCGTCCGCGGTCGCGACCGAGCCCGGGCCGAGGCGAAGCGAAGGCCAGAGGTGTGCGACGCGCTCGCAGAAGGCGCGGATCTTCGCGCCGGCCGCTCCCTTCTCGGCGGCGCGCGCGCGGTACGCGCGTGCGGCCGGCAGGTAGTAGCGCTCGGTGTACTCGCGAACGGTGCGCTGGCTCGAGAAGCGCGGCGTGAGCCGCGTCATGCTCTCGCGCTGCAGCGCCACCCAGCGCCGCGGGATCCCGGCGGCGTCGCGGTCGTAGAAGGCCGGGACGACGTCGTTCTCGAGGATCGCGTAGAGCTCGCGCGCCTCGGCCGCGTCCCACGCCGGGTTCTCGCCGTGCTCGGCGCCATCGCCGATCGCCCAGCCGACCTCCGGCGCGTACGCCTCGGCCCACCAGCCGTCGAGCTCGGAGAGGTTGAGGCCGCCGTTCACGAGCACCTTCATCCCGCTCGTTCCGCTCGCCTCGAACGGGCGCCGCGGGTTGTTGATCCAGACGTCGACGCCCTGCACGAGGTGCTCGGCGAGCGCCATGTCGTAGTCGGCGAGGAAGATGCAGCGGCCGCGAACGTCGTCGCGCTGCGTGAAGCGCACCCATTCGCGGACGAGCGCCTTTCCCGGCGCGTCGGCCGGATGCGCCTTGCCGGCGATCACGAGCTGCACCGGGCGGTCCGCGCTCGCGAGCAGGCGCGCGAGGCGGCCGGGGTCGTGCAGCAGCAGGTTCGGGCGCTTGTACGTCGCGAAGCGCCGCGCGAAGCCGAGCGTCAGCGTGTTGGGATCGAAGAGCAGCGAGACGTCGGGGAGCTTCTCGGCCGCGATGTCCTGCTGCGCGGCCTGCCGCGCGAAGCGTCGCCGCACGAACTCGACGAGCTCGCGGCGGTTCTCGGCGCGCATCTGCCAGAGCTGCTCGTCGGACACCGCGCCGAGCGCGCACTCGTCTTCGCCCGCGCAGCGCTCGAAGACGTCGGGGCCGCACGAAGAGGTCCACGCCGCTTCGGCCGCCGGAGAGACCCACGAGCGCTGATGGACGCCGTTCGTGACGTGGCCGATCGGGACCTCGGCGAGCGGCCAGCGCGGAAAGAGCGAGCGGAACAGGCTCCGGCTCACGGCCCCGTGGAGCCGGCTCACGCCGTTCACCGCTCCGCTGCCGCGAATCGCGAGCAGCGCCATGTTGAGCGGCTCGGCCGCGTCGTTCGGGTTCTCGCGGCCGAGCGCGAGCAGGCGGCCGATGTCGATGCCGAGGCGCTCGCGGGCGTAGTGGCCGAGCGAGCGTGCGACGAGCTCCGGGGCGAAGCGATCGAAGCCGGCGGCGACGGGCGTGTGCGTCGTGAACAGATTGCCCGCGCGCGTGACCGCGAGCGCCGTCTCGAAATCGGCTCCCGCCTCCTGCATGAAGAAGCGCGCGCGCTCGAGGGTGGCGAAGGCGGCGTGGCCTTCGTTCAGGTGACAGACCTCGGGCTCGATCCCGAGTCGGCGCAGCAGTCGCCAGCCGCCGATCCCGAGAACGATCTCCTGCTCGAGCCGAAGCCGGCCGTCGCCGCCGTAGAGCTCGCTCGTGACGCCGCGGTCGGCCGGCGGGTTCACGGGATCGTTGCTGTCGAGCAGCAGCAGGCGGACGCGGCCGACGCGCGCCTCCCACGCGCGGAGCCAGAAGCGGCGTCCGCCCGAGCCGATGTCGATCCGCACCCACTCCCCGTCCGCGTCGCGGACGGGAACCACGGGGAGCTGCGCGGGATCGTTGTACGGATAGAACTCCTGTTGCCCGCCGTCGGCGTCGAGCACCTGCCGGAAATAGCCCTGCTGGTAGAGGAGGCCCACGCCGATCACGGGAACGCCGAGGTCGCTCGCGCTCTTGAGCTGGTCGCCGGCCACGTTGCCGAGGCCGCCCGAGTAGATCGGCAGCGCTTCCGAGAGGCCGAACTCCATGCTGAGGTACGCGACCGGCCCGAGCTTCTCGCCGCCGTGCGCGCGCTGCATCCAGCCCGGGGCTGCGAGCTCGGCTTCGTACGCGCGCATCGCCTCCTGGATGCGCCGCATCCGTGCGGGATCGGCCGCGACCTGGGCGAGCGCGGTCCGCGACGCCACCTGCAGCATGAGCCACGGATTGTGCGTCGCGTGCCAGAGCTCGGGATCGATCTCGCTCCAGCCGGCCCCCGCGCCGGGCCGGGTGCCGATCAGCAGGTCGAGCGCGAGCTGCGGAAGGCGCTCGAGGCCGTCCGGCACCTCGGGGAGCAGGTAGGGCATCAGCGACTCGGGCCGGGTCACGTCGCTCACCTCCGTCTTCGCGTCTAGCTCGCGAGCGCGCGTCCGACGAGCGCCTTCGCCTCCTCCTGGATCCGCTGCAGGTGCTCGCGGCCGCGGAAGCTCTCGGCGTAGATCTTGTAGACGTTCTCGGTTCCCGACGGGCGTGCGGCGAACCAGCCGCTCTGCGTCACGACCTTGAGCCCGCCGAAGGCCGCGCCGTTGCCGGGCGCCTTCGTGAGC
>JAYRMX010000189.1:0-4307 GCA_041912475.1 Myxococcota bacterium
CGCGGTCGAAGCGGGCCATTGTGACACCTGTCTGTGTGTCTATGGCGACACGCCGCTCGCGGCCGGCGCGGCGTTCGCGTACGGGCGAGGCGACGACGCGGCGTTCGGCCTGTTCGGCGCGGCGGGGCTGCACGCGCTCGCCGCACGGCGCCACATGCACCGCTTCGGAACGCGGCCCGAGCACCTCGGCGAGGTGGCGATCGCGGCGCGCGCGCACGCGGCGCGAACGCCGCACGCCGAGAAGCGGCGCCCGATCTCGATGGACGAGTACCTGGCGTCCGAGCCCGTCGCCGAGCCGCTGCGGCGCCTCGACTGCTGCCTCGTCTCGGACGGCGCCGCAGCGGTCGTCGTGACGACGCACGAGCGCGCTCGCGACCTTCGCGCCCGTCCCGTCCGCATCCTCGGCCACGCGCAGGCGCACGGTCTCGCGAGCGCGACCTCGCCCGGGCACTTCGACGCACTTCCCGCCGCGCGCTGCGGGCCGAAGGCGCTCTCGTGCGCGGGCCTCACGGCGGCGGGCGTCGACGTCGCGCTCCTCTACGACTGCTTCACGATCGTCGTCCTGCTCCAGCTCGAGGACTACGGGTTCTGCAAGAAGGGCGAGGCCGGGCCGTTCGTCGAGGGCGGCCGCATCGGGCCGGGCGGGAGCCTGCCGGTGAACCCGAGCGGAGGCCTTCTCGCCGAGGGCTACGGCGGCGGGATGCTGCACGTGATCGAGGCGGTCCGGCAGCTTCGTGGCGACACCGGAGAGCGACAAGTCGCGGGCGCCGAGACGGCGCTCGTGTCGGGGCACGGCCTCGGGATGAACACGCACGCGACGCTCGTGCTCGGAGGCTGACATGACCCTCGGCCCCTCCTCGCCGCCGCTTCCCGCGCCCGATGCGCTCACGCGGCCGTTCTGGGAGGCGTGCGGCCGGCGCGCGCTCGAGGTCTCCGCGTGCGCGGCGTGCGGGCACCTGTTCCTGCCGCCCGGGCCGTGCTGCCCGAAGTGCTGGTCGGCCGACCTCACGGCGAGGGCGGTGAGCGGGCTCGGCTGCGTCGAGAGCTTCACTGTCTACCGCCGCACGTACCACCCGGGAAAGCCCGCTCCCTACGTCGTCGCGCTCGTCGCGCTCGACGAGGGGCCGCGCCTGGTCTCGAACGTCGTCGGCTGCGTGCCCGAGGCCGTCGAGATCGGCCTTCGCGTTCGTGTCCGCTTCGAGCCGGCCGGCGGCTTCGTGCTCCCGCTCTTCGAGCCGGCGCGAGCGGAGGAGGGCGGCGCGTGAGCGTTCGCTTCGAGACCGACGGCGCCGTCGCGATCGTGACGATCGACCGTCCCGAGGTGCACAACGCGCTCGACGCCGAGACGAGCGCCGCGCTCGCCGCCGCGTGGCTGCGCTTTCGCGACGACGACGTGCTTCGCGTCGCCGTCCTCACCGGCGCGGGCGAGCGTGCGTTCTGCTCCGGCGCCGACCTTCGCGGCGTCGGCGACTTCTACCGCTCGATGAGCTCGGCGCAGCGCCTCCGGCGCTCGGAGCAGACGCCGGGCCTCGGCGGCATCACGCGCAACCTCGCCGTCGACAAGCCGATCGTCGCCGCGGTGAACGGCTACTGCCTCGCGGGCGGGCTCGAGCTCGCGCTCGCGTGCGATCTTCGCATCGCGTCGGAGAACGCGACCTTCGGCCTTCCCGAGGTGACGCGCGGGATCATGCCCGGAGCGGGCGGCACGCAGCGGCTCCCGCGCCTCGTCGGCCCCGAGCGCGCGCTCGATCTCATCCTCACCGGACGGCGCATCGACGCCCGCGAGGCCGAGCGGATCGGTCTCGTCTCGCGCGTCGTTCCGCTCGAGTCGCTGCGCGGCGAGGCGCTCGCGGTCGCAGGCGCCATCGCGGCGAACGCTCCGCTCGCCGTCCGCGCGGCGAAGGCCGCCGTCTGGCGCGGCCTCGATCTGCCGCTCGGAGAGGGCCTGCGGCTCGAGCAGCTCCTCGCCGAGCCGGTCCGCCAGAGCGAGGACGCGCAGGAAGGGCCGCGTGCGTTCGTCGAGAAGCGAAGGCCCGAGTTCAAGGGGCGATGACGATGTCCGAGGCTCCGCGCCGCCGCCGAATCGGAGACTACGTCGACTCCGGAGACTGGAGCGACTACTGGACGACGCGAATCAGCCGCGCCGAGAGCGGGAAGATCACGGTGCGCGGCTACCCGGTCGAGGAGCTGATCGCGGGGCTCTCGTACTCCGAGGCCGCGTACCTGCTCCTGCGCGGCGAGCTTCCCGGCGCGCGCGAGGCCGCGCTCTTCGATCTCGCGCTGCGAAGCGGGATGGACCAGCAGCTCGTGAGCTCGGCCGCGTGCGCCGCGCGCTTCACCGCGTCGGCGTTCCCCGACTCGCCGATCCCCGCGCTCGCGAGCGGGATCCTCGCGAGCGGCTCGGTGACGGGATCGCCGCAGGAGCCCGCCGTCATGTTGATCGACGCCGTGGGGTGGGGCATCGGCGAGAGCGAGGCCGCTGCGCGCGCAGCGGACGAGTGGCTCGCTCGCCGCGGCGCAGTGCCCGGCCTCGGCCATCCGCTGCACGAGCACGCCGAGCCGCGGGCCGTGACGCTCCGGCGCCTCGCGAGCGAGCAAGACGGCTGGCGCGCGCACGGCGCGATGCTCGACGCGATCGAGGCCGAGCTCGCGCGCCGCAAGGGGCGTCGCATCCCGATCAACCTCGCCGGTGCGCTCGGCGCCGTGCTCGCCGACCTCGGCTTCGACCCGCTCGCGATCGGCGGGCTCGGCGCGCTCGGCTACGGCATGGCCCTGCTCGCGCACATCGTCGAGGAGATCCGCGAGGGCGTTCCGCTGCGAATCATCCCCGAGGCGCTCGGCGCGCACTACGCGGGACCGCCCGAGCGGCACCTCGAGAGGCGCTCCCGCAAGAGCGGCGCTTGATCCACCCCTACGCGCACTATCCGGAGCGCGCGGCGCGGCGCTGGCCGCAGCGGGTCGCGCTCGTCGACGGCGCGCGCCGCAGGACGTACGCGGAGCTCGACGCACGCGCGTCAGGTCTCGCAGCAGCGCTGCTGCGGCTGGGGCTTCGTCCCGGAGAGCGCGTCGCCGTCGTGCAGGAGAACTGCATCGAATACGTCGAGGCCGTGATCGCGATCGCGCGCGCCGGCGGAGCGCTCGTTCCGCTGCTCGGCGCGCTCACCGCGGCAGAGCACGCGTTCATGGTGAGCGACGCGCGGGCGCGCTTCGTTCTCGCGCTGCGCGGCGGCGCGCTCGAGCGGGCTCGGGCCGCCGCGGCCGCGAGCGGCGCTGCGCTGCTCGCGCTCGAAGGAGGCGCTGGAGTCGCGGACCTCTCTGCACTCGCCGAGGGAGAAGCCGATGCGCGCCCCGCAGTCGATCGCCCGCCCGATTCGCTCGCGCAGATCCTCTACACGTCGGGAACGACGGGGCGTCCGAAGGGCGTGACGCACAGCCTCGCGAGCGTCGCCGCGGCGATGGGGGCGTGGGCGAGCGGCTTCGCGATCGGACCCGGAGACCGCCTGCTCGGCCAGCTCGCGCTCTCGCATTTCGGCGGGCGCGCGATGGACGCCTGCTGGGTGGCGGGCGCGACGCTCGTCGTCCTTCCCGGCCCCGATCCCGCCGCGATGCTCGCCGCGATCGAGGAGCATCGCGTGACCATGATCCTCGTGATCCCGACGCTGCTCCGCATGCTGCTCGATCACCCGGACGCCGAACGCGCCGACCTCTCGAGCCTGCGCGCGGTGGTCTATGCCGCGGCGCCCGCGGCGCCCGCGCTCGTCCGGCGCTCGATCGAGCGGCTCGGCCCCGTGCTCTACACCGGCTTCGGACAGACCGAGGCGTACGGGCTCGCGACGTGCATGGGGCCGGAGGAGCACGCGGCGGCGCTCGCGAGCGCACCGGAGCGCCTTCGCTCCGTCGGACGCGAGTGCGCGGCGTTCGCGCAGGTGCGGATCTGCGGCGAGGAGGGCGACGCGCTGCCGCCGGGCGAGGTGGGTGAAGTCTGCGTGTGCGCGCCGTGGGTGACGCCGGGGTTCTGGAAGCGCCCCGACCTCGATGCCGTGCGGCTTCGCGACGGGTGGCTGAGGACGGGCGATCTCGGCCGCATGGACGCCGAAGGCTACGTCTTTCTCGCCGATCGCAAGGAAGACAAGATCATCACGGGCGGCTTCAACGTGTATCCCGCCGAGGTCGAAGGCGCTCTCGCCGAACATCCGGCGGTCGCCGAGTGCGCCGTCTTCGCGGTTCCCGACGCGAAGTGGGGCGAGGCCATTCGCGCGGCGGTCACGCTCCGCCCCGGCATGCAGGCCGAACCGGAGGAGCTGCTC
>JAYRMX010000190.1:0-6953 GCA_041912475.1 Myxococcota bacterium
CCCTTCGGGAGCACGCGCGGCACGTTGCCGTCGAAGCCTCCGCCGGTGACGTGCACCATGCCGTTGAGCGTGAAGTCGCGCAGCAGATTGAGGATCGGCTTCACGTAGATTCGGGTTGGCGCGAGCAGTGCGCTCGCGGGCGAGCCGTTGAGCGCGGCGTCCTCGGCGCGCAGGTCGAGCGCCCCGGCCTTCTCGCACCGAGCCAGCACGTGCCGCACGAGCGAGTAGCCGTTGCTGTGGACACCGTTCGAGCCGAGACCGAGCAGGACGTCGCCTTCGCGGATCGTCGAGCCGTCGATCACCTTGTCGCGCTCGACCACGCCGACGCCGAAGCCGACCAGCTCGATCTCGCCGGGCGGGTAGACGCCCGGCATGGTCGCCGTCTCGCCGCCGAGCAGCGCGCAGCCCGCGCGCCGGCAGCCCTCGGTGACGCCGCGCAGGGCCTCCTTCGCGATCGCGCGGTCGAGCTCTCCCATCGCGAGGTAGTCGAGGAAGACGATCGGCTCGGCCCCCTGCACGACGAGGTCGTTCACGACCATCGCGACGCAGTCGATGCCGATGGTGTCGTAGCGCCGTAGCTGCGCTGCGAGCTTGAGCTTGGTGCCGACGCCGTCGGTGCTCGCGACGAGCACGGGATCGCGGTAGCGGTCGGGCGTCTTGAACAGGCCGGCGAAGCCGCCGATCGACGAGAGCACCTCGGGGCGAAAGCTCCCGCGCGCGATCTCCTTGATCTCGCCGACGAATCCCTCGTCGTGGTCGAGATCGACGCCCGCGCGCGCGTAGGTCGGCGCGGTCGGGGAGGAGGGCTTCTCGTCGTCGGTGGCGGTGCGGGACGGGTCCGGTCGTCGGGCTGTCACGCGGGACGAATACGAGAGATGAAACGCTTGTCAATCGGCCCGCCGCGCCGCCGCGCCGCGAGGCCGCCTTGCTAAGGTTCTCGTGTGGCCCTGTCCGTCGTGATTCCTGCGCTGGACGAGGGCGGCCGCATCGAGGAGGCCCTCGCGAGCGCGTCCGCCCCGGGGGTGGAGGTGCTGGTGGTGGACGGCGGGAGCCGAGACGACACCGCCGACCGCGCGCGCGGCCGGGGAGCGCGGGTCCTGGTCTCGCCGCCGGGCCGGGCGCGGCAGCTCGACGCCGGAGCTCGCGCCGCGGGCGGTGACGTGCTCCTGTTCCTGCACGCCGATACGCGGCTCGCGCCGGGCTACGACGCGGCCGTGACGCGCGCCATGGCCGACCCGGCGGTCGCCGGGGGCGCGTTCCGCTTCCGCTTCGACCGCCGCTCGGTCGCGCTCCGCGTCGTCGAGTGGGGCGCACGGCTTCGCGTCGCGCTGCTCCGCATGCCCTACGGCGACCAGGCGATCTTCGTGCGGCGCCGCGTCCTCGACGCGCTGGGCGGCGTACCGCAAGTCCCCATCTTCGAAGATCTCGATCTCGTGCGGGCGATCCGGCGCGCGGGCCGGCTCGCGCTGCTCCCGCTGCCGGCCACGACGTCCGCCCGCCGCTACGAGGCCGGCGGGGTGCTGCGGACGATGCTCCGCAACTGGGTCGCCGCCGCGGCCTGGCTCGCGGGGGCCGACCGCGCGCGGGTCGCCGCCTGGTACGGGCGATGACGGCTGCGCCGGGGGCCGCCGCGCCCTCCGCCGAAGCGCCCGCGACGGCAGCGGCGTCGCGGCCGGGCCTTCGCCGCCTGCTCTCGTACCTCGGCCACCACCGGGTGGCGTACGGCGTCTGGGCGCTCACGACCCTCGGCTACGTCGCGGCCTTCGTCGCGGTCCCGATCCTCATCGGCCACGCGGTCGCCGCCGCCGAATCGAGGCTCCCCGCCGCCGAGGTCGCGCGCCGCTGCCTGTGGATCGTCCTCGTGACGCTGGTTCGCGGCGGCCTTCGCTACTACTCGCGAACGCTCGTCTTCAACCTCGCGCGCGACGTCGAGTACGAGCTCCGCAACGATCTCTTCGCGCACCTGCAGCGCATGCCGCAGTCGTTCTACCTGCAGTGGCGGACCGGCGACCTCATGAGCCGGTGCGTCAACGACCTCGGCTCGGTCCGGCTGCTCCTCGGCCCCGGCATCCTCAACCTGCTGCAGACGCCGATCCTCTACCTCGCCGTCTTCGCCGCGATGCTCGCGCTCGACGTCCGCCTCGCGCTCCTCGTGCTGGTCCCGTACCCGGCGTTCCTGTGGATCGCGCGAAGCTTCGGCCGGGCCATGCACCGAACGAACCTGCGCCTGCAGGAGGGGCTCGCGAGCGTCTCGAACATGCTGCAGGAGACGATCTCCGGGATCGCGGTCGTGAAGGCCTACGCGATGGAGACCGCGGGGCAGGCGCGCTTCGAGACCGTGAACCGCGACCTCTACCGCCGCCAGCTCGACGTCGTTCGCGTCTTCGCGGGGCTGGGGCCGGTGCTGAGCCTGCTTCCCGCGGTCGCGATGTGGATCGTGCTGCTCGTCGGCGGGCACGAGGTGAGCGGCGGCAAGATGACGCTCGCCGACTTCTTCACCTTCTCGATGTACGTCTACGAGCTCACGTTCCCGACCTTCCTCATGGGCTGGGTGGTCGCGCTCGTGCAGCGCGGCGCCGCGTCGATGCAGCGCCTCGACGAAGTGCTGTGCGTCGAGCCGTCGATCGCCGACCGCGCCGACCGCGTTCCGATCGAGCGGCTGCGCGGCGAGATCGAGTTCCGAAACCTCGACTTCTCCTATCCCGGGACGGGCCGCGAGCCAGCGCTGCGCGACGTGTCGCTTCGCGTTCCGGCCGGCACCACGCTCGGGATCGTCGGCCCGGTGGGGTCGGGAAAGAGCACGCTCGCGTCGCTGATCCCGCGCCTGTACGAGATCGCCGACGGCCACGTCTTCCTCGACGGCGTCGACGTCAACCGGATCCCGCTCGCGACGCTGCGCTCCGGGATCGCGATGGTCCCGCAGGACTCGTTCCTGTTCTCGATGACGCTCGCCGAGAACGTCGGCTACGGCCTCGCGTCCCCCGACCCCGAGCGCGTCGTCGCCGCCGCGGAGCGCGCGCAGCTCGCCAAGGACGTCGTCGACCTCCCGCACGGCTACGACACGCTGGTCGGCGAGCGCGGCGTCATGCTCTCGGGCGGACAGCGCCAGCGGACGGCGCTCGCGCGCGCTCTCGCGCTGCGGCCGAGCATCCTCATCCTCGACGACGCGCTCTCGAGCGTCGACGCGCAGACCGAGGCCGAGATCCAGCGCGGGCTCGGCGAGGTCTTCGAGGGCCGAACGGTGGTGCTGATCTCGCACCGCATCTCGACCGTTCGCGGCGCGGATCAGATCATCGTGATCGACGGCGGCCGCATCGTCGAGCGCGGCCGGCACGACGAGCTGGTCGCCGCGGGCGGCCTCTACGCGCGCCTCGCGAGCCAGCAGGCGCTCGAAGAGGAGCTCGAGGAAGAGGAGGCGGTCGCGTGACGGCGCCGGCCGCAGTCGCCGAGCAGGACTCGCTGCACGAAGAGGACGCCCTCGGCAAGGCGTACGATGCGCGGCTGCTGCAGCGGCTCTGGCGCTACGTCGCGCCGCACCGCGGGCAGGTCGTGCTCACGCTGCTGCTGGTCGCGCCGATGTTCGTCCTCGAGCTCGCGCCCGCGTGGATCGTGAAGACCGGCCTCGACGAGGTGATCGCGCCCAGCATCGGCGCGTCCGGCGCGCTCGGCGCGGGCCATGCCGCGACGGGCTCCGCCGCACCCGTCGCCCTGCGCGGCCTCGCGCACGGCCCCGCGTGGCTCTCGCCGCTCGTCTGGCTCGGCGTGCTCTACCTCGTCGCGATGCTCGCGGGCGCGGCGCTGCAGTTCTGGCAGACGCTGGTGATGGCGAAGACGGGCCAGCTCGCGATGCGATCGCTGCGCAGCGAGGTCTTCGCGCACCTCGCGCGGCTCCACCTCGGATTCTTCGACCGCATGCCGGTGGGCCGGCTCGTGACGCGCGCGACCAACGACGTCGAGAACGTCGCCGAGATGTTCTCCGCGGGGGTCGTCGCGCTGCTCACCGACCTGCTCAAGATGTTCGGCTTCGCCGTCGCGCTCTTCGTGGTGAACGCGAAGCTCGCGCTCGTCACCTTCCTCGTCGTCCCGCTCCTCGCCGGCGCGGCGATCGTCTTCCGGCTCCGGATCCGCGAGGCGTTCCGCGCGGTCCGCGTCCGCATCGCACGAATCAACGCGATGCTGCAGGAGACCGTGACGGGAATGAAGGTGGTGCAGCTCTTCACGCGCGAGGCGCGCAATCAGCGCGACTTCGCCGAGCTGAACGCCGCGCACCGCGACGCGTGGATCGTCTCGATCCGCTACGACGCCGCGCTGTTCTCCGTAGTCGAGATGGCCGGGAGCCTCAGCGTCGCGATGATCATCTGGTACGGCTCGGGCGTCGCGCCCGCGGGCGTCCTCTACGTCTTCATCGACTGGATGCGCCGCTTCTTCCTGCCGCTGCGCGACCTCTCGGCGAAGTACTCCGTCATGCAGTCGTCGATGGCGAGCTGCGAGCGGATCTTCCAGCTCCTCGACACCGAGCCGGCCGTGCGCGACGCGCCGGCGCCGCGGAGCGCGGCGCCGGCTCCGGCCGCGCGCGGCGCCGTCGCCCTCGAGAACGTGTGGTTCGCGTACGGCGGCGAGGACTGGGTGCTGAAGGACGTCTCGCTGCGCGTCGAGCCGGGAGAGCGTGTCGCGCTGGTCGGCGCGACCGGTGCGGGCAAGACCTCCGTCATCAAGCTGCTCGCGCGCTTCTACGACCCCGGCCGCGGCCGCGTCCTGCTCGATGGCGCCGACCTGCGCGAGCTGCCGCAGGCCGAGCTGCGCCGCCGCGTGGCGCTCGTCCAGCAGGACGTCTTCCTGTTCAGCGGAACGATCGCCGAGAACATCGGCCTCGGCCGACCCGACATCGACGACGCCGCGATCGAGCGCGCGGCCCGCGCCGTCGCCGCGCACGACTTCATCTCCGCGCTCCCGAGCGGCTACCGGACGAACCTCCACGAGCGCGGCGCCAACCTCTCGAGTGGACAGCGCCAGCTCCTCTCGTTCGCGCGCGCGCTCGCCCACGGCGCCGACGTCCTCGTCCTCGACGAGGCGACGAGCTCGATCGACACCGAGACGGAGGCGCTCATCCAGAAGGCGCTTCGCGTCCTGTGGCAGGGCAAGACCGCGCTCGTGATCGCGCACCGCCTCTCGACCATCCAGGACGTCGACCGCATCCACGTCCTGCACCACGGCCGCATCGCCGAGTCCGGCCGCCACGACGAGCTGCTCGCCCGCCGCGGCATCTACCACCGGCTCTACCGCCTGCAGTACGAGAGCCAGCGCCCGCCCGCCGGGGGCGGGAAGGGCTGACCCGCGATCAGGCGCCGCCCGGCGCGCGCGGGTGCGCCGGGATGCCCTCGGGCACGTGATGGAACGGCTGCCGGTCGACGGTGAAGATCGCCATCTGCGGCGCGCCGAAGAGCGTGGGATCGTCGAAGCAGCCCGGCTTGAGGAACACCGCGTTGGGGAATCCGGGCGCGCGCGTGAGGACGTGCGTTCCGCACTCGGGGCAGAACTCGCGCGTCACCGGGTTCGAAAGGTCGCTTCGCCGGAACTGCTTCGGCGCGCCGCGGGTCCACCGGAAGCCCGCCGCGGGCATACCCATCACGACGTTCGGGCTGCCGCCCGTGATGTACTGGCACTCGCGGCAATGGCACTGGACCTTGAACAGCGGCTCGCCTTCCGCCACGTAGCGGAGCCCCTTGCAGTAGCAGCCGCCCTCGATCCGGATCGGCATGGCGTCGTCCTCCTGCCGCGAGGCTCGCTCGCAGGGAGCGCAGGCGTCAAGTCGGATCGGACGGCCGGCCGCTCCGCCCGGGGGGCTCCCCGAAAGTCCCGGAGAGATTCTTCTCTCGCGCCTTGCGCCGACCCCGCGCAGGGTGTTAGAAACTCGTCACCCCCTGCTCCTCCGCCCACAGTCTCGTCGAACCCCCGCTACGCCGGATCCCCCATGCCGGCAGGGCGAGTGCTGAGGTCCGGTTGCGAATCAAGAGCCTCGAGATCTGCGGCTTCAAGTCCTTCGTCGACAAGGTCGTGCTGGCGTTCCAGCCCGGGATCAGCGGCATCGTCGGGCCGAACGGCTGCGGCAAGTCGAACGTCGTCGACGCGATGCGCTGGGCGATGGGCGAGCAGTCGCCCCGGCGGCTGCGCGGCAAGGGCATGGAGGACGTCATCTTCGCCGGCTCCGAGGCACGCCCGCCCGTCGGCATGGCCGAGGTGGTGCTGAGCTTCGACAACAGCGCCGGGACGGCCCCGCCGGCCTACGCGGCGTATGCGGAGATCGAGATCTCCCGCCGGCTCTACCGCTCGGGCGACTCCGAGTACCTCATCAACAAGGTGCCGTGCCGCCTGCGCGACGTGCAGGACTTCTTCCGCGACACGGGAATCGGGACCAAGGGCTACACGATCGTCGAGCAGGGCCAGATCGCAGGCATCGTCTCGGCGAAGCCCGAGGAGCGGCGAAGCCTGATCGAAGAGGCGGCCGGGATCGGCAAGTACAAGGTCCGCCGGCAGGAGGCGGAGCGGAAGATCGAGGCGACCGAGCACAACCTCGTTCGCGTGAACGACGTGGTCGGTGAGATCCGCCGCCAGATCGGCAGCCTCGAGCGGCAGGCGCGCAAGGCGGCGCGCTACAAGCGGCTGCGCGAGATGCAGCGGCTGCTCGAGCTCTCGCTCGCCGCCGACGAGCGGCGCGAGCTGGAGGCCGGCCTCGCGGCCGCGCGCGCGGGGCTCGCCGCGCTGCGAGACGAGGCGGCCGGCCTCGAGACGCGTCTCGCCGAGCGCGAGCTCGCGCTCGAGCAGGCGCGCCTCGAGCTCGCCGAGCGCGAGCGTGTGCTCAATCAGGACGCCGAGGTGCTGGTCGGCCTGCGCGGCGAGATCAAGGAGCTCGAGAGCCGCATCGGGTACGAGACCCGCGAGCGCGCGGCCCTCGC
>JAYRMX010000191.1:0-11960 GCA_041912475.1 Myxococcota bacterium
CCAGCGCGGCAGCACGCCGCCCGCGAAGACGGCGGCCCCGCCGGCGGCCGCGCCCGCGAGGAACGTGCGCCGCGAGGCGCCTCGAGGCGTGCCGCTCACGGCGCGATCGGGTCGTGCCAGCGCAGGCCGGCGAAGCGCGCGAAGCCACCCTCAACCGAGCCGTCATCGTCGATGCCGACGGGCGTCCTCATGCATCGAAGCATATGAGACTCGATACTTCGACACCAACGCCGGCTGCTCGCCGATGCTCCGCGTGGCTGCCTCCGCGTGGCTGCGTTAGGCAGTCCGCCTGCGCCCGAAGCGCGTGAGGCCCGCCAGGCCGAGACCGAGCAATGCGAAGCTGGCGGGCTCCGGCGTGGCGGTCACGGTGACCGTATGACCGTCCAGAGTGCCGGTACGGCTGACGACGCCCGCGTAGTCGTCGGCCGCACGGCTGCTCAGCGTGCTGCCGGTAGCCGTCGCGAGGCCGAAGCGGTAGGCCTCCTCGTCTCCCTTGTTCGAGCCCGATGTCGTCGAAGAAGCGCTGGCAACGAATGAGAACGTGAGCGTGTAGGCCTGCGCCGCTCCCGTCCCGACGGCAAAGATCGAGGCGCTGGCACTCTTGCTCACCGGCGAGTCGAGCGTCGAGCTCGTGCCGCCGATGGAGGTGCTGCTCGCGAGGCCGAGGCTGCCCGTGAGCGTCCCGCCGCCGGTCTTCGACCCCGTCACGTTCGACACGCTGGCCGAGCTGACGCCGGTGTCGGACGAGTCGTCTTTGGCGTCGAGGGCACCGAGGATCGAGGTCGACACATCGACCTGATAGGGAACGCCGCTCGCATGGGTCACGCTGAAGGAGATCGTGTAGCTCACGTTCGTGGCGGCAGAGGCGGTGCCGCCGCCGGAATCCTTGTCTGCAACGCCCGTGGTGTAGAAGCGTGTCACGAAGGCGGCCGAGCTCGACGAGACTACTTGCGAACCCTTCACCGCCGCGCGATCCGACGAGCTGCCGGCCAGCGTAAACGTCGAGGTGTCCGTGATCGACGGGGCCGAGATCGTCATCGCCGAGGCTCCGGTCGCCAGCATGACGAGCACGGTACCGAGGGCGCCCCCCAACCCAGTCCTTCTCTCCGGCATCGCCATCCCCTTCTCTGCTGCCTGGCTCGAGGCCAGGGCGTCCTGCTGCAACCTGCTTGGCCCCCGAAACACACGAAGGCCGCGCTCTGCCGGAGAGGCGGCCTTCGTCCCAGGTTTCCCCGGACGCCTTCCCAGCGGAGATCATCGATTGCAAGCCCCGGGCCAATGGTTCTCGTGGCTCGCGCCCCGGCAGCGCAGCTTCAACTCCCCGGCTAGCGATGCGTCATCACGGATGAAAGTCAGGGCGTAAGGGGAAGCTGGGAGAGGGGTCGATGGAGCCACACAGGATCCCCTGTGCGCACTTCAATTCTCTCTCCCGTGGAACATGTATTCCGTCGCCGCGCTGAGAGCCGGCCTCACCACGGCGCAGCGAGTACGCAGGTAGTACGCAGCGCGACGATCACCGGGTCCGCAATCAGCGTCCTTCGCGCGCCCTGCGCAGGCGCTCGCGCGGCAGCGGCGTCGTCGTCGAGGCCGAGAGGCGTCCGCGCGCGACGAAGCAGGAGAGACTCGATGCCTCGATACCAACGCGCGCTACCCGCCGGCGCGTTCGAGCTTCTCCATCAGCATGCGCGTGCAGATGTTGTTCGACCCGAAGTCCGACTCCGTCGGCAGGATGCCGAGGTCGCCGAGGAGCTGCGCGACGCGGATCATGATCACCGAGAAACGGAAGGCCGCGAAGATGTCGTAGTAGCCGAGGTGCTCGAGCTCGCGGCCGGCCCACTGCTCGTAGCGCGCGATGCTCTCGTCGCGTCCCGGGAGGCCTTCGAGGCGCGGAAGACCGCAGCCCGTGCTGTGGTGCTCGTCGAAGAAGAGCCACCACGCGACGTCCTCGGCGGGATTGCCGAGCGTCACCATCTCCCAGTCGAGCACCGCGACGCAGCGGCCGTCGCGGAAGATCATGTTGCCGAGCCGCGAGTCTCCCCAGCACAGCGACGTCGGCTCCTCACCCTGCGGCCGGTTCTTCTCCAGCCATGCGAGGCCGGCCTCGCTCGCGGGGTAGCTTCCGCCCTGCGCGGCCCAGCCGAGGAAGCGCCGATAGTACGCGAGCTGCTCGGCGAGCGGCGTCGTCCCCGGCCGCGGCGCCGGAAGGACGCCGAGCTTCTTCCAGTCGAGCGCGTGGATCCGCGCCAGCACTTCGAGGCCGCTCCACCAGATCGACGCCCGCTCGTCCGGCGAGATCTCGGTCATCCAGCCCTGCCCGTGATACGGCGGGCTGTCGGGCGGGATTCGGCCCTCGATGCGCTCCATCACGTAGAACGGGCTCCCGATCACCGAACGGTCGCGCTCCTGCCACGCGAGCCGCGGGATGGGAATTCCCGCACCCGCGAGCGCGTGCATCACGCGGTACTGCAGGTCGATGTCGTACTCGGGGAAGACGCCGACGGCCGCCGGCTCGGTGCGGAGCACGAGCGCACGGTGCTGCGCAGCTCCGCCCTGCTGGTAGCGGAGGTCGAACATCAGCGTGTCGCTCGAGAAGCCGGTGGCTCCGGGGCCGGTCAGCTCCGAGATCTCGATCGCGGTCGCGCCGGGCAGCTTCGACGGGAGCCAGGCGAGAATCTGCTTGCCGGTCTGCTCGAGATCGCGACGGGGGACGGGCATGTGCTGGCTCCTTGGTCGAAAAAAGGGTCGGCAAAGCGCTCGCGGGCCTCACGCCGTCTTGAACAGGCCCCGGCGCAGACGGTGATAGCGCAGGACGAGGTCGGCGACCGCGATCCCGGAATCGACGGCCTGGTGCGTTCCGCAGCCCCAGCCGCCGGCATCGGCGCCGACGTAGAACAGGCCCGCGATCGGCGCCTGCGCGGACGGCTTGCTGCGGCCGCACTGCCCGATCACCTGGCCGAGCCCGATCGTCTCGCCGCCGACGCCGTCGAACGCCGGCTCGCGCGAGAGGCCGCTCGCGTCGCGAACGTCGTAGGTCTCGCGCGACTCGACGTGCGAGTGGAAGCCCGGCCACACGCGCTCCATGATCTCGTCGATCTTGCGCCACCACTGCTCCTTCTCCGCGACGGGCGCGTCGGGATCGGGCGAGCACCACACGCCCGTGAGCACGCACTGCTTGCCGGCCGGCGCGAGGCCCGGGTCGTTGCGCGCGGGCACCTGCACCCAGAGGACGACCTCGCGCGGAAGCGCTGCGCCGTC
Source organism: Myxococcota bacterium (assembly GCA_041912475.1). Lineage (GTDB taxonomy): Bacteria > Myxococcota_A > UBA9160 > UBA9160 > UBA9160 > MYXO. The sequence goes on from JAYRMX010000191.1 coordinate 3,256, forward strand.
GCGAACGGCGAGCCAGCGATCGGTGGTCCAGTACCCCTGCTCGGAGAAGACGAGCGCGTACGGATCTTCGATCAGCTCGGTGTCGAGGAAGTAGCGCAGGCCGATCATCCCCCACGAGGGAACGAGGTCCTTCACCCGGCTCACGTAGCTCTTGTCGAAGTGCTGCTCGCCGACGAGCCGGAGCACCGTCGTCTGCAGCCCCGCGTTGCTGACGACGATCGGCGCCCGGAAGCGCTCGCGATCGGTCCGAACGCCCGTCACGCGACCGTCCTCGACTTCGATCGAGCGAACGCGCGCTCGGTAGCGGACGCAGCCGCCATGCTCCTCGATCGTGTCGGCGTACAGCTCCGCGAGCCGTCCGATGCCGCCCGACTTCGCGTACAGACCCCCGTGGTTCAGCAGGATCGCCTGCAGCGTGCGGATCGCCTCCGACGCCGGGAGCTGGTCCGACGGCACCATGAAGATGCCGTTCGCGAGCGCGTGCAGGTACGTGACCACCGGCGCCGGAACGCCGCGGCCCTCCATCCAGCGCGTGAAGCTCACCTCGTCGAGCGCGTCGACCTCAGCGGCGGGCAGCAGAACGAGACCCGCGAGCGCGCCGATCGCCGCGTCGAGGTCTGCCTCGGCGACGCCGAGGAGCCGCAGGATCGCGCGCCCTTCGGGGTCGGGATCGCTCGGAAACGGGCGCACCTCGCCGCCGGCATCGACGAAGAACCCGCCGCGCACCTGCGGGACCGAGAGCTCGACGCGGTCTTCGATCCCGAGCTCGCGCAGCACCTCGAGGCAGCGGCTGCTGCGCGCCGGCGCGTGGATCACGGGCCACAGCTCGTACGTGAAGCCGTTCTTCGAGACGACCATCGCCTTGCCGCCGGCCTGCCCGTTCTTCTCGAGCAGGAGGACATGCATCCCGCGACGCGCCAGCAGCGCAGCGCAGGTCGCTCCGCCGAACCCCGCGCCCACCACGATCGCATCGAACCGTTCCTCGTTCACCGCTCCTCCTTCCGCGACGTGCTCGCGCTCACGCCCTTCCGATCCGCTCGATCTCGACGCGCGTCCCGCGATCGCAAAGGCCCGGCTCGCCGACGATCATCATGGGCCGCAGGTGGAAGTACCCGCCTGCGAGCTGGATCGGGTTGATCGGCGACGGCAGCGCGCTCTGGTGCGACTTGCGGCCGGCGAACTGATACGGCTCCCACGCGTGGTACATGACGGCCTGTCCGGGGCGAACCGCCGGCGAGACCTTCGCGCGCAGCTCGAAGGCGCCGACGTCGTTCCACACGCGGACCCGGTCGCCGTCCGCGATCCGGCGCGCACGCGCGTCGGCCGCTGCGATCACGACGATCGGGCCTCCGCGCTGCAGGCGCAGCAGGTTCACCTCGTCGCGCCACGAGGCGTGGATCGACCAGCGCGTGTGGCCGCCGGTCATTCGCAGCGGGTGATCGCCGCCGATCGCCGGGTCGTCCTTGTGGACCGGGAGCTCCTCGCCGAGCTCGAGGAAGAGCTCCTGGTCGACGTAGAACTGCATGCGGCGCGTGAGCGTCGGCCACGGCGTCTTGTCGTTCGTGTGCCACGTGAGCGCCGTGATCGTCTCGTCCGGCCGAATGTCGGTCGCGTTGCCGAGGTTCGCGAAGCTCGTCCCGAGCTCCGTGTAGCGCGCGAAGCCGCGCTGCTCGAGCTCCTTCCAGCCGATGCCGCCGGTGTTCGACGAGACCTCGAGCACCGCGTCGAGCAGCGCCTGGGGGTTGTGCTGCGTGAAGCGCCGATCGAAGGTGAGGTCTTCGTAGACGCGATCGAGCCGCCGCTCCTCGCCGTGCCGGTCGCGGAAGCGGGGCATCCCCCGCTCGGCCGCGCGCCGCTGCAGCGTCTCCATCAGCACGCAGTGGAACTCCCAGTCGGACTTCGACTCGCCGAGAGGATCGACGGCGCGCGTCGTCACGTGAGCGAACGGCGAGATCGGCGTCGCCCACGTGATGTCGTCCTTCTCGTACCAGCCGGCGGCGGGGAGAACGAGATCGCTCCACTGCGCCGTGTTGCTCATGCGCCAGTCGAAGGTGACGAGGAGGTCGAGCTTCGGGAGCAGCCGCTCGGCGAGGCGGTCGTAGCTCCGCAGCCGCCGGAAGACGTTGCCGCCGACCTCGAACAGGATCCGCGGCGTCTTCTCGGGTGCGAACTGCCAGCCCTTCGCCAGCGACTCCTGCAGGTACTCGGCGAACGGGCGCGGAAGCGAGGGATCCCAGCGCGCCGCGCTCCCATAGAGGTCGCCCATCTCGCCGTGCCGGAGGAAGAAGAGCGCGGCCGACGCGAAGTTTCCGCGCTCGTACTCCTTGCGGGCGAGCTCGTAGAGAATCATCTCGAGGCTGAAGCCGCGAAGCTTGAGCCGCGCCATCTCCGGCGCCGCCTGCACCCCGAGAAGCGCCATCCCCACCGCGGGCGCGTGCTCTCCCGACGCGACGTTGAAGCCGTCGACACCGCCGAGCGAGAGGAACGGGAAGCCGTGCATCCCGCTCCCCTTGCGGCCGATCTGCCCGGCGAGCGCCATCACGAGGATCTGCGCGCGCTCCATCTCGAGTCCGTGATAGAACTTCGAGAAGTTCGACTGCGTGAGGATCGTCGCGGCTTTCGCCCCGGCGATCCGCCGCGCGAGCGCACGCACGACCGCGGGCCGCACGCCCGTCACGCGCTCGGTCGCCTCCGGCTCGTGCCGCGCGAGCTGCTCGCGCAGCAGCACGAAGACCGGAACCGCCGCAACCTCGCCCGACGCGGTTCGGACACGCACCTCGCCCTCGAGCGCGGGATCGAGGTCGCCGAGCGCGAGGCTCGCGCGCGGCGCTTCGCGAACGTCGCCCGAGCGGCGGTCGAGGACGAAGAACGCGTCGCCGTCGCCGCCGGCGTCGAGGTCGCTGCCGCGCAGCAGGCGCCGCGTATCGCGGCGAACGAGCAGCGGAAGATCGGTCTGCTCCGCGACGAAGCGCGCGTCGAACAGGCCCTCCTCCAGCATCACGTGGGCGAGCGCGAGGCCGAAGGCGGCGTCGCTCGCGACGTTCACGGGGATCCACTGGTCCGCGTGGATCGACGACGCGTTGTAGTCCGGCGCAATCGCGACGACGTGGGCGCCGTGATAGCGCGCCTCGTTCACGAAGTGGGCGTTGGGGATCTGCGTGTAGGTCGGGTTCCCGCCCCAGATGAGGATGAGGTCCGAGTGGAAGAGGTCGTCGGCCGAGCTCGCGAACGAGATCTTGCCGAGTGTCGCGGCCGCGCCCGGATGGTGGTCGCCGATCTCGGCGTTCATGTCGAGGACGATCGTGTCGAGGATCGTGTTGGTGCGCGTGAGGCCGAGGCCGTTGCAGCCGTTGGTCGCTCCCGTCCCCATGTCCCAGACGATCGCTCCGGGGCCGTCGCGCGCGAGGACGTCGAGGATCGTGTCCGCGACCTCGTGCAGCGCCTCGTCCCACGAGATGCGCTTCCAGCGGCCCTCGCCGCGGGCCCCGGCGCGCTTCATCGGGTACAGGACGCGAGACGCGTCGGCCATCCGCTCCGAGTAGCAGGCGCCCTTCTGGCATCCGCGCGGGTTGAAGTCGGGAACGCCGGCGTTCGTCTGCGGGTACGTCGCGACCTGCTCCTCGCGGAAGACGACGCCGTCCTTCACGTACACGTTCCAGTTGCAGCCGCGCTGGTACCAGCAGTTGACGAAGTGCGTCCCCTTCGCGATGCGGTCCCACGTCCACCGGCCGCGGTAGAGATCCTGCCAGCCGGCGTAGGCGGGGAGCGTCTCGGGTGTCGCCGGAACGGCAGCCGGGCCGGCGGGCGCGGGGCTTCGCAGCGCGAGCCGCGCCAGCGCGAGCGTCGCCGCGACGCCGCCCGCGCCGATCAGGAACGCCCGGCGGCTCATGCTTCGCGGCGGCGTCACGCAGCGCCTCCCGGTCCCGTGCCGCCCTACGCGAGGCGGAAGTCGAGCGTCGTCCCGCGCGGTGCGTGGTGCGGCCCGGCGTACAGGAAGCGGTAGTGGAGCTGCCCGTACGTCGCCATGTGGAGCGACTTCCAGACCGAGGGAACCGGCTCCTGGTTGCTCTTCCAGTCCTTGAACTGGAAGTTCTCCCACGCGTGGTAGACGATGATCTGCCCGGGCTGCACCGACGGCGAGGGCTTCGCGATCAGCTCGCAGTGGCCCTCGTCGTTGAAGATGCGGATGCGGTCGTTGTCCTTCACGCCCCGCGCGGCGGCGTCGGAGAGGCTCACGTACGCCACCGGCTCGCCGCGCTGCAGGCGGTTCAGGTTCGTTTCGTCGCGGAAGCTCGAGTGGATCGACCACCGCGTGTGCCCGCCCGTGAGGCGCAGAGGGTAGTTCCCGCCGACCTTCGGCATCTCCTTGTGCGTCGGCAGCTCTTCCGCGGCCTCGATGAACCACGGATGGTCGAGGTAGAACTGCATGCGCCCGGTGAGCGTCGGCCACGGCTGCTTCTGCTGAACGAACCACTGGCACGAGTAGACGCTGTCTCCGGGCTCGTAGTCGCTGCAGATGTTGGTGTGCGTGCGGAACGGGCCGAGCCCCTGGATGCGGATCGCGCCCTTCGCCGCGGCCTCGTTCCAGCCGATGCTCCCCATCTCGGGAGAGCTGCGCGTCGCGGCGTCGTAGTAGGCGAAGTCGTCCTTCTCGGTGAACTGCCCGTCCTTGGTCCAGCGGTCGTAGACCTTCGCGAAGTCGCGCGGCTTGTCCTTCACGTCCTTCAGCGGAGCGAGCTTCTGCGTCACTGCCCGCTCCTGGATGGCCTTCAGCAGCAGGCCCGCGATCTCCCACTCGCTCTTCGACTCGCCGACCGGCTCGACGGCCTTGTCGCCGACGACGTAGTACGGCACGTAGGTCTGCGCGTACTTGATCCCGCGCCGCTCGTAGTAGCCGCACGCCGGGAGGACGATGTCGGACTTCATGCAGGTCGACGACATCTTGACGTTGACGCCGACGATGAGGTCGAGCTTCGGGAAGAAGTTCTTCTCGGCGAGCTGCGGCATCGGCCAGCGGCGCAGCGGGTTCACCCGCGTGTGGACGTAGACGCGAGGCTGCTTGCCGTTCTTCGGGTACATCGGGAGAGCGCCGCTGGCGATTCCCTCCTCGATCGCTTCGCGCAGCGGCTTGCCCGGGCGCGCATCGTGGTACTCGGGCTTGTCCACCACGTCGCCGAGCCCCGCGAACTGGTGGAGGAACAGCAGCGCCGGCACGTTCATGTACATGTGCTCGTCTTCGTAGTCGCGGAAGGCCGCGATCCACTCGCGGACCGTCGGCGTGAAGACCTCGAGGAGCGCCTTCTGCCACCAGGCGGGCTGGACGTCGGACAGGATCGTCTCGACGCCGCTCATCATGTACCAGGCCCCGATGTGCAGGCCCGCGCCGCGCTTGCCGACGTTCCCGGTGAGCGCGAGGAGCAGGATCATCCCGCGCTGGAACAGGTCGCTGTGGTGGTGCTTCATCATGCCCCACGACCCGAAGATGCTCACCGACTTCGCCGCGGCGATCTCGCGCGCGAGCTCGACGATCGTCTCGGCCGGAACGCCCGTGATCTCGGCGGCGCGCTCGGGCGTGTAGTCGGCGAGCCGCTCGCGAAGCCGCGCGAAGACCGGGCGAACGGACACCTTGCGGCCGTCGGCGAGCTCGACCTCGTAGCTCCCGTCGAGGGCGGGGTCGAGGTCGCCGAGCGCGAGCTTGCTGCTGCGGCCGAGGCCTTCGCTCCCCGGCGCCTCGGTCGCCTCGCCCTTCGCGAGGTTCCAGAAGTAGAAGACGTTGTCCTTGCCGCCCTTCTCGACGTCCGCCTGCCGGAGGAAGCGGCCGTCGTCGTCGCGAACGAGCAGCGGCAGATCGGTCTGCTCCTTCACGTAGTCGGTGCGGTAGAGGTTCTCCGAGATGATGACGCTCGCCATGCCCATCGCGAGAGCGGCGTCGGTCCCGACGCGCACGTTCACCCAGTCGTCGCAGTGCATCGTCGACGCGTTGTAGTCGGGGGCGATGCTGACGATCTTCGTTCCGTTGTAGCGCGCCTCCCACAGGAAGTGCGCGTCGGGGATCCGCGTGTACGACGGATTGCCGAGCCAGAGCAGGACGAGGTCCGAGTGGAAGTAGTCGTCGGACGTCGAATCGACGTTGAAGAGGCCCCAGGTCATGATGACGCCGAGCGGCATGTCGCCCGCGCACGCCCAGCCGTCGAGCTGCGTTGCGCCGAGAATGTCGAAGGCGCGCATCTCGCCGGCTTCGCTGCCGTAGCCCGCGTTCGCGGTCCCGCTGTCGTAGATCACGCACTCCGGGCCGTCCTTCGCCGCCACCTCGACGATCTTGTCGGCGATCTCGCCGATCGCCTCGTCCCACGAGATGCGCTTCCAGCGGCCCTCGCCGCGAGCGCCGACGCGCCTGAGCGGGTAGCGAAGCCGCCCCGGGCCGTACATGAGCTGGCTGTAGCAGACGCCCTTCTGGCAGCCGCGCGGATTGAAGTCGGGAAGGCTGTCGTTGTTCGCCTCCATCACCGCGTTCTGCTCCTCGCGCAGAACGATCCCGTCCTTGACGAAGAGGTTGAACGGGCAGGCCGAGACGCAGTTCACGACGTGGTGTGCGCCCTTCACGACCTTGTCCCACGTCCACTGCTGGCGATAGACGTCCTGCCAGCCGCCGTACGCGGGCGCGGCGCCGGCTCCCGCGGAAGCCGTCGCGGCGACCGGCGCCTCACCCCGCGAGCAGCGGAGCTGGAGCATCGAGAGCGCGAGCAGGCTGCCGGCGCCGCCGAGGAAGCTTCGTCGCGTGATCTCGCCCTTCATGCCTTCGCCCCCTCCACGTGCGCCGGATCGTTCTGGAAGTCGGGGAAGATGTCCTTCGGCCAGCGGTAGACGATGAGCGTCCGCAGCAGCTCGGACTCCTCGCCGCGGCGGCGCCTTTCCATCTCGCTTCGCAGCGTCTCGAGCGCCTGGTCGACGCCGTCGCCGAACAGGCTGCGGAGGTACTCGATCGGAATGCGCGGCTTCTCGCGGTCGGGACGCCCGGCCGCGTCGTGGCGCGGCGGAGCGAGCGGGGGCACGTAGAACACGTTCGGCTCGGTGCCGAACTCGGCGTGGAGCGGCAGCGCGACCTTCCATTTGTCGACGAGCTTCCAGATGGGGCCGTTCGGATCGTCGCGGTAGCCGACGAAGCGGAGCCGCCCGGGGCACTGCCGCGCGCACGCCGGGGCGACGCCCTTCTCGAGCCTCGGGAAGCAGAAGATGCACTTCTGGCTGATGCCGCGGACGGCGTTGAAGTAGATGCGCTTGTAGGGGCATGCCTCGGCGCAGAAGCGGTAGCCCTTGCAGCGATCCTCGTTCAGGAGGACGACGCCGTCCTCCTCGCGCTTCTCGATCGCGCCGCGCGGGCACGCCTCGAGGCACGCGGGATGCGTGCAGTGGTTGCACAGCCGCGGAAGATAGAAGTAGTACGCGTTCGGGTACTCGCCGCCTCCCTGGTCTTCGTCCCAGTTCGGCCCCCACGTCGGAGGCTTTCTCGGCCGCAGATGGACGCTCGTTCCCTTGCCGCCCTGGAAGACCTCCTCGTGGTTGAACTCCCAGGCCTCGCCGAAGTCCTCGCGCGTCGGAAGCTGGCCCGCGCGCGCCTCGCCGGAGGCGCCGAAGCCGCCTCCCATCTTCTCCCAGTCGCGCGGCGTGCCGCGGCCCGGCATCGTGTTGACGACGGTCCACCACATCGCGTCCATGCCCTCGCCGCTCGTCCACTGCGTCTTGCACGCCATCGCGCACGTGTGGCAGCCGAGGCACTTGTTGAGATCGAAGACCATCGCGAGCTGCCGCTTCGGGCGAACCACGGCTCCGTCGCGCATCCGTCCGACCAGATTCGAAGCCATCGGTCAGTCCTCCAGCGTGATCGTGAGCCAGGACGGCGAGAAGCTCTTGAGACCGCCGCGCTCGCCGTTCGATCCGTCCCACACGGCGAACGCCACCGGAACCGAATCGCCGAGCTTCATCTGGACGGCTTCTGCCGGCGGCGCGCCGTTCGAGAGCGCACGGCGGAAGACGACGCGCCAGCGTCCGTGGTCCCAGTGCGACGCCGTCGCGAGCGACGGTTCGTTCGTGACGCGCGTCGTTCCGAGCCCGGCGGCGACGTTGCTCCGCGGGCGGTCGGGGCGATCCGCGCGCCAGTGCCAGGCGCCGACCGGCTTGCCTTCGGCGCCCATCGTGACGAGCGGTGCGTCCTTCGCGAGCGGGAAGAGCAGCGCGGCGCCGTCGGGAAAGCGCTCGTCTCCGGGCGGCTCGACGTCGCGGTCCGGATCGTCCCACGCGAGCAGGAACGCGATCTGCTTGCCGTCGTGCAGCGCGCGCACATCGACCTCGCGCACGCGCCCGTACGGGCGATCCTCGCGGCTCGCCTTCACGTACGGCGACGGCTGCAGCGCGAGCGGCGTCGGGATCAGGTCGATCCGCACGAGCTCGCCCTCGGACCAGAGCGCGGACGCGGGATCGAGGACGTCGACCGTGCCCTGCGAGACTCGCCGCACCCGCATCTGCGCCCTCCCCCCGGCCTCGCCGGCGCTCCAAACGAACGTTTGTTTATATCAATGGCGAGGGAAGGTGGATGACGGCCGTCATATCCCAACGCCGCGGGGGGGCCCCCGGGGGCGCCCCCCCCCCGCCCACCAAGAAAGTCATAGCCCAGTGGAGGGCGGGGAAGAAGAGCTTCAAGGGCGGCA
>JAYRMX010000192.1:0-2354 GCA_041912475.1 Myxococcota bacterium
CGCGAAATGGCGGAGCGCGGCGGGCGCTCGCCGGCCTGCCGCGTCTGCGGCCCGCTCGCACCGAGCTGCCGCGCGCCGCCACCCTTGATATTCGTCTTTATTTCGCATATTCTCGACCTGCCTCTCCCCGGTCCCGTCCGAGGTCGAGATGGCGACTGCGTTGCGGATCGCGGACTTGGCTACGGCGCGCGGCGAGCCCGCGGCGCTCGCGCGCCGGGCATCGCGTGAGGATGCGCCGGAGCGCGCGCTCGACGCGTGGCTCGCGGCGGTCGTGCGGCAGCAGGCGCCGCTTCGCCGCGTGCTCATGCGGCTCGCGGCGCGCCTCGTCGCGGGCGAGAAGCTGCCTGCATGGGCCTGCATGGAGGCGGTGGCGGCCCTGCTCTTCGCAGTCGATCCGCTCGCCGAGCGGGCGTTGGCCGAGGACGTGCGCGGCGCTCTCGCGCGCGCGGAGCGGGGCTGCACGGACGGCGGCGCGGCGCCGGCGGCCAACGTGTGCCCGCCTCCGAGCGGCGCGGACGGCGAGGCGGCGCCGCCGAGGCGCCCGGCTCTCTCGTCTTCGAGCTCGGCGTCCGCGATCCGCGTCCGCCGCTCGGCCGCTACCGCTCGGGGGACGTCCTCATGACCTGACCTCTCCCCGCCAGCGGCGCTCGAGCGCCTGCGCGATCCAGCGCGTGTAGATCGACGGCGACGACCACGGCCCTCGCCAGCCCCAGTCGTTCGGGCTCCCGGCGAGCAGCGCGCTGTAGGTCTGCTCGAACGCGCGCACGTAGCTCGACGTGAGGAAACGCTCGCGGACGGTGGCCTCGAGCGCGCGCCCGTAGCGCTCGCGCAGCTCGGGCCGGTCGACGAGCTCGCGCAGCGCGGCGAGCATCGCCGCCTCGTCGCCGATCGGCACGATGACGCCGTTCTCGCCCGAGCGCAGGATCTCGGTCATTCCGGTGGTCTGCGTGGCGACGACGGGGAGCCTCGCGAGCCCCGCCTCGATCACCGTGAGCCCGAAGCCCTCGAGGCGCGCGGGCGAGACGGCGATGTCGACGGCGTCGCGCAGCAGCGCCCCGCTCGATGGCACGAACCCGAGGAAGTGCACGCGCTCCGCGACGCCGAGCTCTCGCGCCATCGCCTCGAGGCGCTCGCGCTCGGGGCCCTCGCCCGCGACGAGCAGGCGGCAGCGCGGCCGCTCGGCGGCAAGGCGCGCGAAGACGCGGAGCATCACGTCGACGCCCTTGCGATGGATGAGCGATCCGACGCGCGCGAGCACGACCTCGTCCTTCGCGATGCCGAGCCGCTCGCGTAGGCCGGTCTCGTCGCCGCGTCCCCACGTCACGGGATCGACGCCGTTGTAGATGGTCTTCGTTCGCGCGGCGGGCATGCCGTCTTCGACGAGGCCTTCGATGCATCCGTGCGTCACGCCGACCGCGAGGGTCGCGTGGTGCAGCAGCAGCGCCATGCGGTCGCGCACGATGTACGGAACGTGCAGGTGCGCCAGCAGCGGAACGCCGGCCGCGCGTGCGACGGGAACCATCCACTGGCTCGGCGCTCCGCTGTTGGCGTGGACGAGTCGCGCGCCGTGGCTCCGCACGAGGCCGAGGCCTTCGCGAACCAGCCGCGCGTAGCGCCGGAACGCCCACCTGGGGGGATCCCACAGGAACAGAACGCTGAACGGCGAAACGCGAACGGGGACGCCGAGCGCGCGCACCTCGTCCGCGAGCATCGCGCCGTTGCACCAGACGAGCGGCGCGAAGCGATCGCGGTCGACGTGCGCCAGCAGATCGAGCAGGCAGCGCTCGCTGCCGCGGATCCAGTCCTCTCCGTAGTGAACGAAGAGGATCGGCGCCGGGGCCGGGCTCAATCGCTGACCCCGGTGCACCCCATCTCGCGAAGCCGCTCGCGCAGGGTTCGGGCGGCGGCGTCCATCGCTTCGGGCCTGGGATTCTTGTCGGCGCGGGAGAAGTCGAAATCGCGCAGATCGTGAACGGGAACGACGTGCAGGTGGACGTGCGGAACCTCGACGCCGGCGACGATCAGCCCGACGCGCGCCGGGCGGAAGCCGGCCTGGATGGCCTTTCCGACCTGCTGCGCGACGGTCATGAGGTGCTGCGCGAGCTCGGGCTCCAGATCGATCCAGTGGTCCACCTCGAGCCTCGGCACGACGAGGGTGTGCCCGGGCCGGATGGGGTTGATCGTGAGGAAGGCGACGGCGTGCTCGTCCTTCCAGACGAAGCGGCCGGGGAGCTCGCCCCGGATGATGCGGGTGAAGATGCTGGCCACGATGCCTCCTCGCGCGGAGCGCCCGGTACGGTACCCTCCGCGGGCCCATCGAGCCCGCGGAAAGGCCCCCCAATGTACTTCCTCGA
>JAYRMX010000193.1:0-22576 GCA_041912475.1 Myxococcota bacterium
CGCGAAGCGCCACGCTCTGGATCGAGCGGGCGTCGCTGCTGCGCGCCGAGGGGCGGTCCGGTGAAGCGCTCGCGGATCTCGCGCGCGCGGAGCGGGCCGGCGCCGATCGCGCGACGCTCGACCGCGAGCGGGGGCTCGCGCTGCTCGCCGGGCGCCGTCCGGACGAGGCGGAGGCGGCGCTCACGCGCTGGCTCGCGCGGACGCCGGACGATGCGGTCGCGAGAGCGGCGCGAGCGAGCGCGCAGGAAGCTCTCGGACGACACCGCGAGGCCGCCGGCGAATACGCGCGCGCGCTGGCCGACGCACCGCAGTCGCCCGCGGCGCCCGAGTGGTGGGTGGGCCGCGCGCGCTCTCTCACGGCCACGACTCCGCCCGATTTCGACGCGGCGATTCGTACGCTCGACGACGCGGCGGCGCGCCTCGGTCCGGCGCCGGCTTTCGAGCAGACCGCGCTCGCGCTCGAGATCCGTGCCGGACGGACCGACGCCGCGCTCGCGCGGCTCGCGCGCATGGCGAACGCGACGCCGCGCCCCGAGGGCTTCCTCGTCCAGCGCGCCGAGCTGCTCGAGAGCGCCGGCCGCAGGGACGAGGCGGCGGCGGCGTATGGCGCGGCGCTCGCCGCGCTCGAAGCCCTGCCGCCCGGGCGGCGCGCGACGCCGGCCGCGGCGAGCCTCGCCGCGCGGGCGCGCGAGGCGATCGCGCGCCTCGCTCGAGGAGAGAACCGATGAGTGGCTCGACGCGCCCGCACTGGATCCTTCGCGGGGCCCTCGCCGCTGCGCTGCCCTTCTTCGTCGCGGCCTCGCCGGCGGGCGGCGAGGCGATCGGCGACTTCCTCATCACGGCCGGGAGCACGTGGCGCTATCTCGACGACGGCTCCGACCCGGGCAGCGCGTGGCGCGCAGCCGCCTTCTCCGACGCGGCCTGGTCCGCGGGGCCGGCGGAGCTCGGCTACGGCGACGGCGGCGAGGCCACGGTGGTCTACTGCGGGCCGAGCGCGCCCGCGTGCAACGCGAGCAACTACGTCACGACCTACTTCCGCAAGACGTTCGGCGTCACGGACCCGGCATCGATCCCGTACCTCCGGCTCTCGATCCGGCGCGACGACGGCGCCGTCGTCTACCTGAACGGCGCCGAGGTCGCGCGCACCAACATGCCGGCCGGCCCGATCACCGCCACGACGCCGGCTTCGTCGGCGATCTCGGGGTCGGGCGAGACGACGTTCACCGATCTCTCGTTCGCCGCCGCGGGCCTCGTGAGCGGCGCCAACGTGCTCGCGGTCGAGATCCACCAGAGCAGCGCCACGAGCTCGGACATCAGCTTCGACGCGTCGCTCCAGGTCGCGGCCGCTCCGCCGCTCGCGCTCGCACGCGCGCCGTACCTGCAGCGCGTGACGCCCGGCGGCGCGGTCGTCCGCTGGCGAACGACCGTCTCGACCTCGACGCGCGTTCGCTGGGGCCTCGCCCCGGACGCGCTGGCGCAGACGGTCGACGTCGCCGGGTCGCGCACCGAGCACGAGGTCGCGCTCACCGGCCTTCCCGCAGAAACGAAGGTCTTCTACTCCGTCGGCTCGGCGTCGCAGGCGCTCGCCGGAGGCGACGCGGATCACGCCTTCCGCACGCCGCCGGTCTCCGGCGCGCGACGGCCGACACGCATCTGGGTCATCGGCGATTCGGGGATGTGCGCCGTCTCGTCACAGGGCTGCGCGGACGCGGCCGCCGTACGCAGCGGATACCTCACGTACGCCGGGAGCCAGACGGCGAATCTCTGGCTCCTGCTCGGCGACAACGCTTACAGCAGCGGCACCGATGCCGAGTTCACCGCCGGGCTCTTCGACGTCTACCCGGCCATCATGCGCAGCACGCCGATGTGGCTCGTCCCGGGCAACCACGAGTTCGGCATCGGCGGCTCGGACTCTCCGACACAGTCCGGGCCGTACTACGACTCCTTCACGCTCCCGACCGCGGCCGAGGCGGGCGGCGTCCCGAGCGGGACCGAGGCCTACTACTCGTTCGACTGGGGCAACGTCCACGTCCTCGCGCTCGACTCGCAGGACACCAGCCGCACCGCGCCGGCCAACCCCACGACCAACGTGTGCCCGCCCGGCGAGGGCGGCGCGATGTACCAGTGGGCGTGCGCAGACCTCGCCGCGACGACCGCGGACTTCGTGATCGCGATCTGGCATCACCCGCCGTACTCCAAGGGCTCGCACGACTCGGACTCGGACGCGCAGCTCACGCAGATGCGCGAGCGTTTCCTGCCCGTGATGGAGGCGTACGGCGTCGATCTCGTCCTCACCGGGCACAGCCACAGCTACGAGCGCTCGGTGCTGCTCGACGGGCACTACGGGCTCTCGACCAGCTACAGCCCCGCGCTCCACGCCGTCGACGCGGGAGACGGCGATCCCGACGGCGACGGCGCGTACGACAAGGCCCTGCTCGGTCCGGCCCCGCACTCCGGCGAGGTGAGCGCCGTCGTGGGCAGCTCGTCGCAGATTTCGGGCGGCGCGCTCAACCATCCCGTCATGGAGAAGAGCCTCGACATCCTCGGGTCGATGGTGATCGACGTCGTCGGCCGGCAGCTCGACGCGCGCTTCATCGGCGTGTCCGGAAACGTCCTCGACCACTTTCGGATCGTGAAGGGTCCCGCGCTGCCGGCCTGCTCGAACGGCATCGACGACGACGCCGACGGCCTCGTCGATCTCGGCGACTCCGGCTGCGCGAGCGCCTCGGACGACAGCGAGGAGGCGTCCGTCGCCGAGTGCAGCAACGGCATCGACGACGACGGCGACGGCGCGATCGACGCCAGCGGCCCGAATCCCGACCCGGGATGCAACCTCGCCCAGATGCAAAAGGAATCGCCGCAGTGCAGCGACCTCGCCGACAACGACGGAGACGGCGCGACCGACTATCCGGCGGACACGCTGTGCCAGGGCGCGTGGGACGACGACGAGGCGGCGAACCCCCCGCCGCCCGCGTGCGGCCTTCTCGGAGTCGAGGCGCTCGCGCTCGGCACGTGGGCGCTCCGGCGGCGGCGGTCGCCGCGTCCGGCGGATACCATCTCCGGCCAGCGCCATGTTCGACTCGGCCAATCTCGATCACGTCGTCGATGAAGAGACCTACCGCCGCGAGGAGCCGAAGCTGCGCGAGGCGCTGCTCGCCGCGCAGGTCGAGCTCGGACGGCAGGCGCGCTTTCCCGTCCTCGCCGTGATCGGCGGCGTCGAAGGGGCCGGCAAGAGCGAGACGGTGAACCTGCTCCATGCGTGGATGGACCCGCGCCACATCCACACGCACGGCTTCCCGGCGCCGTCGGACGAGGAGCGCGAGCGGCCTCGCATGTGGCGCTACTGGCGGGCCCTGCCGCCGCGCGGAACGATCGGGATCTTCTTCGGCGCGTGGCACTCGCAGCCGATCGTCGATCGCGTGATGGGCCGGATCACCAGCGCGCGGCTCGACCAGCACGTCGACGAGATCCTGCGCTTCGAGCAGATGCTCGCCGACGAGGGGACGCTGCTGCTCAAGTTCTGGTTCCATCTCACGCGCGACCAGCAGCGACGCCGGCTCGAGGCGCTGGCGAAGAGCCCGCGCACGCGCTGGCGCGTCACCGACCTCGACTGGAAGTACTTCAAGCGCTACGACCGGTTCGTCCGCGTCGCCGAGCGCTACAGCCGGCGCACGTCGACCGCCGCCGCGCCCTGGATCGTGGTGTCGGGCGCCGACGCGAACTACCGGAACCTCACCGTCGGCAGGACGCTCCTCGCCGCGATGCAGCAGCGGCTCGCGACGCGGCGACCGCCGCGCGCTCCGGGCCGCACGCCGCCGCTGCTGCCGCCGGTCGACCGCGTGAACGTGCTGCGCGCGCTCGACCTGCAGCGCAGCGTGCCGCCGGGTCGCTATCGCCGCCAGCTCGAGAAATGGCAGGGGCGCCTCGCGCTCCTCGCCCGGCACCCGAAGTTCGCGCAGACGGGAGTCGTCGCGGTGTTCGAGGGCAGCGATGCCGCCGGAAAGGGAGGCGTGATCCGCCGCGTGACGGGCGCCCTCGACGCGCGGCAGTACCACGGCATTCCGGTCGCCGCGCCGACGGAGGAGGAGCGCGCGCAGCCCTACCTCTGGAGGTTCTGGCGCCACCTGCCGCGCCGCGGCCGCTTCGTGCTCTTCGACCGCTCGTGGTACGGGCGCGTGCTCGTCGAGCGGGTCGAAGGCCTGTGCGCCGAAGAAGACTGGATGCGCGCCTACGGCGAGATCAACGACTTCGAGCAGTCGCTGGTCGACCACGGCGTCGTGATCGCGAAGTTCTGGCTCACGATCAGCAAGCAGGAGCAGCTCCGCCGCTTCCGCGAGCGCGAGAAGACCGCGTTCAAGCGCTTCAAGATCACTCCCGAGGACTGGCGCAACCGCAAGAAGTGGGACGCGTACGAGCGAGCCGTCTGCGACATGGTCGATCGCACCAGCACGCAGCGTGCGCCGTGGACGCTCGTCGAGGCCAACGACAAGCCGTTCGCGAGGATCAAGGTCCTCAAGACGATGTGCGCGGCGATCGAGGAGCGCCTCGAGTCGCTGTAACCCCGGTCTTCGTCAGGCGAAGATGCCGGGCCGCTCCCGGAGCGCTTCGTGCAGCATCGCCTGCAGCCGCTCGCGCAGCTCCTCGGTGAGGCGCGCGACGAGCAGCTCGTCGTCGGCCGCCGCCGGGTCCGGCGGGCCGAGGTCGAGCGGCGCGCCGAAGCGAAGCCGCCAGTGCGCCGGGAGCGGCAGCAGGCCGAGCGGCCCGAGCAGCGGGAAGGTCGGCGTCACCGGCAGGAACGGGAGCCCCGCGAGGCGAGGCAGCGTCGTCAGCCGGAACAGGACGGGGTGCGTCTCCTCCGCACCGACCACCGCGACCGGAACGAGCGGAACGCCGGTGAGGAGCGCCGTCCGCACCGCGCCGCCGCGGCCGAAGCGCTTCAGGCGGTAGCGCTCGCGGAACGACTTGGCCGAGCCCTTCACGCCCTCGGGAAACGAGATCACGGAGCGGCCGGTGCGGAGCAGTCGCTCTGCGTTCTCGCGGCACGCGCGGACTCCGCCCACGCGCGCGAGCCGCGGCTGCACGAAGGGCAGCGTCACCAGCCAGTCCGCGACGAGGAAGCGCGGCCGCGCCGCCTCGGGCCGCGCCCGGGCGATCGCGTGCGCGATCATGATGCCGTCCCACGGCAGCAGCCCCGACGCGTTCGCGACGAACAGGCTCGGCAGCGGCGGGTCGGCTGCATCGAGCCCGGCGGTCTCGACCCGCCACCACGTGTCCATGAGGAAGTCGAACGCGCGGCTCGCGCGCCGCAGCACGACCTCGTCCATCCCGAACTCGTCGACTTCGCCGGAGCGCTCGTCCATGCCGAGCGTCGAGAGGGCCCGGCGCGCGCGCTCGAACAGGTCGTCCCACGCGGGCGGCGCCCCGGCTTCGCGGCGCGCGGCGAGGCGCTCGTGCACTTCGTCGCGCAGCGCCGCGAGCGCCCGGCGCACGTCATCGAGGCCGCTGCCGTCGTCGGTTCCGTTCCCGCCGCCCGTCTCCATGCGCCTCCTCAGCGATAGCGCCGCATGCGCCGCGACGAAACGAACGAGCTCCAGGCCTCGCGCGTGCTGTAGGCCGGCTCGCCGAAGGCGTCCCAGCCCCGCGCGCCGTCCGCGACCCAGAGCCAGCGCAGGTAATCGTAGAAGGCCGCCGGCGAGTCGCCCGTCGTCCGCTCGGCGTTCCAGCGGCCGAGCCGGTAGAAGATCGCGGGCGCGAGCGGGAGGCTGCGCTTTCCGGCGAGACTCAGCAGCGTCGAGAGCGGAAGCACGCCCCGGCCCACGACGTTGTACACGCCCGGGTGTCGCTCGACCACGGCACGCTCGATCGCGTCGAGCGCGTCTTCCTCGTGGACGAACTGGAGGAGCGGGTCGTAGCCGAGCAGCGTCGGAACGACGGGGCTCTCGAAGTGGCGGACGACGCGGTCGTCGTACGACGGCCCCATCGGCCAGCAGATCCGCAGCACCGTCACCTCGACGTCCGGGTGCCGGCGGCGCCAGGCGTCGACCAGGCCCTCGGCCTCGATGCGGTCGCGAACGGCGTGCGCGTCCGGATGGCCGCGCAGGGGATGGCTCTCGGCGAGGAAGTTCGGGTTGTCGGCGCGCGGGCCGTAGAGCATCGTGCTCGACAGCCAGACGAGGCGCGAGACCTTCGCCGCTGCGCAGGCGTTGAGCACGTGGAGGCTCCCTACGGTCTCGAGCTCGTGGTCGTACTCGACGTCCGGCGTCGGATCGCGGCGGAACGCCGCGTGAACCACGGCCTCGGCGCGGTCACGCGCGAGCAGCTCGGCCAGCCGGCTCCCGGCGTCCGGCAGCGTGAGATCGACCCGGTGGAAGCGAACGCGGCCTTCGAGCCGGTACGGACGGCGCAGGTCGAGCCCGATGATCCCGGGCGGGCGCGGCCGCTCGAGAAGGCGCAGCGCGAGGCGCTTGCCGAAGAACGTGTCGAGGCCCGTGATCGCGATGCAGGACGGCGCGTCCACGACGGCCTCGGATACCATCGTTCGCGATGTCCGTCACGCGCGCCGTCGGCGTCGTCGAGGATTCGCGCTATCGCGAGCACAGGGCGCCGGCCGGGCACCCGGAGCGGCCCGAGCGGCTCGCGGCCGTCGCGAGCGCGATCGCCGAGCGCGAGCCGGAGCTGGCGCGCGTCCTGCCTCGGCCCGCCGCAGACGAGGAGATCCTGCTCGCGCACGGCCCCGCGCACCTCGCGCAGGTGCGGGCGGCCGCAGCGAGCGCGCCATCGCACCTCGATCCCGACACCTACCTGTCGCGGGAGAGCTTCGACGTGGCGCGCCTCGCGGCCGGGGCCGCGATCGACCTCGCGCGCGCCGTGGCGGCCGGCGAGCTGCGCGCGGGCTTCGCGGCGGTTCGTCCG
The DNA here is from genome assembly GCA_041912475.1 of Myxococcota bacterium. Classification (GTDB taxonomy): domain Bacteria; phylum Myxococcota_A; class UBA9160; order UBA9160; family UBA9160; genus MYXO. Next base: position 6,913 of record JAYRMX010000193.1, read on the forward strand.
CCGGGCCACCACGCGGAGCCCGACCGCGCCATGGGGTTCTGCCTGTTCAACAACGTCGCGATCGCCGCGCGCGCTCTCCAGCGAGGCGAGCAGATCGACCGCATCCTCGTCGTCGACTGGGACGTGCACCACGGCAACGGAACGCAGGCCCTCTTCGAACAGGACCCGTCCGTACTCTTCTTCTCGACGCACCAGTTCCCCTATTACCCGGGGACCGGCGCGGCGGGCGAGTGCGGGCGAGGCCGCGGCGAGGGACAGATCGTGAACGTCCCACTGCCCGCCGGCTGCGGCGACCCGGAGTACATCGGGGTCTTCCAGCGGCTGCTGGTTCCGGTCGCGCTCCGCTACCGGCCGCAGATCATCCTCGTCTCCGCCGGCTTCGACGCCCACCGCGACGACCCGCTCGCGTCGATGGAGCTCACCGAGGCCGGCTTCCATGGCCTGGCGACCATCGCCCGCAGCCTCGCCGACGAGCTGTGCGGCGGTCGCATCGCGTGCGTGCTCGAGGGCGGCTACGCGCCGGAGGGCCTGCGCGAGGGAACCCGCGCCCTGCTCTCTGCACTGCTCCCCGCCGAGGCGCCTGCGCTGCCGGCGCCCGTGCCGGCCGAGCCCGGCAGCACGCTCGCTCGCGTCGTGGATCGAGTGGTAACGGTCCACGGGCGGCGCAATCCGGGGCTCGGCGCCGCCTAGCGCCCGCGAGCTCGGTCGGTGCGCGGCGGAGCACTCCGAAGGCTCTTCACACGCCCCTTCATCTTGTGCGCTCGCACGCCGTCCGACACCAGATGTTGTACCCGCGCGCAACGATCAAGAAAAATCCAACGCGGGCGCAAGTTTTCGTTGACCTCTGCCGACGGGGGCAGTACAACGTGCATCAAGTGGCGCCGGGTGGTATGGGATGGCATCTCAATCCAACGGGCGCCATGAGCGGTGGACGGAACGCCAACGATGTTTCGCGGTCGCTTCGTTCACACCATCGACTCCAAGGGGCGCATGAGCATCCCGCTCGGATTCAGGAACGAGATCCTGCGGCGCAGCGATCATCCTCCGATCCTAACGAATCTGAAGGACTGCCTCGCCCTGTACGTGTACGAGGACTTTCTCGAGATCGAGAAGCGGCTGTGCGGCCCGTCGCCCCTGCAGCTCGACGTGCAGGCCCTGCAGCGGTTCATCGTTTCGGGCGCCGGCGACTGTCCGATCGACGGCCAGGGCCGGATTCTGGTCCCGCCGCACCACCGGGAGCACGCGCGACTCGACCGCGATGTCGTCGTTGCCGGCGTCGGCCCCCGGATCGAGCTGTGGGACAAGCAGCGCTTCGATCAGGAGCTGGCGCAAACGCAGGCCCAGTTCGCGCAGATCGCGAACGCGGCCGTGGAGCGAGGAGTCTAGTTGGGGGGCGGAGGAGCCGCGGCTTCTCCGTAAAGGGGTTGGGGTGTCCCCGGAGCACCTTCAGGCGGTGGGCGGGGAGTTCATGGGGGGGACGAGCCGTTCCCGTCCGGTCGGTGCTTCGGGGCACCCCAAAACCCGGTTCGATGGTCCGAGGCTTCCTGGCCGGTCAGCCGCCGGCCGCCGGTTCGAACTCGTGTCCCGAGCTTTCGTGCATGAACCCGTGCTGCTGGAGGAGGTGCTCGATCTCCTGCAGCCCGGCCCGGGTGCTCTCGTCGTCGACGCGACGCTCGGCGGCGGCGGTCATGCCGAGGCGATCCTCGAGCGAACCGGACCGGACGGGCGGCTGATTGGCCTCGACCGGGACGACGAAGCGCTCGCGGCGGCGTCCCGGCGTCTGGCGCGCTTCGGCGAGCGCGCACGGCTGGTGCGGGCCTCGTTCGGCGAGCTCGGCGCGGTTCTCGAGGCGGAGGCGGTCTCGAACGTGGATGCGGTGCTCTTCGATCTCGGCGTCTCGTCGTGGCAGCTCGACGCACCGGAGCGCGGCTTTCGCTTCTCCGAGGACGCGGGCGCGGACACGCCGCTCGACATGCGCATGGACCGCCGCCAGCCGCGAACGGCCGCCGACCTGCTCGCGCACGCGCCGGCCGGCGAGCTCGAGAGGATCTTCCGCGAGTACGGCGAGCTGCCGGGCGCGGCGCGGCTCGCGCGGACAATCGTCGATCGCCGCGAGCGCGCTCCGCTGCGATCGAGCGCGGATCTCGTCGCGCTCGTTCGCGAGGCGCGCGTCGGCGGCGGGCGAAGGCATCACCCCGCGACGCTCGTCTTCCAGGCGCTCCGCGTCGCGGTGAACGACGAGCTCGCGGCGCTCGGCGCAGGCCTCGAGGCCGCGATCGACGCGCTGCGTCCCGGCGGACGGCTCGCCGTCATCGCCTACCACAGCCTCGAAGACCGGCGGGTGAAGCAGTGCCTGCGCGCCGCCGAGCGCGGCTGCGTGTGCCCTCCCCGCATTCCCGTCTGCATCTGCGGCCAGAGGCCGCGGGTGCGCGCCGTCGTCCGCCGGGCGGTCATGCCCGGTGAGGACGAGATCCGTCACAACCCGCGTGCCCGCTCGGCACGCCTGCGCGTCGCCGAGCGAATCGAGGCCGAGCAATGACCGCGACGAGTCCGTGGATCGAGCTCTCCTTCCCCGAGCGCCCGCGCGCGCGGCGCCGCCCGCAGGGACTCGGCGCGCTGCTGCTGGGCGTGCTGATCGCGGGGCTCGCCCTCTCGGCCCTGCGCGTCCACGTGACGGAGCTGCGCTATCGCCGGGCGGAGGCGCTCGAGGAAGAGCGGCGGCTCACGGAAGAGGAGCGGCGGCTCTCCGTCGCCGTGCAGGGCCTCAAGGACCCGCGCCGCCTCGCCGAGCTCGCGAAGTCGCAGGGCTTCGCGCGGCCCGGGCGCGTCGTCGACCTGCCGATCCGGACCGCGGCGCGATGAGAGGCCCGGACCTTCGCCGCCCTTCCCTTCGCCTCACCGTGCTGCGCGGCGCGCTGTGCGTCGGGCTGCTCGCAGTCTGCGCTCGCGCGGCGCACCTCGCGCTCATCGACGAGCGCGGACCGCAGCGGGCGCATGACCAGATCGTGTCGGAGATCCCTCTGCCGCCGGTGCGGGGAGAGATTCTCGACCGTCGCGGCCAGCAGCTCGCCGTCACCGTGATGGCGCCGAGCATCTTCGCCGAGCCGCGGATGATCGAAGATCCCGACGCGACGGCGCGATCGCTCGCGCAAATCCTCGGCGCCGACCCGGCGCGGCTGCGGGCGCGCCTGAGCTCGGGTCGCAGCTTCACCTACGTCGCGCGCTGGGTGACGCCGGAGCAGGCCGGCCGGGTGCTCGCGCTCGCGCTCCGCGGCATCGGCGTCGTCGACGAGCCGCGCCGCGCCTATCCGTACGGCGGCTTCGCCGCCCACCTGGTCGGCTTCGCGAACCTCGACGGCGAGGGGGTTCGCGGCATCGAGGAGCAGGAGGACGCGCTGCTGCGCGGCCGCGCGCAGACCGTTCCGGTCGAGCGTGACGCGCGGGGCCAGATCCTGCTCTCGGCCGAGATCGATCCGTACGCCACCGCCGGCGGGAGCGTCACGCTCACGCTCGATGCCGCCTTCCAGGCCGACGCGGAGTCCGCGCTCGACGAGGCGATCGCGGCGACCGGCTCTGCGAGCGGCCTCGTCCTCTCGCTCGACCCGCGAAGCGGCGAGGTCCTCGCGCTCGCCGAGCGGCCCGCATTCGATCCCAACCGGTTTCGCGAGACGTCGTACCGGGAGACCCGCTCGCGGGCCATGCTCGACGCGTACGAGCCCGGCTCGACGTTCAAGGTCTTCCTCATGGCGGCAGCGCTCGAGGCGGGCGCCGTCGCGCCCGGCGATCGCTTCGACTGCGAGCACGGCAAGTTCTGGGTGCCGGGCAAGCTGATCCGCGACTCTCACCCGTACGGCGTGCTCGATCTCCAGCACGTGCTCTGGAAGTCGAGCAACATCGGCGCGACGAAGATCGCGTACCGGCTCGGGCCCGACACGCACCACCGGATGCTGAAGGCGCTCGGCTTCGGGAGCCCCACCGGCAGCGGCTTCCCGCAGGAGTCCTCGGGCCTGCTGCGGAGCTGGAAGAGCTGGCGCCCGGTCGATCGCGCAAACATCGCGTTCGGTCAGGGCGTGAACGTGAGCGCCCTCCAGCTCGCCTCGGCGACGGCGGCGATCGCGAACGGCGGAGTCTGGGTGCAGCCGCACTTCGTCCTCGGCCGCAGCGCGCCGGGCGGCGAGTTCACGCTCGCCGCGCCTCCCCTCACCCGCACGGCGATGCGGCCCGAGACCGCCTCGACGCTGCTCGCGATGATGGAGGGCGTCACGGGCCCCGAAGGCACCGGCAAGCGCGCGGCGCTGCCCGGGATCCGCGTCGGCGGCAAGACGGGCACCGCGCAGAAGCTCGATCCGCGAACGGGCGCCTACTCCGAGAACAAGTACATCGCGTGGTTCATCGGCGCCGCCCCGCTCGACGATCCGCGCCTCGTCATGGTCGTGATGCTCGACGAGCCCAAGGGGATCGCGCACACCGGCGGCGCGGTCGCCGCGCCCGTCTTCGCGAAGGTGGCCGGAGCGCAGCTCGCGCGTCTCGGCATCACGGGCTCGCCGAGCGGCCCGCCGCCCGAGCTCCGCGCCGCACAGGCCACGCCCGCTCCCTCGACGCCGGCCGTCGACGGCGCGCTCTCGATCGCCGCGGCCGAGGACTCGCACCGCCTCGAACGCTATGGGGACCGCATCCTCGTCCCGGACTTCACGGATCGCACGGTCGACGAGGTGCGCCGCGAGACGACCGGTGTTCTCGACCTCGTCGTCTCCGGCGAGGGCCGCGCGGTCGCGCAGGAGCCTGCGCCGGGAACGATCGTCGACGGCAGAGAACGAAGAGTGCTGGTACGATTCGAGCGCGGCCCCGGGGAGGGATGATGCGACTGTCCGCGCTTCTCGCAGCGCTGCCTGGCGAGAACGCGCGCGTCGCGGCCTACGCCGACGAGGGCCAGGAAGATCCGGTGATCCGCGGGCTGTGCCACGACTCCCGCGCCGTGAGCCCCGGAGATCTGTTCATCGCGCTGCGAGGATCGCTGGCCGACGGGCACGCGCACCTCGCGCAGGCGCTCGACCTCGGCGCCGCGGCGCTCCTGCTCGAGGAGCTGCCGCCGGGCCTCGGCCGCCGCGGCCGGCCGGCCGTGATCGTGCGCGACACTCGCCGCGCGGTGGCTCCGCTCGCGTGCGCCGTCTTCGGCAACCCGTCGACCGAGCTGCTGCTCATCGGCGTCACGGGAACGAACGGCAAGACGAGCGTCACGTACCTCGTCGAGTCGATCCTGTGCGCGGCCGGGCGGCGCAGCGGCGTGATCGGAACGGTCGAGACGCGCTGGCCGGGAGAGCGGCGGCGCAGCCTCAACACGACGCCCGACGGCCTCGAGCTGCAGCGGACGCTGCGCAACATGAGGACGGCCGGCGTCGACGCCGCCGTGATGGAGGTCTCGTCGCACGGCCTCGCGCTCGGGCGCGTCGACGGCTGCCGCTTCGCGGTCGCCGCGTTCACGAACCTCACACAGGACCACCTCGACTTCCACGGCGACATGGACCGCTACGGCGAGGCGAAGCTCCTGCTCTTCCGCGACCACCTCGCGAAGGACGGGAGCGCCGTCCTCAATCTCGACGACGCCGTCGCGCCGCGCTTCGCCGAGGCCGCGCGCGCTGCCGGAGGCCGCGTGCTCGGCGTCTCGCGCGACGCGAGCCGCGGCGCCAACGTGACGCTCCTCGGCGCCGACGTGAGTCTCGCGGGAACCCGTGCGCGGCTGGCGCTGCCTTCCGGCCCCGTCGACGTCTCGTGCCCGCTGATCGGCGACTTCAACCTCGAGAACCTGCTCGTCGCGACTGGGTGCGCGGTGGCGCTCGGCATCCCGGAGCGCGCGATCGCCGACGGCGTCGCGGCGTGCCCGCAGGTGCCGGGCCGCGTCGAGCGCGTCGGCGCCGGCGTCGCCGGCGCACCCACGATCCTCGTCGACTACGCGCACACGCCGGACGCCGTCGAGAAGCTCCTGCGGACGGTGCGCCCGCTGTGCAGGGGACGCCTCGTCACCGTCTTCGGCTGCGGAGGCGACCGCGACCGGGCCAAGCGCCCGCTGATGGCCGAGGCCGTCGCGCGGCACAGCGACTGCGTGATCGCGACCAGCGACAACCCGCGCACCGAAGACCCGCTCGCGATCCTTCGCGACGTCGAGGCCGGCCTCGGCGGGCTCGCGCGCGTCGCGCCCGAGGCGCTCGGAGCCGCGCCCCGCGCCTTCGCGACCGTTCCGGATCGGCGTGCCGCGATCGAGCGCGCGCTCGCCATCGCACGCAGCGAAGACACGGTCGTGATCGCGGGCAAGGGGCACGAGGACTATCAGATCGTCGGACGCGAGCGGCTGCCGTTCGACGATCGCGAGGAAGCCCGCCGCGCGCTGCGCCGCCGAGGTCTCGCGTGAGCGTTCCCTTCACCGCCGCCGACGTCGCGAGCTGGACCGGCGCGCGCCTGCTGCGGGGCGACGCGCAGGCGCGCTTCGACGGCGCCTCGATCGACACGCGGACGCTCGCGCCCGGGCGCCTGTTCGTCGCGATCCGCGGGGAGCGTCACGACGCGCACGCGTTCCTCGCCGACGCCGCCGCGCGCGGCGCCGCCGGCCTGCTCGTCGAGAACGGCCGGCCGGTGCCGGACGCCGTGCCCGCGGCGCTCCCGGTGCTCGCGGCGGACGACACGACGAAGGCGCTCGGCGCCCTCGGATGGGGCCACCGCGCCGGCTTCGGCGGGCCGGTCGTGGCGATCACCGGAAGCAGCGGCAAGACGACCACCAAAGAGATGTGCGCGGCGATCCTCGGCGTGCGCGGCCCGTGCTTGAAGACGCCCGGAAACTGGAACAACGCGTTCGGCGTCCCGCTCACGCTCCTGCTGCGCGAGGCCGAGCACCGCGCGCTCGTGATCGAGCTCGGCATGAACCACCGCGGCGAGATCGCGCCGCTCGTCGCACTCGCACGGCCGACCGTCGGCCTCATCACCAACGTCGGCACCGCCCACGTCGAGAACCTCGGCTCGCAGGAGGAGATCGCCCTCGAGAAGGGCGACCTGGTGGCGGGCCTCGCCCCCGACGCGACGGCGGTGCTCAATGCCGACGACCCGCGCGTCCTCGCACAGGCGGCCCGCACGCGCGCGCGCGTCGTCACCTACGGCCAGCGCGAGCGGGCCGATGTCCGCCCCGAGAACGTTCGCTCGCTCGGCGATCGCGGCTTCGCGTTCGATCTCGCGACGCCGGCAGGAACGGTCGCCGTGCACGTCCCCGGGCTCGGCGAGACGACGGTGATCAACGCGCTCGCCGCCGCGGCCGCCGCGTTCGCGGCCGGCGCGGAGCTCGCCGACGCGGCGACCGGGCTCGCGCGCTTCCGAACCGTCGGCGGCCGCATGGCGCAGATCCGCCTTCCGGGCGGTGCGACCGTCGTCGACGACACCTACAACGCGAACCCCCAGTCGATGGCGGCCGCGCTCCGCAGCCTCTCGAGCCTGCGCGGAAGCGGCCGCGGCATCGCGGTGCTGGGCGACATGGCCGAGCTCGGCACGAGCGCCGAGAGCGCCCACCGCGCGGCGGGCCGGCTCGTCGCTGAGCTCGGCCTCGACTGGCTCTTCGCCGTGGGGCGCCTCGCGAAGCAGACGGCCGAGGGGGCGATCGAGGCCGGGATGGATCCCGGGCGCGTCCGCACCGGAGACGATCCGGCGCAGGCGAGCGCCGAGATCGCGAAGCTCCTCGCGCCGCGCGACTGGGTGCTGGTGAAGGGCTCGCGGTCCTCGCGTATGGAGCGCGTCGTCGAGGCGCTCACCGCTCACGAGGCGGATCACTGATGCTCTACCACCTGCTCTACCCGCTCGCGGGCGAGTTCGGCGGCTTCAACGTCTTCCGCTACATCACGTTCCGGACGGCCGCTGCGACGCTCACGGCGCTCTTCCTCTCCTTCCTCGTCGGCCCGCGACTGATCACCGCCCTCGCCCGGCTGCGGGTCGGGCAGCCGATCCGCGAGATCGGCCCCGACCACCAGGCCAAGGCCGGGACGCCGACGATGGGCGGCCTGCTCATCCTGCTCTCGCTGCTGGTCGCGGTGCTCCTCTGGTCGGAGCTCGACAACCGCCAGGTCTGGATCGTCCTCGCCCTCACGGCCGGCTACGGCGTCCTCGGCTTCGCCGACGACTACCGCAAGGTGACGCAGCGCCGCAGCGACGGCGTTCCGGGGCGGGTGAAGCTGTTCTGGCAGTTCCTCCTCGCGTTCGGCGTCGCGTTCGCGATCTACCTCCAGCCCGGCTTCTCGGCCGAGCTCTCGGTCCCTTTCTTCAAGGACGTGACGCCGCACCTCGGCGCGCTCTACGTCCCCTTCGCGGCGCTCGTGATCGTGTCGTTCAGCAACGCCGTGAACCTCACCGACGGCCTCGACGGCCTCGCGATCGGCCCGGTGATGATCACGGCGAGCACGTTGCTCGTGCTCGCGTACGCGGCCGGCAACAAGACGATCGCCGAGTATCTCGCGATCGCGTACGTTCCGGGCGCCGGACAGCTCGCGATCTTCTGCGGCGCTCTGGTGGGCGGCGGCCTCGGCTTTCTCTGGTTCAACACGTATCCCGCGCAGCTCTTCATGGGAGACGTCGGCTCGCTCGCCCTCGGCGGCGCGCTCGGGACCATCGCCGTGCTGGTGCGGCAGGAGATCCTGCTCGGCGTGGTCGGCGGCGTCTTCATGCTGGAGATGCTCTCGGTGATGATCCAGGTGGCGTCGTTCAAGCTCACGGGCAAGCGGGTCTTCCTGATGGCGCCGATCCACCATCACTACGAGAAGCAGGGCTGGGCCGAGCAGAAGATCGTCGTCCGTTTCTGGATCGTGTCGATCATCCTCGCGCTCGTCGCGCTCTCGTCACTCAAGCTGCGATGACCCTCGAGCTCTCGGGAAAGCGCGTCCTCGTCCTCGGCCTCGGCGTCTCCGGCCGGAGCGCGGCGCGCTTCTGCGCGGCGCGAGGCGCGGAGGTGGTCGCGGCCGACGAGCGGAGCGCGGAGGCGCTCGGCGATCTCGCGGAGGTGGCGAGCGTCGCGACGCTCTCGCTCGGCGCCGCGCTCCCGGACCCCGTCACGTTCGATCTCGTCGTGCCGAGCCCGGGCGTTCCGGCCGGCCGCTACGCGCGCGCCGCGGGGCGTGTCTGGGGCGACATCGAGCTCGCCTGGCGCGCGCTCTCGGTGCCGATCGTCGCGGTCACCGGAACGAACGGAAAGTCGACGACGACGCGGCTCGTCGAGTTCCTGCTGCGGGCGGCGGGGCTGCGCGCGGAGGCGGCAGGCAACATCGGAGCGCCGGCCCTCGGTCTCGTCGGCCGCCCGCTCGACGTCGCCGTGCTCGAGGTTTCCTCGTTCCAGCTCGAGACGACCGAGGGCTTCCGCCCGAAGGTGGCGGTGATCCTCAACCTCACGCCCGACCACATCGACCGGCACGGGAGCTTCGAGGGCTACGTCGCGGCCAAGGCGCGAATCCTCGCCAACTTCGGGCCCGGCGACACCGCCGTGCTGTCGGCCGACGATCCGCGCACGCGCGCCCTCGCGCCCGGCGCCGGCGGCCGCGTGCTCCTGTTCTCGCAGCACGAGGCGGTCTCGCCGGGTGCGTGCCTCGACGCGGGCGCGGTCGTGCTGCAGGGCACGGGTGAGACCCTTCGCATCCCGCTCGAGGGCTTCGCGCTGCCCGGCGTCCACAACCGCGAGAACCTCCTGGCGGCGCTGCTCGCGGTGCAGGCGGCGGGCGCTGACGTGCGGCGCGCGGGACGTGCGCTGCCGGATTTCCGCGGCCTTCCGCACCGCACCGAGATCGTCCGCCAGCGCGGCGGCGTCACATGGGTGAACGACTCGAAGGGCACCAACGTCGGCGCGGCGCTGCGCTCGCTCGAGAGCTTCGATCGCCCCATCGTCTGGATCGGCGGCGGCAAGGACAAGGATCTCGACTTCCGTCCGCTCGCGCCGGCGCTGAAGGAGCGGGCGCGCGCGGTGATCCTCATCGGCGAGGCCACGCCGAGGCTCGCAGCGGCGCTCTCGGGGAGCGTGCCGCTGCACGAGGCCGGAACGCTCGATCGCGCGGTGTCTCTCGCCGCCGGCCTCGCACGTCCGGGCGATGTCGTCCTGCTCTCGCCGGCCTGCGCGAGCTTCGACCAGTTCAGGAGCTACGAACACCGCGGCGAGCGGTTCCGCGCCGCCGTAGAGGCCCTTCCGGAGGTGAGCCGAGGATGAGCGCACGCGTTCCCACGGGTTTCGGTCCGGTCGTTCTGCCGGGAGACGAGGAGCCCGCTCGGCCGCGCGACCGGGGCCGCATCGATCCGCACGCCGCGAGCCGGGCCGTCGCCTCTCCGTCCGAGACCGTCCGCGCGCCGGTCGACGGCACGCTGCTCACCGCGGTCGCGATCCTCTCGGCGATCGGGATCGTGATGGTCTACAGCACGACCGCCCATTTCGCGCCGGAGAGCATGCTTCCGCCCTTCCTCGTGAAGCACCTCGGCGGCGTCGTCGCCGGGATCGTCCTCGGCGTCGTCGCCTTCCGCATGCCGCTCGCCCGCGTTCGCCGCTTCGCGATCCCATTCTGGATGCTCTCGGTCCTGCTGCTCGCGGCGACGGCGGTCGTCGGGACACGTGTCAACGGCGCGCAGCGCTGGCTCATGATCCCCGGGCTCGGCGGGTTCCAGCCCGCGGAGTTCGCGAAGCTCGCGACGATCCTCGCCGTGAGCTCGGAGCTCGCACGGCGCTCAGGCCGGTCGGCCTTCGAGCTGAAGTCGCTGCTCGTGCCGGCGGGCCTCGCCGCGATCCCGGCCGCGCTGCTTCTCAAACAGCCCGACATGGGAAGCGCCGCCGTGATCCTCTCGCTCACGGCATGCCTCGTGCTGCTCGCGGGCGCCCCGCTGCGCCTGTTCGCCGTGCCGGCGATCGTCGGAATCGCCGGCCTCGCTGGCTACGTGCGCCTGAAGCCGTATGCGGCGCGCCGCGTCACCGGCTTCCTCTCGCCGTGGGAGCGCTCGCAGGCGGAAGGCTTCCAGCTCGTCCAGTCGTTCGTCGCGTTCGGGCGCGGCGGCCTGTTCGGGACCGGCCTCGGCGCCGGCTCACAGAAGCTCTACTACCTGCCCGAAGCCCACACCGACTTCATCCTCTCGATGGTCGCCGAGGAGCTCGGCCTCGTGGGCGTGCTGGTCGTGATGGGCGCGTTCGTCGCGCTGCTCTTCGCCGGCGTCCGCATCGCGCGCGGCGCGCGCGACCGCTTCGCGCTCTTCGCGGCGTCGGGGCTGACGCTCCTGCTCACCCTGCCCGCGTGCATCAACGGCATGGTCGTCACCGGGCTCATTCCGACCAAAGGGCTGGCCCTGCCCTTCCTCTCGTACGGCCGCTCGAACATGATCGTCTGCATCGTTGCCGCGGCCATCCTGCTGGGGATCGGCTGCCGCGAGGCCGCTCCCGAGCCGCCGAAGGTGGCCCGCGCCGAGCGCCGGGGGCTGCTCGAGACGTGACGGAGCGCGTGCGTCGCTGGGTCGTCGCCGGAGGCGGAACGGGAGGCCACGTGACGCCGGCCCTTGCGCTCGGCGAGCGCATCGCGGCGCGCGGCGACGACGTGCTCTTCCTCGGCACCGAGCGCGGCCTCGAGACGAAGCTGGTGCCGGCCGCGGGCTTCTCGCTGGTCACGCTGCCGTCGCGGCCGCTCCAGGGAAGGAGCCGGCGCGAGCGCGCGGCCGTATGGCTCGGCCTTCCGCGCGTGACGCTCGCCGCCCGCAGGGAGCTGCGCCGCTACGGGGCGCAGATCGTCGTCTCGGTCGGGGGCTACGCGGCCGTCGCGCCCGTCCTCGCCGCGGCGTCGCTGCGACTTCCGATCGCTCTGGTCAACACCGACGCCGTCCCCGGCCTCGCGAACCGGGCCGCCGGCCGGCTCGCGGGACGCATCTTCGCCGGCTTCGCCGCGGCGGCGCCGGTCTTCGAACGCGCGGGCGCCCCGGGGCGAGTCCGCGTGCCGGGCGTTCCGCTTCGCCGCGCGCTCGTCGAAGCGTTCTCGTCCGCGCCGCCGCGCCGCCTGCCCGAGCCGCCCTTTCGCCTCCTCGTCTTCGGCGGCAGCCAGGGCGCGCGGCAGATCAACGAGGCGATGCTGGCGGCGCTTGCCGATCTCGACCTCTCGAAGCTCGAGATCTTCCACCAGACGGGCGAGGCCGACCGCGAGCGCGTCGCGGCCGGCTATGCCGCGGCCGGCGCACGCGCACAGGTCGTCGCCTTCGAGCCCGACATGCCCGCGCGCTACCGCTGGGCCGACCTCGCGCTGTGCCGGTCGGGAGCGCTCACGGTCGCCGAGCTCGCGCTCGCGGGGCTGCCGGCGCTGCTGGTCCCCTACCCGTTCGCCGCGAACGACGAGCAGCGGGCGAACGCGCAGGAGCTCGCCGCCGCCGGAGCGGCTCGCCTCCTGCCATCCAGGCAATTCGGTGCGAAACTGTTGTCGGAGGAGCTGGGCGCGCTGCTGGCCGACCCCCCGCGGCTGCGCGCCATGGCCGAGCGTGCGGCCGGCCTCGCGCGGCCCCGCGCCGCCGAAGACATCATCGAGGAGTGCGTCCGGTTGCTGGACGCCTGAAGCACTCGGGGGACCGATGTTCCGCCGCATCCAGCGCATTCACTTCGTCGGGATCGGCGGCATCGGAATGTGCGGCCTCGCCGAGCTGCTGCACAACCAGGGCTACCGCGTCTCGGGATCCGACCTGCGCGAGGGCTCCACCGTCGAGCGCCTGCGCGACCTCGGCGTCGACATCGCGATCGGTCACGACGCCGAGCACGTCGGCGAGGCGGACGTCGTCGTCTTCTCGTCGGCGGTGCGCGCCACGAACCCCGAGCTCGCCGAAGCGGAGCGGCGAAAGATTCCCGTCATTCCGCGCGCCGAGATGCTCGCCGAGCTGATGCGGCTGCAGCACGGAATCGCGGTCGCCGGGACACACGGCAAGACGACGACGACCTCGCTCGTCGCGCACGTTCTCGACGCGGCCGGCCTCGATCCGACCGCCGTGATCGGCGGCCGCGTGATCGCGCCCGGCACCGATCCGACGGGAGCGCGGATCGGACGCGGCGAGTTCCTCGTCGCCGAAGCCGACGAGAGCGACGGCTCGTTCCTGCGCCTCATGCCGGTGATCGCCATCGTCACCAACATCGACCCCGAGCACCTCGACCATTACGGCAGCTACGAAGCCGTTCGCGACGCCTTCGTGCGCTTCGCGAACCAGGTTCCGTTCTGGGGAGTGTCGATCCTGTGCCTCGACCATCCGGGCGTGCAGGCGATCCTGCCGCGGATGACTCGCCGCATCACGACGTACGGCTTCGCGCACCAGGCCGACTTCGTCGCCACGGAAGTCCAGACCGCCGGCTGGGGAATGCGCTTCGCGGTCCGCCACCGCGGCGAGAAGCTCGGCGACGTGCGGCTCCGCATCCCGGGCCTGCACAACGTGTCGAACGCGCTCGCGACGCTGTGCGTGGCGCTCGAGCTCGACGTCCCGTTCCGGGTCGCGGCCGATGCGCTCGAAGGCTTCGTCGGGATCGAGCGGAGGTTCGAGACCAAGGGCGTTGCAGCCGGCGTCCGCGTGGTCGACGACTACGGGCACCATCCGGCCGAGATCCGAGCCACGCTCGCCGCGGCGCGCGGCGTCCACTCCGGCCGGATCGTCGTCGCCTTCCAGCCGCACCGCTTCACGCGAACGCGCGACCTCTTCGACGAGTTCGCAACGGCGTTCATCGACGCCGACGTGCTGCTGCTCACCGAGATCTACGCCGCCGGAGAGGACAAGATTCCGGGCGTCGAGGCGCGCGCACTCGCCGAGGCCGCCCGCGCCCACGGCCACCGCGACGTACGCTTCGTCGCCGACCTCGACGCGGTGCCGCAGGCGCTCGCCGAGGAGCTGCGGCCCGGCGATCTCGTCGTGACGCTCGGAGCCGGCAGCATCCACACGGCCGGGCCGCGCCTGCTGCGACTTCTCGAGCAGCGCGGCGAGCGGGGCGGCGCATGATCGGCGACCGCGAACGCCGCGCGCTCGAAGCGCTCCTCGGCGACCGCGTCGCCTTCGGCGTGCCGCTCGCGAAGCACACGGCGCTTCGCATCGGCGGGCCGGCGGATGCGCTCGCCCAGCCCGCCGACCGCGACGAGCTGCTCCGCCTGCTGCGGCTCTGCGCAGCGGCGGGGCTCTCGCATCACGTGCTCGGATCCGGCTTCAACACGCTCGTCCGCGACGGCGGGATCGCCGGCGTCGTCGTCCAGCTCGGGCGCCTTCGCGGGATCGAGGAGAAGCCCGCCGGCGCGCTGCGCGTCGAGGCCGGCGTCTCGCACGCGACGCTCATCGGCTACTGCATCCGCCACGGGCTCTCGGGCCTCGAGTTCGGCGCCGGCATTCCCGGCAGCGCAGGCGGGTGGACCGCGATGAACGCCGGCATCGGCGTTCGCGAGCTGAAGGACGCGCTCATCGAGGCGGAGGTCGCGAGCGGCGACGGAACGACGATCGAGACGCTCGGGCCGGCCGAGCTGCGCCCGCGCTACCGCGGCCTCGCCGGCCTCGCGCCGGGCGCCGTCGTCGTCTCGGCGCTGCTTCGCGTCACGAAGGCCGACCCCGCGGCCGTGCGCGCCGAGGTCGAGCGCCTTCGGGCGCGGCGGGCGGCGACGCAGCCGCTCGACGTTCCTTCGTGCGGATCGGTCTTCGAGAACCCGCCCGGCGACTTCGCCGGGCGGCTGATCGAGGCCGCGGGGCTGAAGGGCGCGCGCGTGGGCGGCGCGGAGATCTCGACGCTGCACGCGAACTTCATCGTGAACCGCGGCGGCGCCACCGCGGCCGACGTCCTCGCGCTCATGGAACGGGCGAAGTCCGCCGTTCGCGAGCGCTTCGGCATCGAGCTCGCGCCGGAGGTGCGCGTCGTCGGGAGGGCCGCATGAGGCTGCCGGCCGAGACCGGGCTGCGCGACGCGAGGGCGCCGCGCGATCGCAACCAGTGGCTCGACCGCAGCGCGCGGCGCGGGCAGGCGAAGCCGCGCCGGCGCCTCACGCTCCGCGCGCGGGTCCTGCTCGCCTGCGTCGCGTTGGCCGCAGCCTTCGGGATCTCGGCGCTGGCCGTCCGCAGCGGCGTGGTTCGTCTCGGCGCCTCGCGACTCGACGAGGCGCTCGCGCTCGAGACGATCTCGGTCGAGGGCAACCGCCGCGCGAGCGCCGCCGACATCGTCGCCGCGAGCGGGCTCACCGCCGGAACTCCGCTTCCGGACGTCGATGTCGAGACCGTTCGCGCGCTCGTCGAAGCGCATCCCTGGATCCAGCGCGCGCGCGTGGTGCGCGTCCCGCCGTCGGTCGTGATCGTCTCGGTCGTCGAGCGCGAGCCGCTCGCCGCCGCGACCGCCGCGGACGGCCCGCCCTGGCTCGTCGACGTGACCGGCCTTCCCTTCGCTCCGGCCTCTCCCGACGACGTCGCCTCGCTCCCGTGGCTGGTCGCGCCGCACCCGATCTCCGAGCGCGTCGCGACGACCGAGCTCGCACGCGGCGCGGCGCTCGCGCTCGCGCTGCGCGGGACGACGCTCGCCGAGGGCGCGGAGATCCACGTCGCGCCCCCGCCCGATCCCGACGGCCTCTCGCTGCTCGTCGCCGGGCTGCGTGCGCGCGTCGTCCTCGGCCACGGCGACCTGTCCGACAAGCTCCGCCGA
>JAYRMX010000194.1:0-3717 GCA_041912475.1 Myxococcota bacterium
AGACGGCGCGCGAGGCGGTCGAGAAGGGCCTCAAGTACGCGTACCGCGACCGCAAGCAGCGCAAGCGGCAGTTCCGCGGGCTGTGGATCGCGCGAATCAACGCCGCGGCTCGCGAGCACGGGTTGTCGTACAGCCGCATGCTCGCCGGCTTGAAGGCGGCAGGCGTCGAGATCGACCGGAAGATCCTCGCCGAGCTCGCGATCTCCGACCCTGCGGCGTTCGCGAAGCTGGCGCAGCTCGCCGGCGCGAAGGCCGCCTGAGCCGGCGTGGCGGACACGCCGCGGAGCGTCGAGAGCCTCGAGGCCGAGGCGCGTGCAGCGCTCGCCGCGGCCGGCGACCTGCCCGCGCTCGTCGAGGCGCGAGCGCGCTTTCTCGGCCGTAAAGGGTCGCTCTCGGCGATCCTGCGGACGCTCGGGTCGCTCGCGCCGGACGAGCGCGCAACGCTCGGCGAGGCGGTGAACGCGGCGCGCGACCGGATCGAAGCGCTCGCCGCCGAACGGCGCGCTGCGCTCGAAGCGCGGCGCGTCGAAGCCGATCTCGTTCGCGGGCGGCTCGACGTCACGTTGCCGGGCGCGGCGCCCGCCCGCGGCCGCCTTCACGCGGTGACGCGCGCCGAGCGCGACATCGAGGCGTTCTTCGCGTCGCTCGGGTTCTCCGTCGAGGAGGGTCCGGAGGTCGAGCTCGAGAGCAACAACTTCGACGCGCTCAACATCCCGGCGGACCACCCGGCCCGCGACGCGCACGACACGTTCTACGTTCGCCCCGGCGTCGTGCTGCGGACGCACACGTCGCCGGTTCAGATCCGCACGATGACGGGCCGGCAGCCGCCGTTCCGGTTCATCGCGCCGGGGCGGGTGTACCGGCACGACGTGAGCCCGCGGCACAGCCCGATGTTCTCGCAGGTCGAGGGGTTCCTCGTCGACGAGCGCGCGAGCTTCGCCGACCTGAAGGGCGTGCTCTATGCGTTCGCGCGTCACGTGATGGGCGAGGGCGTGAAGCTCCGCTTCCGTGCGAGCTTCTTTCCGTTCACCGAGCCGTCCGCCGAGCTCGACTTCTCGTGCGTGCTGTGCGGGCAGCAGGGCTGCGCGACGTGCTCGCGGACGGGATGGATCGAGTGGGGCGGCTGCGGGATGATCCATCCGAAGGTGCTCGAGAACTGTGGGATCGACCCCGAACGCTGGCAGGGCTTCGCTTTCGGGATGGGAATGGAGCGCGCGGCGATGATGCGCCACAACGTTCCCCAGATCCGCCTGCTCTACGAGCCCGACGTGCGCTTTCTGGAGCAGGTCTGATGCGCGTTTCGATGCGCTGGCTCGGCGAGTGGATCGCGCTCCCGGCGCCGGCGGACGAGATCGCCGAGCGTCTGACGGCGGGCGGGCTCGAGGTCGACGCGATCGAGCGCGTCGGACCCGATCTCTCCGGGCTGCGGGTCGGCCTCGTCGTCGAGCGCGACCGGCATCCGAACGCCGACCGCCTCTCGCTGTGCCGCGTCGACGTCGGGGGCGGCGAGGTCGTCGACGTCGTGTGCGGCGCGCCGAACGTCGCCGCGGGGCAGAAGATCGCGATCGCGCTGCCCGGAACGCAGCTTCCCGACGGCCGCACGCTCGAGCGCTCGAAGATCCGCGGTGTCGTCTCGAACGGGATGATCTGCTCGGCGCGCGAGCTCGGGCTCGGCGACGAAGCGGGCGGGATCCTCGTGCTCGACGACGCGGCTCCGGTGGGCGCCGCGCTCGGCGAGGTGGTCGCCGCGGGAGACACCGTCCTCGACCTCGCGCTGCCGGCGAACCGCGGCGACTGTGCGTCGATGCTCGGCGTCGCGCGCGAGGTGCGCGCGCACTTCGGCGGCGAGGTCCGGATGCCGCCGCTGTCGCCGCCGCTCGCGGGCGCCGCCGCACCGGCGCTTCGTGTCGAGATCGACGACGCGGAGGGCTGCTTCGCGTACGTGGCGCGCATCGTCGAAGGCGTCCGCATCGGGCCTTCTCCTGGCTGGGTGCGCGAGCGGCTCGAGGCCGCCGGCCTTCGGGCGATCAACACGGTCGTCGACGTCACGAACCTCGTGCTGCTCGAGCTCGGGCAGCCGCTCCACGCGTTCGACCTCTCGGAGGTGCGCGGAGGCGTCGTTCGCGTGCGCTCGGCGGCGGCCGGCGAGAAGCTGGTGACGCTCGACGGCGCCGAGCGAACGCTCGACCCGGCAGACCTCGTCATCGCCGACGCCGAGCGAGCGATCGCGCTCGCCGGCGTGATGGGCG
Source organism: Myxococcota bacterium (assembly GCA_041912475.1). GTDB lineage: Bacteria > Myxococcota_A > UBA9160 > UBA9160 > UBA9160 > MYXO. Next base: position 2,250 of record JAYRMX010000194.1, read on the forward strand.
GCGCCGGGAGTCAGGTCCGCGAGACGACCGCGTCGGTCCTGCTCGAGAGCGCGCACTTCGCGCCGGGCCGCATCCGGCGAACCGCACGGCGGCTCGGGCTCGTGAGCGAGGCGTCGTACCGTTTCGAGCGCGGCGTCGACCGCGAGGGCATCGCCCGTGCGGCCGATCGCGCGGTGCGCCTGCTCGAGGAGATCGCGGGCGGTCGCGCCGCAGGGGCGGCCGTCGCGGCGCGGGGCGCGGCGCCGGCGGCGACCGAGACGATCGTTCTCGATCCCGCGCGTGCGAATCGCCTGCTCGGAACGGCGCTGTCGCAGGAGGAGATCGCCGCGCTGCTGGCGAGGGTCGGCGTGCGAGCGCAGCCGGGTGAGGATGGGCGGCTTCGCTGCGCCGTGCCGAGTCATCGCAACGATCTTCACCGCCGCGAGGATCTCGTCGAGGAGATCGTTCGCGTCTACGGCTGCGACCGCGTCCCGGCGACGCTTCCGGTGGTTCGGCTTTCGCCCGTCGCGGCGCCGCCGCTTCGCCGGCTCGGCGACCGGGCGCGCGACGCCTTCACCGCCGCCGGCCTCCACGAGATGATCGGACTCTCGTTCGGAAGCGTCGCGGATCTCGATCGGCTGGGTCTCGACGAGTCGGACCCGCGCCGCGGCGTGGTCGCGATCGCGAACCCGATCTCGGAGGAGCAGGCGTGCCTGCGAGCCAGCCTCGTTCCGAGCCTGCTGCACGCGGTGCGCGACAACCTCGCGCACCGCGTCGACCGGGTCCGGCTGTTCGAGGTGAGCCGCGTGTTCCGTGACCGCGCGCCCGAGCCGCTCCCCGACGAGCCGCTGCGCGTCGCTGCGGTGGTCGTGCGCGGCGAGCGCACGAGCCTGTGGGAGCCCCGCGAGCCGGCGCCGCTCTTCTTCGAGGCCCGCGGAATCGCCGAGCGCGTTCTCGCCGACCTCGGCCGATCGGCCGAGGTCTCGCCCGGCAGCAGCGAGCCGTTTCTGCATCCGGGAGCGTCCGCATCGATCCGCGTGGCGGGCCGCACGGTGGGCAGCGCCGGCGAGCTCCATCCCGAGGTCGCGCGCCGGTTCGAGATCGATCGCCCGTGCGCCGTCATCGACCTCGACCTCACGGCGGTCGCTGCGGCCCCGGAGCGCGAGGGCCAGTATCGCGAGCTCTCGCAGCAGCCGCCGGTGCGGCGCGATCTCGCGGTGGTCGTGGGCCGCGACGTCGCGGCCGGCGATCTGCTCGAGGCGATCCGCAAGACGGCGGGCCGCGACCTCGTCGGCCTCGACCTCTTCGACCGCTACGAGGGCAAGGGGGTTCCCGACGGCAAGGTGAGCCTCGCGTTCCGGCTGGTCCTGCAGCGCCTCGATCGCGCGTTCACGGACGCCGAGACCGCGAAGACCGTCGATCGCGTCGTCGGGATGCTGTCGCATCGATTCGGCGCCGAGCTGCGCTCGGGGTCCGGAGGAGGGGGAGG
>JAYRMX010000195.1:0-18462 GCA_041912475.1 Myxococcota bacterium
CCAGCCGCCGACGCGGGCGAGCAGGGCCGCGCCGTCCTCGCCGCCATGCGGGGCCGCGGCCGGATCGGCGAGCCAGGCGGCGAGCGCTGCCGGCTCGTCGGCTGCGATCGCAGCCAGGCTGCGGCCGGCCCAGCGGCCGCACCCTCCCCTGCTCGTCGCCGCGTTCGGCAAGAAGGGGCTGCTCCAGTCCGCGCGTCACGGTCTTCCCTATCTCGCGTCGCCGCTCGAGAGCCTCGACGCGCTCGCCGAGAACTTCGCGCTGCACCGAAGCTCGCTCCCGGCGCACGTCGACGCCGCGCGGCTGCCCGTTCCCGTGATGCGAACCGTCTTCGTCGCGCGCGACGACCGCCGCGCGCGGGCGGCGAACGACGCGCTCGCCGCGCAGGCCGCGCGAGCCTCGCGCGGCCTGCCGCCGGCCCTCGCGCGCGCCGCGGCCGCGGTCCCGAGCGAGCGCGTGCTGGTCGGGACGGCGGGCGAGGTGCTCGACCTCGTCGCCCGCTACCGCGAGCGGCTCGGCATGGACCTGCTGATCGTCCGCTCCGAGCTGGCGGGCGTCTCCCCCGAGGAGACGCTCGAATCGCTCGAGCGCCTCGCCACGGAGATCGTCCCGGCCGTGGTGGCCTCGCGCCCGAGCCGATCGTCGCTGTAGCCTCCCCGGGGCACGCGGGAGTCCGTCATGGTGAAGCTACGCATCGATTTCGAGTTTCCGTCGCGGCTCTGGTGGGAGAGCGGCGGCCAGGAGCTGTGGGACGGGATCGCCGAGGGCTTCGACGGAAGCTCCGTCGTCGTCGACGAGAGCGTCGCCGAATCGTGGATCGCCGAAGCCGAGCTGATCCCCGGCTGGGACGACGGCCACGAGTACGCGCCGCACCCGGTGCTGATGGCGCCGCTCGAGGAAGAGGACGAGCTGTAGCGGGCGCGACGCGCCCGGCGGGCTACGGCTCGCCGTCGCGCGTGAAGATCACGAAGGCCATGCTCGGGCGCTTCGACGACTCGCGCATCGCGAACTGGATCCCGTCGAGGCGCCAGCCCTTCTGCGTCCACTCGTTGAGCAGGGCTTCGAGCTCTTCCTCGGTCACTGTGCTCGTCTCGACCACCTTGTACTGCATCGCCCGCTCAGCCCCGCAGCCTCGCCGCGACGTCCTTCGCGGCGTAGGTGAGAATGAGGTCCGCGCCGGCCCGCTTGATCGCGAGGAGCGCTTCGTCGATCGCGCGCGGTCCGTCGATCCAGCCGCGCTCGGCGGCCGCCTGGATCATCGCGTACTCGCCCGACACGTGATACGCGGCGAGCGGAACGTCGAGCTCGCGCCGCGCGTCGGCGAGGACGTCGAGGTACGGAAGGGCCGGCTTCACCATCAGCACGTCGGCGCCCTCGGCGAGGTCGAGCCGCATCTCGCGCAGCGCCTCGCGCCGGTTGGGCGGGTCCATCTGATACGAACGGCGGTCGCCGAACGCCGGCGCGCTCTCGGCCGCCTCGCGGAAGGGCCCGTAGTACGCACTCGCGTACTTCGCCGCGTAGGCGAGGATCGGCACCTGCTCGAAGCCGCTCGCGTCGAGAAGGCGCCGGATCGCCGCGACGCGTCCGTCCATCATGTCCGACGGCGCCACGACGTCCGCTCCGGCGCGCGCGTGCGAGAGCGCCGTCGCGGCGATGCGGTCGAGCGAGGCGTCGTTGCGAATCTCGCCGCCCTCGACGATTCCGCAGTGTCCGTGATCGGTGTACTCGCACAGACACACATCGGTGATGACGCACAAATCGGGGGCCGCACGCTTCACCGCGGCGACCGCGCGCTGCACGATCCCGCCCGGGTCGTCCGCGCCCGAGCCGCGCGCGTCCTTCGCGGCCGGGATCCCGAACAGGATCACCGCCGGAATTCCGAGATCGGCGACGCGCTTCGCTTCGGACGCGAGCTCGTCGGCGCTCAGGCGAAACACGCCGGGCATCGACGCGACCGCCTCGCGAACGCCGCGCCCCTCGACCGCGAAGAGCGGGAGCACGAGGTCCTCTCGCGAGAGCCGCGTCTCGGCCACCATGCGCCGGAGCGTCTCGGTCCGCCGCAGCCGGCGCGGTCGCACGACCGGAAAGCTCATCCCGCTCCTCCCGTTCCGTTCTCCCCGCGCGCGAAGTGCGCGGCGAGCGCATCGACCAGCGTCGCACCGCCAGCGCGCGGCGCCACCACCTGCGGCGCGAGGCCCGCCTCGCGCAGCGCCGCCGCCGTCACGGGGCCGATCGCCGCGACCACGGCTCGCTGCGCCGCCGCACGCGCCGGCGCGTCGAGGAGGGCGCAGAAGTGCCGGACCGTCGACGGGCTCGTGAACGTGAGTGCGTCGAGCCGGCCCGCGGCGAGCTCGGCGCGGAGCCAGCCCGGATCCACCGGGGCGGGATCGGGCCGGTAGAGGTCGACGACGTCGACGCTCGCGCCGCGCGCCCGCAGCCCTTCGGGACGCACGTCGCGCGCGGACGCCGCGCGCGGCAGCAGGCCGCGGCGGCCGGCCCAACGCCTGCGTCGCCGCGCTCCCAGCTGGCCTTGGGAGTCCACGGCCCCTACCGCCACGCGGTGTCCGGAGTGGCGGGCGGGGCCCGCCGCTACCGCGGTCGCGGGGCCGACACAGGCGATGCGAAGGCCTTCGCGCGCGAGGCCGACGCCACGCGCGGCCGCACGCTCGGCGAACAGGCGCACCGCGTTGGCGCTCGTGAACAGCAGCACGTCGGTGCCGGCGAGGCCGCCGAGCGCGCGATCGAGATCGCGCGTGTCTTCGCAGGCCACGATGCGAAGGAGCGGCAGCGCGACCGGCTCGGCGCCCGCGCCACGCAGCGCCTCCATGAGCGCGCCGGCCTGCTCCTCGGACCGCGTCACGAGCACGCGCCGGCCGAACAGAGGGCGCCGCTCGTACCACGCGAGGCTCTCGCGGAGCCGAACGACGTTGCCCACCACGACCGTCACCGGTGCGGCGAGCCCCGCCTCGCGAACGCGCGCCGCGAGCTCGCCGAGCGGCGCCACGACGACGCGTTGCCGCGGTGTCGTCGCGTCCGCGATCGCGGCCGCGGGCGTCCCGGCAGAGCGTCCGCTCGCAACGAGCTCCGACGCGACGGCGCCGAGGTTCTTGAGGCCCATGAGGACCACGAGCGTGTCCGCGGCGTTCGCGAGGTCCTTCCAGCGCACCTGCGTCGCTGCGTCCGCGGGATCCTTGTGGCCGGTCGCCACGGCGAACGACGCCGCGTAGCGCCGGTCGGTGACGGGAATCCCCGCGTACGCCGCGCTCGCGATCGCCGCGCTCACGCCGGGGACCACTTCGAACGGAACGCCCGCCGCGGCGCACGCGCTCGCCTCTTCGCCGCCGCGGCCGAAGACGAACGGATCTCCGCCCTTGAGCCGAACGACGGTCTTGCCCTCGAGCGCGAGCCGCACGAGCAGCGCGGTGGTCTCGTCGAAGGCGCGGGCGGAGGGCTCGTGACCGCGCCGTCCGGCGTCGATGCGCTCGGCTCCCGGCGGGGCGAGCGCGAGCAGCTCCGGCGCCGCGAGCGCGTCGTAGACGACGGCATCGGCCGAGCGCAGCGCGTCGGCGCCGCGCAGCGTGAGAAGACCCGGGTCTCCCGGCCCTGCGCCCACCAGCACGACGCGACCGCGCCCGCTCATGCGTCGCGCGACACGCGCGCCGCCGCCTTCGCGCGAAGCGCCTCGAGGATCTCGGCGCCGCCCGCCGCGAGCACGCGATCCGCCGCGCGCTCTCCGGCCTCGGCGGGCGACGCCGCGTCGGCCTCACCCCGCGCGAATGCGGTCCCGTCTTCGAGCGCGACGAGGCCGCGCAGCCGGATGCGCCCTGCGCCCGCCGGCTCGGCGAGCCCCGCGAGGGGCACGTTGCAGTCGCCCTCCAGCCGCGCGAGAAACGCGCGCTCCGCGACGAGCGCCGCCGCTGCGTTCGCGTCTTCGAGCGCGGCGAGATCGCGCGCGAGCGCCTCACCCGCGCGCGCCTCGATCGCGAGCGTCGCCTGACCGAGCGCGGGCAGCAGCGTCTCGACGTCGATCCGCTCCGAGATCCGGTCGCCGAGGCCGAGGCGGTCGAGCCCGGCGCACGCGAGGACCACGGCGTCGAGCCCCTCGGTCTCGAGCTTTCGCAGCCGCGTCGGAACGTTGCCTCGCAGCGCAACGATCGTGAGATCGGGTCGCAGCGCGAGGAGCTGCGCGGCCCGCCGCGCGCTCCCCGTCCCCACGCGAGCGCCCTCCGGCAGCGACGCCACGCGCACCCCCGACCCGCGCGCGACCAGCGCGTCCCGCGGGTCCGCGCGCTCGGGAACCGCCGCGATCACGAGCCCGGGAGCGAGCGCCGCCGGAAGGTCCTTGGCGCTGTGAACCGCGACGTCGGCCCTCCCCTCTCGCAAGGCCTCCTCGATCTCCTTGACGAAGAGGCCCTTGCCGCCGACGTCGGCGAGCTTCGCGTGCTGGAGGCGGTCGCCGCTCGTCGTCACGACGACGAGCTCGGCGGTCACGCCGAGCCGCGATTCGATGCGCCCGGCGACCCAGCGCGCCTGCGTGAGCGCGAGATCGCTCCCCCGTGTAGCGACACGAACGCGCGTCACTCGTCGCCGTCCTCGGGCGGGTCGTCGAGGCCGAACAGCGCCCGCGCCACCTCGAGCCGCGCAAAGCCTTCCTCCCGGTCGGACTGCCCGCGGAGCCGCGACACCGGCGCGTGCAGCAGCTTGTTCACGATGGCGTGCGTGAGCGCTTCGACGCCCTCGCGCTGCGCCTCGTCGAGGCCGAGCCTCCCGGCGGCCTTCTCGATCTCCGCCGCGCGGATCTGCTCGGCGCGGCGCTTCAGGTCGCGGATCGTCGGCACGGCGCCGAGCGCGGCGAGCCAGCCGTCGAACCGCTGCTGCTCCTCGAGCACGATCGCCTCGGCGCGGATCGTCTCGCGCCTGCGCTCTTCCGCATTCGACGCCGCCGCCTCGGCGAGGTCGTCGAGGTCGTAGAGGTAGACGCCGTCGAGGTCGTTCACGGCCGGATCGATGTTCCGCGGAACGCCGATGTCGATCAGGAACAGCGGGCTCGCCCTTCCGCGCAGTGCGGCACTCACGAGCGGCGCGCCGATCACCGGCGCGTCTCCGCCGATGCACGAGAGCACCATGTCCGATCGCGCGAGCAGCGCGGGAATCTCGTCGAGGCCGTGCGCGGTCGCGTCGAAGCGTTCGGCGAGCTCCATCGCGTGGGCGCGCGTGCGATTCGCGACGCGGATCGACGAGAGACCGGCCTGCCGCAGCGCCTCGAGCGCAATCTCGATCATCTCGCCCGCGCCGACGAGGAGCGCGGACTTCTCGGCGAGGTCTTCGAAGATCTGCCGCGCGAGATCGACCGCGACGCGTGCGACCGAGACCGGGCGCTGGGCGATCTTCGTCTCGCGGCGGACTCGCTTCGCGGTCGCGAAGGCGCAGTGGAAGAGGCGTGTGAGGATCGCGCCGCACGCGCCGGCTTCGCGCGCCGCCCGGTACGCCTCCTTCATCTGTCCGAGGATCTGCGGCTCGCCGACGACCATCGAGTCGATCGAAGACGCCACGCGCAGCACGTGCGTCATCGCACCGGCATCGTGCAGCTCGTAGAGCATGTCGTCGAGGCGGCGGCCGTCGGCCACGGCGGGCAGGTCGTCGCCGCCCAGCTCGCGCCGGAACAGCGAGCGCAGCCGCAGCCGCGCGGCGTCGAGCCGCCTCGTGAGGGCCACCACCTCGACGCGGTTGCACGTCGAGACGAGCACGGCCTCGTCGATCTCGTCGGTGGCGACGAGCTTCTGGAGGACGGGCGCAGGGTCCGCGACCGCGAACCGCTCGCGCACCTCGAGCGGGGCCGTCCGGTGGCTGAGGCCGAGCAGCACGACCCTCATGCGAACAGGCTCACGCCGATCACGGCGAAGAACAGGAAGGCGAAGCCGGCGATCGCCGACACGGCGGCGCGCCGGCCGCGCTGATGACCGCCGAAGCGGGCGGCGACGAGCGCGGCGTAGACCGCCCACGCGAGCGCGGACCACGCCTCGTGCGCCGTCCCCGTCCACGGCCGCCCGCTCTCGCTCTCGACCCAGAGCACCCCCGTCGCGACGCCGAGCGTGAGCAGCAGGAAGCCGCTCACGAGCGCCACGCGGTTCACGCGGTCGAGCGCCTCGAGCGACGGCCAGCGGGGGCGCATGCGGCGGTGGCGCTTGAGGCTCCGGTCGACGACGAGGAACAGACAGCCCGCGACCCCTGCGACGCCGAGCAGCGCGAGGCCGGTGCTGGCGAGCAGCACGTGCAGATGCGGCCACGAAGACGCCGAGCCGACGAGCGGCGCCGCCTCCGAGTGCGGCAGCCGGAGCGCCGCGAAGAAGGCTCCGACGAACGACGCGGGCGCGACGAGGGCGACGAGCGCGGCGAGCCGCGCGCGGCGCAGCAGTCCCAGCACGAAGACGACGGCGATCAGCGCCATGAGCGACACCGCCGCCGGGAGATCCGTGAGCGGCGGCGTCCGCGGCGTGAAGTGCAGGCCGACGAATGCGCCCGCATGCACGGCGGCGCCGGCCGCGAGCATCCAGACCGCCGCCCGCAGGCCGCGCGGCGACTCGAGCGCGATGCCGATCCACGACGCGAGGCCCGCCGCGAGGTAGAGGGCCGCCGTCACGAGCAGCAGGTCGGTCGTCACGCGCCCGCCCCGCCGCGGCGCTCCGCGAGCCGCGCCATCTGCTCGGCGATCCGCGCGGCGTCGTTCACCTGTTCGAAGATCCGGTACGCGGGCTCGCCGAAGAGCACGAAGCGGATCTCCTCGAGGCAGGTCTCGCCGGCGAGATGCGCGCGCGCCTCCTCGATCAGCACCTCGGCGCAGCGCTGCAGAGCAAATCCGGCGATGCCCGCGCCGATCGCCGGCGCCGCGAGAGTGCGGCAGCCGTGCTCGCGCGCGAGGTCGAGCGAGCGGCGGAACGAGCTCCGCACGCTCTCCTCGCTGGCCTGCCCGCCGGGCGGCATGCTCGCGGCGTGGATCACGTAGCGTGCGGCGAGCCGGCCCGCGCCGGTGATCGCGGCATCGCCCACGGCGATCGCGCCATGGCGATCACACGCGGCCTGGATCTCGGGCCCGCCGCGCGCCGCGATCGCGCCCGCGACGCCCGCACCGAGCACGAGCGCGCTGTTCGCGGCGTTCACGATCGCGTCGGCGCGCTCCGCGGTGAGATCGCCCTCCCGCAGCACGATGCGGCCTTTCACGGGGTTCCTCCTCTTCGCTCAGCCGCGCGCCGCGAAGAGCTCCTCCTCGACGAGCTCGCACAGGACGTGGCCCACGGCGATGTGGGCCTCCTGAATGCGCTGCGTGTCGTCCGACGGCACCACGATCGCCACGTCGACGGCCGGAGCGAGCTTCCCGCCCCGCCGGCCCGTGAGGCCGACGGTCCGCATCCCCCGGCTGCGCGCCTCGCGGACGGCTTCGAGCACGTTGGGCGAGTTGCCGGACGTCGAGATCGCGAGCGCGACGTCGCCGCTCCGGCCGTGAGCGCACACGAGCCGCGCGAACACGCGGTCGAAGCCGTAGTCGTTTCCGAGCGCCGTCACGTCGGACGAGTTGGCGGCGAGTGCGATCGCCGGAAGCGCCTCGCGCTCGCCGCGGAAACGACCCGTGAGCTCGGCGGCGATGTGCTGCGCGTCGGCGGCCGAGCCGCCGTTTCCGAACAGCAGCAGCTTGCCGCCGGCGCGGAAGCTCTCGGCGACGATCGCGGCCGCGGCCGCGATCGCGGCGGCGCCCTCCGCGGCGAGCGCACGCTTCACGTCCGCGCTCGCTTCGAGCAGCGCGCGCACGCGCGCGGCAGCGTCGAGCGATCGGTCACGGCCTCGGCTCACGGCTCCCCCGAAGCGGCCCGGAATCTCGCGAAACCGCTGAAAAACCGGAAGGATATGCCGCCGCGCGCGAGTCTACCCAGCACCCGTGAGCGCTGCAACGCGACGGCGGCCGGCCGCGCGATCCTGCTAGGATCGCTGCCATGGGCGGCCGCCTGCCGCGGCCGCAGCGAAGGAGCGAGCACGCCATGGGCAAGATGCTGGACGTCACGGATCGCAACTTCGACGACGAGGTCCTGAAGTCGTCGATCCCGGCCGTCGTCGATTTCTGGGCCGAGTGGTGCGCGCCGTGCCGGCAGATCAAGCCCGTCCTCGAGGAGCTCGCGCTCCGCTACGACGGCAAGATCAAGGTCGTCAAGGTGAACGTCGACGAAAACCCGCAGACGATGACGAAGTACGGCGTTCGCGCGATCCCGACGCTGCTCGCCTTCAAGAACGGCGTCGTCGTCCAGCAGGCGCAGGGCGCGCGGCCCAAGGCCTTCTTCGAGCAGATGTTCGACGGCCTCCTCTCCTGAGGCGGCCCCCGAGCGCCGATCAGGCGTCGTGCGCTCCGGGATCCGCGTCGTCCCCTTGCACGGGCGCGGCGCGCCTCGCCGGCGGCTCGAAGAAGCGAACGGGCCAGCAGCGCCGAACGGCGGCGCGGTACAGGAACGGGTCCGGGTTCGTCACGACCGGGTGCCCGACGAGGTCGAGGAGCGGAACGTCGGTGATCGAGTCGGTGTAGAACCAGCTCTTCGCGAGATCGATTCCCTGCTCCTCGATGAACTGCTGGAGCCAGTAGATCTTCCCTTCCTCGAAGCAGATCGGCTCGATCACGCGCCCGGTGAAGCGGCCCTGCTCCACCTCGAGGCGCGTGTAGAGGTAGTGGCGGATGCCGAGCCGCTCGGCGAGCGGCCGCACCACGAACTTGGTCGCACCCGAGACGATCGCGACGACGTGCCCGGCGGCCTGGTGATCCTTCACGAGCTGCTCGGCTTCGGGATAGACCGTCGGCTCGACCATCTCGCGGAACCAGCGGTTGGCCTCGCGCGTGAGCGTTCGCTCGGACTGCCCCTTGAACTGGACCATCATGCTCCGCGTCCACGCGCGGATGTCGAGCAGGCCCGCCTTGTAGCGCAGGTAGGCGCCGAGGCCGGCGGCCATGTCCCAGCCCGAGATCTCGCCGCGCTGGTAGCGGTACTTCATGTAGAGCGTGCCCGAGTTCTCCGCGATCAGCGTCTTGTCCATGTCGAAGAACGCGCCGGCGCGGGGGCGAGGGCGTGCGGGAAGACGGCTCGGCATCCCGTGAGCCTAGAACATGAACCGGCGCATCGAGACGTTGAGCAGGAGCCCGATGCACACCAGGCTCGCGATCAGCGACGAGCCCCCGTACGAGAACAGCGGGAAGGTGACGCCGATCACCGGCGCGAGGCCGAGCACCATCGCGATGTTGATCGCCGCCGGCCAGAACAGCGCGCCCACGACGCCGATCGCCAGCATCGCGCCGAAGCCGTCCTTCGAGCGCCGCGCGATCACGATGCCCCAGAACAGCAGCGCCGCGTACAGGCCGAGGACGAGCGCGCTGCCCGCGAAGCCCCACTCCTCGGCGAGCACCGAGAAGATGAAGTCGGTGTGCTGCGTGGGAAGGAAGCGAAGCTGCGTCTGCGTGCCCGCGAGGTACCCCTTGCCGAGCAGACCGCCCGACCCGATCGCGATCTTCGACTGGATCGCCTGATAGCCGGAGGCCAGCGGATCGCGGCCGGGCTCGATGAAGTCGAGGATGCGCTTGCGCTGATACTCGGCGAGCACGAAGGACCACAGGCCCACGAGCCCGCCGGCGCCGGCGAGGCCGACCGCCGCCCACGCGCGCCACGGCACGCGGACGAACGGCAGATAGGTCGCGCCGACGAGGAGCGTGAGGAGCGCGACGCCCATGTCTTTCTGCAGGACGATGAGACCGACCGGCAGCGCAATCACGAGTCCCGGCCGCCACAGATCGCGCAGCCGCCGGACCTCCTGCGGAGGATGGCGATGGAACGTCCACGCGAGCGCGAGGACGAGCCCGATCTTCGCGAACTCCGACGGCTGCAGGCGGACCGGGCCGAAGGTGAGCCACGAGCTGTTGCCGCGCGTCATCGGCGCCAGCACGAGCGTCGACGCGAGCACGAGGTTCGTCGCGAAGTAGAGCGGGATCGCGAGCCGCTCGAGGCGCCGGTAGTCGACGACCAGCGCGACGACGAGCCCGATCGCGCCGAGCCCCACGGAGACGAGCTGGCGCTGCACCTCCGGCGACAGATCGCCCGACGTCGTGCCGTGCGTCGCGGAGACGAGGTTCACGATCCCCATCGCGACGAGGCCGCCGGTGAGCAGCAGCAGCGTCCAGTCGAGGTTCTGCAGCAGCCGGCGGTTAGTCCGCGGCATCGCTGCCTCCGCCGCCGGCTTCGGGCGCCGCCTCGTCGGGCGCCGCCGCTCCCGGCTCGGCCGGAGCGTCGTCGATCACCGGATCCTCGTCTTCTTCGCGCGGCGTGTGTCCGGTGACGAAGGGCTTGGGCGGCGGCACGACGCCCTTCTTCTCGAAGTACTTCGCCAGCACCTTCTGCGCGAGCGGCGCCGCCGCCGAGCCGCCGTGCCCGCCGTGCTCCGCGAGGACGGCGACGACGATCTCCGGGTCGTCGGCGGGAGCGAACGAGACGAACCACGCATGGTCGCGGTACTGGCGCGGGATCTTGCTCTCCTTCACGCCTTCGAAGTGCTCGAGGCGCACGACCTGCGCAGTCCCCGTCTTGCCGGCGACCGATACGCCGGGCACCCGCGCCTTGCTCCCCGTGCCTCCGGGCTGCTCGACGACGCCGTTGAGCGCCTTTCGGATGAGCGCGAGGTTCTCGGGCTTGACCGGCACCGTTCCGGTGACGCGCGGCTTCGTCTCCTCGATCCCCACCTCGGGGCGCCGCCTGCGCAGGACGAGGCGCGGCTCGTAGAGCGTCCCTCCGTTCGCGATCGCGGCGTACGCGACGGCGAGCTGCAGCGGTGTGACGAGGTCGTAGCCCTGCCCGATCGAGATCGAGACGGTCTCGCCCGAGTACCACGGCGTCTTGAAGCGCCGCAGCTTCCACTCGCTGCTCGGGACGAGGCCGGGCTTCTCGTCCGAGAGCCCGATGCCCGTGAGCCTTCCGAGGTTGAACGCCTTCGAGAAGCTCGCGATGCGGTCGACCCCGAGCCGCACGCCGAGCTGGTAGTAGTAGACGTCGCACGAGCGAACGAGCGAGGTGTGCAGATCGACTGCGCCGTGGCCTTCCTTCTTCCAGCACTTGAAGCTGCGATTGCCGTACCAGAACGACCCGGGGCACACGACGCGGCTCGTCGGCGTGATGAGCCCGCTCTCGAGCCCCGCCGCCGCGAGAAAGGCCTTGTACGTCGACCCGGGCGGGTACTGCCCGGCGACGACGCGGTTCTGGAGCGGCTTGCCCGGGTCGCGCGTGAGCGACCGCCACGTTTCGGCGTCGACGCCGCCCGAGAAGGCGTTCGGATCGAAGGCCGGACGCGAAACCATCGCCAGCACGTCTCCGCTGCGCGGATCGAGCGCCACGAGCGCGCCGTCGTGGGCGGGCTCGTCGGGGCTCTCGGACGCGAACGCCTCGGCCGCCGTGCGCTGCAGGTCGAGATCGACGGTGAGCGTCACGTCCGACCCGGGGACGGGATCGACCTCGTCGAGGCGCTCCATCTCGCGGCCCGCGACGTCGACGATCACGTTCCGGCCGCCGGCCGAGCCGCGGAGCTCCGGCTCGAGCGTGGCCTCGAGCCCGGTCTGGCCGATCACCTCTCCCTGCCGGTAGTCCTGGAAGTCGGGGCGTTCGAGCTGGTCGGCCCGCACCTCGCCGAGCGTCCCGAGAAGGTGCGCCAGCAGATCGCCGCCGGTGTACTCGCGGCGCGGCCGCACCTCGGTGATCACGCCGGGAAGCGCGTACCGGTGCGTCTCGATTCGGGCGAGGCTCTCGTACGCGAGGTCGGCCTGCACCAGCAGCGGCTGGAAGCGCTCGCGGCCGCGCCGCCGCTCGACGCGGCCGCGCAGCCCCGACGTGTCGACCTCGAGGAGCTGGCCGAGCGCGAGGTAGGTCCGTTCCGAGCCGCGCACCTCGCTCGGCATCACCTCGAGATCGAACGCCGGCCGCGTGCTCGCGAGAACGCGGCCCTCGCGATCGAGGATGCGGCCGCGGGGCGCATCGAGGCGCACCGTGCGGATCGAGTTCTGCTCGGACCGCATGCGCAGCTCGGCGCCTTCGACGATCTGGAGCTGTGCGAGGCGCGCGACGAAGACCGCGAAGACGCCGAAGATCAGCAGGCCGAGCAGCCACAGGCGCCCTTCGACCACGACCTCCTTGCCGGCGGTGACGCGCTCTCGCACGGCGCCTGCCCCTCCCTTCAGCGCCGGCTCGCGGCCCAGGGCGCCGCGCCGACGTACGCGACACCGCGTCGTGTCGGATCGAGCTCTCCGGCTGCGGACGCGACGGTCTCGGCGAGACGGCACGCCGCCGGCGCGACGAGGGCGTTCACGCCCGCCTGCAGCGCGAGGCCGATCCACGTCGACAGGCCGGGCCACGCCGCCGGGCCGCCCTGCCGCAGGAGCGCCGCCATCACGAGGGCGGCGACGGGGGTGAGCAGCGCGACGAGCGCGGCTTCGGACGCGCCGTGGCGGAGCTCGAGCGATCCGTTCGCGATGCGCGTCACGGCGAACGGCACGAGGAGCGACAGCACGCCGAGGCCGAGCGGCGCGCCGGCGAGCAGATCGGACGCGAAGCCGAGCGCGGCGACGACGAGCAGCGCGGAGGCGCCGCCGAGGAAGAGCGCGGCGGCGGCGCTCACGACGAGCGCGACGTTCGGGAGCAGCGCGTCCGGGACCGCGAGCGTCATCGCACCCTCGGCCAGCATGGCGAGCACGCCGATCGCGACGAGCGCGAGCGCGGACTTCACGGCGCGGCCTTCGCGTCGGCGCGCGGCGCGGCGCTCACGGCCGGCGTCTCGTCGCCCGACAGCAGCTCGAGCGTCGGGCTCCTCCACAGCACCGCGAACACGCGTTCGAGCCGCTCGAATCCGGCGGCCGGCCGAACGCGCGCCCGGCGCACGACGTACGGAGCGTCCCTCGCGACCGAGATCACCTCTCCGATCCGGACCCCCTTCGGGTACACCCCGCCGTACCCGGACGTGATCACGAGATCTCCGACCTGCACGTCCTCCGGCGGCCCCGTGAACTCGAGCTCGAGCTCGCCTCCCCCGGTTCCGCGGACGATTCCGCGGGCGCGGCTTCGCTGCACCAGGCCGTCGACCGCACTCTGCCGGTCGAGAATGAGCATCGCGCGGGCGGCGTGCGGCGTCGTCGCGGTCACGAGGCCGACGACTCCGCGCTCGGTGACGATCGGCATCCCCGATCGCAGGCCATGCGAGCGACCGCGATCGAGCACGATGCTGCGAAACCAGGGCGAGACGTCCTGCCCCACCACCTCCGTCGCGAGCATCGGAAGCTCGAGCTGCTCGCGCAGCGCGGCCACCTGCTCGAGCGCTCCGCTCGCGACGAGGGCCTCGCGAAGCTCGAGACCCTCCTGCTCGAGGGAGGCGACGCGCGCGCGAAGGGCCGCGTTCTCGTCGCGGACGCCCATCAGGTCGACGTAGCGCCGGTAGGCGTCGCGGACCAGCACGAGCGGCGCCGTGAGCACGCGCTCGACGGGGGCCGCCACCTCGAGCAGGCCGCCCGAGAACCACGACAGGTCGCGCCCGCCGGCCTGCAGCGCCCGCTGATCCGCGAAGAGCGAGATCGCCGCGAGGACGGCCAGCCCGGCGAAGAGCAATGGAAGGCGCAGACGGTGGAGAAGCTCGCGCATGGCCTCCGCGCCGCGTGCGGCCGAAGGGGGTGGGCGTCTTACGAACGGATCGTCACTTCACGAAGGAGCCTTAGCTCGTCGAGCGTGCGCCCCGTGCCGAGGGCCACGGCCGTGAGCGCGTCCTCGGCGACCATCACCGGGAGCCCCGTCTCCTCGCGCAGCAGGATGTCGAGGTTGGCGAGCAGCGCGCCGCCGCCCGTCATCACGATGCCCTTGTCGACGATGTCGGCCGCGAGCTCGGGGTCGGTGCGCTCGAGCGCGATCTTCACGGCCTCGACGACGGCGGTGACCGGCTCCATCAGCGCCTCGCGCACCTCGTCGGACTTGATCTCGAGCGTCTTGGGCACCCCGCCCACGAGATCCCGGCCCTTGATCTCCATGCTCCGGATCTCTTCGGTGGGATACGCGGTGCCGATGTTCATCTTGACGATCTCGGCCGTCCGCTCGCCGATGAGCAGGTTGTACTTGCGCTTGACGTAGTTGATGATCGCCTCGTCCATCTTGTCGCCGCCCACGCGCGTCGAGTTCGAATAGACGATGCCGGAGAGCGAGATGACGGCGACCTCGGTCGTCCCGCCGCCGATGTCGACGATCATGTTGCCGGAAGGCTCGGTCACGGGAAGGCCGGCGCCGATCGCGGCCGCCATCGGCTCCTCGATCAGATACACCTCGCGGGCGCCCGCCGACATCGCCGACTCGCGCACCGCTCGCTTCTCGACCTCCGTGATCCCGGACGGCACGGCCACCACGATCCGCGGCCGCACGAGGCGCGAGCGGTTGTGAACGCGCGCGATGAAGTAGCGGAGCATCGCCTCCGTGATCTCGAAGTCGGCGATCACGCCGTCGCGCATCGGGCGGATGGCGATGATGTTGCCGGGGGTGCGCCCGAGCATCTCCTTCGCCTCGCGGCCCACCGCGCGCACCTTGTCGGGGCCGCGCCCGTCCTTCACGACCGCGACGACGCTCGGCTCCGAGACGACGATGCCCCGGCCGCGCGCGTAGACGAGCGTGTTGGCGGTGCCGAGGTCGATGGCGAGATCGCTCGAGAACCAGCCGAGGATCGGATCGAGGATCATCGAAGACCTCCGGGACGCCGTTTCATCCGGACGCACGGCGACCGCATGGCGCCGTCCAAGCTCTCGATTTTCAAGGGCCTTTTCGATGGGAGCGGAGCTCTTGCGGATCGTACCAGCCGCCCCCGGCGCGTTCAAGGCGGCCCGGCCGCGAAATGCGCCGCCTTGCCCGCCGCGGGAGCGCTGCGTACGCTGGCCGGCTTCGCGCCGCCCGCCGCGCGCGCTGCGGATCGCGCGGGCCGGCGGAGCAGGCTTCGGGGGGCGACGACGCATGCTGAAGGTCCTGCGACAGGGCCAGCGCTGGATCATGGGCTTCGTGATCCTGGTCGTGGGAGGGGTCTTCGTCGCCTTCGTCGGCGTCGGCGGGCCGCTGTTCCGGCGCGGCGGCGCCGGGGGCGACACGATCGTCGAGGTCGACGGGCACCGCTTCGGCTCGCGCGATCTGCTGCGCGTGCGAAGCCAGCAGGAAGCCGAGGCCAAGCGAATGCTCGGCGACTCCTTCGATCCGAAGGCGCTCTCGTCGCAGCTCGACCTCATGGCGGCCAACGCGCTGGTTCAGGGAGGGATCCTCGCGCGCGAAGCCGAGCGGCTCGGCCTGCGCGTCGGCGACGACGAGATCGTCGAGGTCGTGAAGCAGATCCCCGCCTTCAAGGACGAGCAGGGGCGCTTCCGTCCCGAGGCCGTGAAGGACTACATCCAGTACGAGTACGGCACCGAGCGGCGCTTCCTCGACGCGATCCGCCAGCAGCTCCTCGCGCAGAAGGTGCTGCGGCTGATCTCCGAGACGGCCGCCGTCTCGGACGCCGAGGCGCGCGATGCGCTGCGCCGCAGAAAGCAGAAGGTCGAGCTCGCGTACGTCGCGATCGACGGCGCGAAGGCCGGCACCGACGCCCTCGTCACCGACGAGCAGGCCGATGCCCTGCTCGCGAAGGACGAGCCGCGCGTCAAGGACTTCTACGACGGCCACCCCGACCGGTTCAATGCACCCGAGAAGGTGCGGGCGCGCCACATCCTGGTTCGCGTCCCGCGCGACGCGAGCGAGGAGCAGGTGAACGCGGCGCGGGAGCGCGCCGTCGCGCTCCGCAAGCGCGTCGAGGGCGGCGAGGATTTCGCGAAGGTCGCTCGCGAGGCGAGCGAAGATCCCGGCTCGAAGGAGAGCGGCGGCGACCTCGGCTTCTTCCAGCGCGGGCAGATGGTGAAGCCCTTCGAAGAGGTCGCGTTCGTGATGCAGCCCGGCGCGATCTCGGACGTCGTGAAGACCGACTTCGGCTTCCACGTGATCGAGGTCGAGGAGAAGAAGCCGGCCGAGAGCCGGAGCTACGACGACGCGAAGCGCGAGATCGCGAAGGAGCTGATCGCGAGCGATGCGGCGAAGCAGGCCGCGCGCGAGCGGGCCGACGCGCTCGCGAAGAAGGTGCGCGAGGGGCAGACGCTCGAGCAGGCCGCGCGCGCCGATGCGCTCACGATCGAGCGAACGGCGCCGATCGAGCGCCGGCCCGACGGCTTCGTCCCCGGCCTCGGCGCCGCGCCCGACGTCGTCGCCGCGGCCTTCCAGCTCACGCCCGAGAAGCCGGGCTCGGATCGCGTGTTCGAGGTGGGGGACAAGCTCGTCCTCGTCCAGCTCCTGCGCCGCATCGAGCCGAGCGAGGACGAGATCGCGAAGGAGCTCCCCGCGGTCCGCGAGCGCCTGCTCGAGGAGGAGCGCCGGCGGATGGAGAGCGACTGGCTGCAGGCCCGGCACAAGGCGCTCGCCGACGCCGGACGGCTGCACGTCGACCTGCAGGCGCTGACGCGGCGGTAGCGCGGGCCTGCGGCAACGACGGCCCGAGGCGCCGCGCCCGCGGCGCGCACGGCCCGTCTATGGAACGAGGATCACCTTTCCCGTGGTCGCCCGGCTCTCGAGCGCGCGCTGCGCCTCTCCGGCATCGGCGAGCGCGAAGCGTGCGCCGATGCGAACACGAAGCTCGCCGGCGGCGACCGCGCCGAGCAGGCCCTGCGCGCGCAGCTCGTGCTCTTCGCGCGTCGCGACGAAGTGCGCGCGCGACGGCCTCGTCACCCCGAGCGAGCCGCCGGCGTTGAGGCGCTGGAGGTCGAACGGCGGCACGGGCCCGCTCGCCTGGCCGAAGAGCGCGAGCAGCCCGCGCGGGCGCAGCGAGGCGAGGCTGCCGTCGAACGTCGCCGCGCCGACGCCGTCGTAGACCACGTCGACGCCGCGGCCGCCGGTGGCTTCGCGCGCCGCGGCGACGAAGTCCTCGCGGTCGTAACGGACCGCGCGCTCGGCGCCCGCCTCGAGAACGAGCGCGGCCTTCGCATCGGTCGAGCACGTCCCGATGACGCGAACGCCGGCCCGGCACAGGAGCTGAACCAGCAGCAGGCCCGTCCCGCCGGACGCCGCGTGAACGAGCGCCCAGTCTCCCGGCCGCGGATCGCGCAGCGCAAACACCAGGTAGTGTGCAGTCATCCCCTGCAGCATCGCGGCGGCGGCCGTCTCGAGATCGACGCCGTCCGGAACGCGGACGAGCTGCGCGGCGGGAGCGACCACGACGTCGGCGTACGACCCCGGCGCCGACGCCCACGCCACGCGGTCGCCGGCCGCGAGGCCCGCAACGCCTTCGCCGACCGCCTCGACGCGCCCCGCCCCTTCGAGCCCCGCGACGAACGGCAGCGGCCGCGGATACAGCCCCGTTCGAAAGTAGACGTCGACGAAATTGACGCCCGCCGCCGCGACGCGAACGCGCGCCTGCCCCGCCCCCGGCGCGCCCGGGTCGCGCTCCGCGACCCGCAGCACCTCCGGCCCCCCGGTCCTCTCGACGACGATCGCGCGCGGCATCGTGGGAGTGGGTAGCGCGCCTGCTGCGCACCGCCGCTGCGCGTCCGTCGCGGGGCACGACGATGCTCGCGCCGGCGCTGCGGTGCGATCCGGAGCCATCGGCCTCGTTGGTGAGTACATTCGCGAGTATATTTGAAAGTATTGCCCCGGAGGTCCCATGGGAAGGCCGCTCATGCTGCAGGATCACGACGCGCAGCGCATCGAAGCGCTGAAGAGGCGCCTGCGCGCTCGCACCAAGATCGAGGTCGTCCGGACTGCGCTCGAGCTGCTCGAGCGCGACGCCGACCGCGCCGAGAGAGTGCAGCGCTGGCGCCGCGCGGCACGCATCGCGATCGGAGAGAGCCGCGCCGCGCTGCGCGACTTCCGGCCGCACAGCCGCCTTGGCCGCCTGCGGTGAGCCGCGCGGCCGGCGTCGTGCCGCTTCGGTGGCACGTCTACGTCGTCGACCTCGAGCCCCGCGTCGGGACGAAGCCGGGCAGGCAGCGCCCCTGTCTCGCGATCCAGCCGACGGAGCTCGCGCAGGCCGGACTCCCGAGCACCGTGATCCTTCCGATCACGACCCGCGTCGCAAGCGGCGACGCATTCCCGCTTCGCGTCCGGCTGCCTGCCGGGGTCTGCCGCCTGGAACGAGACAGCGACGTGCTGGTCGATCAGATCCTCGCGTGGGACAACCGCCTGTTCCGCGAGGACCTCGGAGTCCTGCCGGAAGCGATCCAGGACGAGGTCCGCAGGGCCCTGCTCGACTTTCTCGATCTCGCGTAGCCGCTGCGCGCTGCGCGCCCGCCTTCGCTCACGCGAAGCTCTCCCACCCGAGGCGCACGGCCGCTTCGCGGCCGGCAGCGCCCTTCGCGCGCTCCGCGCGCTGCG
>JAYRMX010000196.1:0-12088 GCA_041912475.1 Myxococcota bacterium
AGGTCGCCCTCCTGCGCGGCGAGGCGCGCGCGCAGGCCGGCCTCATCGAAGTGCGCCACTGCGCCGCGCGTGCGCAGCGCGGCGGCGAGCCGCTCCGCCGCTTCCGATTCGGGACGCCCGGGCCCGACGCGCTCCAGCAGCTCGAGGGCGGCCGCCGTCTCGTCGCGTTCGCCGAGCACGCCGGCGAGGCCGACGAGCGCTCCGGGATGTCGCGCGTCGAGGGCGAGCGCTTCGCTATAGCGGTCCTCGGCGGCGTTCTGATGCCCGGCCTCGGCGAGGCGCTGGCCCTCCGCGGTGAGCGCGTCGGCGCGCGTCGGCAGCAGCGTCTCGAGAAATCGCCGCACCGACGCCTCGGGCAGCGCACCTTCGAACTGCGAGACCGCCTGGCCGTCGCGGAGCGCGACCACCCTCGGGATGCTGCGTACGGCGAAGGCGCTCGCGACGGCCGGGTTCTCGTCGACGTTCACCTTCACGAGCTCGAAAGCGCCCGCGTGCTCCTCGGCGAGGCGCTCGAGCACGGGGCCGAGGCTCCTGCACGGTGCGCACCACGGCGCCCAGAAGTCGACGACGACCGGCGCCGTTCGTGAACGCTCGATCGCCTCGCGCTCGAACGTCGCGTCGGTCGCGTCGTGGACGTACGCGCTCGGTGCCATGCGCAAACCCTGCGGCCACGCGGCCGCCGGGGCAAGGGGTGCGGCGGAGTCGGACGCTGGCGCGCGTGCGGCCCTCCCGGTAGCCTCGCCCGACTCGTGGGGCCCGCATGACTGCCGTCTCCGCACCGGCGCCCGCCGCCGCGCTTCGCGGCCGCTCGCCGTGGCTGACACCGCTCGCGCTCGCCGCCGCCGCCGTGCTGATCCTGCCGCTCGACCTGCCGGCCGTGCGCTTTGCGACCGGAGGGAACCTTCCCGGGTCGGTCGAGAAGGCGATCCGCCTCTCGGAGGCCTTCGCGCACGGGGTCGGAGCGACCGTGATCCTGATCGCGGTCTTCGTCCTCGATCGCGCGAACCGCGTGCGAATGCCGCGCCTCGTCGCCGGAACGGTTCTCGGCGGCCTGCTGGCGAACTGCCTCAAGCTGCTCGTCGTGCGCACGCGGCCGCGTGCGTTCGACCTCCACGGCCGGATCCTCGACAGCTTCAGCGGCTGGCTGCCGCTCGGCCGGCTTCCGAGCACGCAGGAGGGGTTCCCCTCGGCGCACGCCGCGACGGGCTTTGCGCTCGCGGCGATGCTCTCGTGGCGCTACCCGGCCGGGCGGACGTTCTTCTTCGTTCTCGCGGCGGTCTCGGGCCTGCAGCGCGTCTTCTCGTCGGCGCACTTTCCGAGCGACGTCCTGTTCGGCGCTGCGCTCGGCGTCCTCGGCGCGTGCCTGTGTCTTCCCGGGGGAGCGGCGAGCGCGCCGTTCGATCGCTTCGAGGCCCGGCGAGGCATCACGCGCCCGGGCGATGGAGCTCGTAGCGGCGCTTGAGCCGCAGGAACGGCTTCTCGACGAACGCGTACGACGCGCTCGCGAAGGCGACGGTGATCGCGACGCCGAGCGCGAAGCGCACGGCCGGAGGCAGCGGCGTCGCGTGTCGGCCCGCCGAGAGCCCCCACGCGTGCCACAGGTACATCGGGTACGAGATGCGCCCCACGTAGCGTACGGCAGGGTGCTCGAGCCAGCTCCAGAGCGGCGTGTGCGTGAGCTGAACGAGCTGCGCGAGCAGCACGGCGAGCAGGCAGGCGTCGACCGTGAAGCCCGGCCCGTGATGCCACGCGTTCGAGATGCGCTCGCGCGAGATCCAGAGCAGCGCGAGCGTCGCGAGGGGAAGGAGCTGCGACGCCGCGAGGCGCGACGCGACGCGACGGACGCGCGCGTCGCCGAGCCCGACCGCGAGCAGGCAGCCGATGGCGAGGTTGTCGAAGCGGGTGTCGAAGGCGTTGTACGCGTACGCCTCGGGTACGCCGAAGCCGAGATAGAGCACGCAGCGCCAGGTCATGACGCCGACCGTGAGCCCGGCGAGCCACTTCGCGAGCGTTCCCGGCCCGCGCGGAGCCAGCGCGCGGAACAGCCACGGCCAGAGCAGGTAGAACTGCTCCTCGACCGCGAGCGACCAGCAGTGCGCGAGCGACGTGCTCGGATGCCCGAGCAGCGCGTTGTAGTAGTTCATGGCGTAGAGGAACGCCGCCGCTGCGAGGCCGAGCGTCCACGGCGTTCCGAGCAGGGTGTCGGCGACGAGCGACACCAGGAGGAACACGTAATAGGCCGGGAAGATCCGCAGCGTGCGCCGCGCGTAGAAGCGCCGCAGCGAGATCGAGCCCGTGTCGGCGCGCTCTCGCAGGAGCAGCCACGTGATCAGGAAGCCGCTCAGGACGAAGAAGGCGCTCACACCGAGGTCTCCCGGCGCGCGGCCGAGGGGCGAGTGCGAGAACATCACCAGCAGCACCGCCACCGCCCGCACGCCGTCGAGGGCGGGCAGATGGTCGCGGTCCATGAGTCGCGCGAGATCGCGCTCTTCGGCCTGCGCCACGGACCCCTGTCCCTCCTCGTCGCCGCTGAGGCGGTTCGGCACGCCGCGCCCGCGGCTTCAGTCGTCGATCGCGCCGTAGACGATGGCCTCGAGCTGTCCGCGGAAGTTGAAGGTTCGCGACGGAAAGAGCTGCGTGAGGAAGACGACGATCAGGTCCTCGGCCGGGTCGACCCAGAAGATCGTGCTCGCGGCGCCGCCCCACGCGAACTCGCCCGCCGATCCGACGCTTCCCGGCGCGACCGGATCGAGGTTCACCGAGAACCCGAGGCCGAAGCCGGTTCCGCGCATCGCGGTCTCCGCGAACATGCCGACCGACGTCTCGGTGAGATCGCGCCCGCCCGGCAGATGGTTGCGCGTCATCGGCTCGAGCGTCTTGCGAGAGGCGATGCGCGCGCCATCGAGCGTGCCGCCGCCGAGCAGCATGCGGGTGAAGCGCAGGTAGTCCGCGGCGGTCGAGACGAGGCCTCCGCCGCCCTGCAGCAGGCGCGGCGGCCGCAGGGTGTGGCTCTTCCGGGGATCGTCCATCAGCACGGTCTTCTTTCCCGGGCCACGCATGTAGCAGGCCGCAAAGCGCGGGAGCTTCTCCTCCGGCACGAAGAACCCCGTGTCCTGCATCCCGCACACGTCCGTCGACACGGCGTAGTGCCACGCGGTTCCCGGTGAGAACTCGAGGGGCAGGGTGGCGAGCGCCTCGGCGAGCGCCGCGAGGTCGCCTCCGAAGGTCTTGCCGAACGTCCCGATGCCGTGCCTGCGAGACGCGGCGTCGACGTTCGTCTGCTCCATGAAGCCGTAGGTGAGGCCCGAGGTGTGCGTGAGCAGGTCGCGCACGGTCATCGGCCGCTCGCACGGCCGGGTCACGAACTCGGGATGGTTTCCGCCCTGGAACACGCGAAGGCCCTTCTCTCGGCAGGGGCCGTGCATCCTACCATCCCGCGCCCGCGGCCCGGGCGTTACCCTCCGGCGGCCATGCCCGACACACCTGCGATCGAGCGGATCGAGCTCTTCCCCGTCCACGTTCCCTTCCGCGCCGAGGTCCGTGAGACCATGGCGGCCTCGGAGGGCGGCCTCGGCATGGCGATCGCCGCCGAGGAGCCGTGGCTGGGGGGCGATTTCGTGATCGCGCGCATGACCGCCGAGGACGGAAGCCAGGGTGTGGGCGAGGCCTTCGTCTGGCTGCCCGAGACGGGCGTCTCGCCGGCGCAGGTGATCGACGCCGTAGGCGGCGGCCTCGCGCGCTACGTCCTCGGAGCGAGCCCGTTCGACGCCCTCGCGCTTCGCGCGCGAATGGACGCGAACGTCGCGCGCAGCGAGGTCGCGAAGGGCCTGCTCGACATGGCTTGCTGGGATCTCGCGGGGCGAATCGCTCGGCGGCCCGCGTGCGAGATGATGGGCGGCCGCGCCGAGTCGCTCCCGCTCGCGGCGCTCGTTCCGCTGATGGATCCCGGGTCGATGGTCTCGCTCGCGCTCGCGTTCCACAAGGGCGGGACGCGGACCTTTCGCCTCAAGCTCGGCCGCGGCGCCGAGGCCGACCGCGACATCGTCGCGCGCGTTCGCGAGGCGCTCGGCGAGGGCGTTCGCTTGCGCGCCGACTACAACCAGGCGTACTCGCCGGCGCAGGCCATCGCCGCGATCCGCGCGATCGCTCCGTTCGGTATCGACTGCGCAGAGCAGCCCGTCGCCGCAGCCGACTGGCGCGGCATGGCGCAGGTGCAGCGCGCGGTCGACGTCCCGCTGATGGCGCACGAGGGCTGCTTCTCGCTCACGGACTTTCTCGCGCTCGCCGACCTCGGCGCCGTGCGCGTGCTCGGCGTCAACTCGGAGCGGCCGGGCGGAATCACGCTCGCGCTGCAGGCGATCGACGAGGCCGCGCGCCTCGGCATGGGCGTCGTGCTGCACAACCAGCCGCTCGGGATCGCGTCCGCGGCGCAGGTCCACATCGGCGCGGCGCGCGCCGGAGCGCTCGGCCACGCGATGGAGCTCTTCGGTCACGTGATGCTCGAGGACGATCTCGTGACCGAGCCGCTCGACTACTCCGGCGGCGCCGTTCGTGTTCCGTCCGCGCCGGGCCTCGGCGTGACGCTCGACGAGGACGCGCTCGATCGGTACGCGACCGCGGCCCCGATCGTGATCGAGTCGCCGCGCGCGGCGCCGCGCGCGGCGGCGGCCGTGACCGGCGCGGCGGCCGTTCGCGAGGCGAGGCCGTCCGATGCGGAGCGGCTCGTCGCGTTCAACCTCGCGATGGCGAGGGAGAGCGAGGGGCTCGCCCTCGACCCGGTGACGCTGCGGGCCGGAGTGGCGGCGCTGCTCGCCGACCCCGCGCGCGGGCGGACGTTCGTGGTCGAAGAGGCCGGAGAGGTGGTCGCGGCGCTCATGCTCACCACCGAGTGGAGCGACTGGCGAGACGGCTGGTTCTGGTGGATCCAGAACGTCTACGTCGCCCCCGAGCACCGCCGCCGCGGGCACTACCGCCGCCTCCACGACCACGTCCGCGGCCTCGCCGCGGCGGCGCCCGACGTCCGCGGCCTTCGCCTCTACGTCGAGCGCGAGAACGACGGCGCACAGCGGACGTATCGCAGCCTCGGCATGCACGAGACTGCCTACCGCGTCTACGAAGAGGCGACGCGGCGCTAGTCGCTCTCTGGAACTCGGGCCTTTCCCTCATCACAGCCGGGCATCACTCCGAGCGCACGCTCGGAAACCTCCGCGACCGCACCCTCTGTGCGCGAGCGTCTCACTCATCCGAGAGCGCCGCGATCCCCCTCGAATGGATGAAACAGTTTTGTGTCGACCGCAATCCTATCGCGATTGATAGGCACGCGTCGCGTGGGTGGGAGTAGCATCACCGTCATTCGCTCTCGGGAAGGGGCGACCGGCGCGGACACCGCACCTTCCCGCGATCGTCCTGGGGAGGTCGAACGTGCGGGTTGACGAGATCGTGTCGTCGCTGATCGGATCCATTTACGAGGCGGCAATCGACCCCGATCGCTGGGAGCTCGTCGCAGCGTCGATGCGCGAGGCGTTCCGGGCCGACGCCGTCCTGTTCTGGCGCCGAGCGCCCGACGCGGTACGGCCGGGCGTCGTGACGTGCGTCGGCCTCGCGCCCGAAATCACGGGTCACGCGGCGGCGCCGAGCGCGTCGTGTCTCGCGCGCATGCGCGCCGAGCAGAAGATGGCGGCCGGCGAGCTGGAGGAGCTGTGCACGCTGCTGCCGATCGGCGAGCCGGCCTTCGGCGAGATGCCCGAGGCCTGGCGCGCCCGCCACGACCTCGAGCGCGCAGTCGCCGTGGCCGTGCTCCGCGAGGACGACCACGCGTCGACCGTCGAGCTCTTGCGCGCGCGCGACGGCGAACCGTTCGGCGAAGACGAGGCCGATCTCGCGCGCTGCATCGCGCCGCACCTCGCGCGCGCGCTCGCGCTAGAGCGCGATGGCGAGCGCCGCCGGGTCCGGAGCGCCGCGGCGGCGGCCCGCGGCGAGCGGCTTCCCGTCGGCGTCGTCCTCGTCGACCCGAGCGGCCTCGTCCTCGACTGCAGCCGCCGCGCAAAGGCCATCCTCGAAGAGCGCGACGGGCTCTGCATCGAGCAGGGAAGGCTTCGGGCGACGACGCGAGCCGAGACGCCGCGGCTGCGGCGGGCGATCGAGGAGACGGCCTTCGGCGCGTGCGGCGACGCACCGGCCGACGGGCCGGCGCTCACGCTCGAGCGCAGCGCCGGGCGGTCTGCGCTCGAGATCGAGGTCGCGCGCGTGGCCGGCGCCCTCTTCAACGAGCCGCAAGCCCTCGTCTACGTCCGGGATCCCGACCGAGGCGCCGAGCTGTCGGCGCAGGCCCTGCGCCGGCTCTACGGCCTCACGCGGACCGAAGCGGCGGTCACGTCGCTCATCGCACGCGGAATGAACCATGCCGACGCCGCGCGCGAGCTGGGCGTCTCGGTGTGTGCGGTGCGGTTCCATCTCAAGAGCATCTACGCGAAGACGGCGACCCAGCGACAGGCCGAGCTCGTGTACCTGCTCGCGACGGGCTCCGCGCAGCTCACGGCGTAGGATCCGTGCCCTCCAGCCTCGGACGCATCCCGAGCACTCGGTGAGAGACGCTCCTCATGAAGACGGGGCTCGTGGCCGCAGCGGATGCCCTCTGGATGTCGCTCGAAGCGTGCGACGAGGCCGCAGCGGGCGGCGTGCTCGACGGGCTGGTCGGCTGGTACGGCGCCGACGTGGTGGCGGCCGAGCTCGTTCCGCTGGTGCTGCGCGTCTTCGAGCGGCGGCTCGAGAGGCGGCAGATTTCGCAGGCCCAGCACGACTTCGCACGCGGCTTCCTCGAGGCCGGGCTGTTCCGGCTCGCGCGGGGATGGGCGGAAGGCGAGGGGCCGCGAGCGCTCCTCGCGTCGGCCCCGGGCGCCGCGCGCGAGCTGCGCCTCGTCGCCTTCGGCCTCGCGCTGCGGCGGCGCGGCTGGCGCATCAGCTATCTCGGTTGCGAGGTGTCGTTCGACGCGATGATCGACGCGGCCCGCCTGCTCGGTCCGCGCCTCGCCGTGGTCGCCCTCGCGGACGGGATGGCGCCCGAGGATCGCGGCAGCGCCGAGCTGCGCGCGCTCGCGGCGTGCGCCCCGCTCGCTCTTCTCGGGGGGGCTCACCGGCTCGCGAGCTCGGTTGGCGCCCGGACGCTCGGACGCGATCTCATCGCCGAAGCACGTCACCTCACCGCGTCGGCCGTCGCGCCGATCGGCTGATCGCGCGAAGCCCGCACGCGCGCTGGCGCCCCGCGGCGCGGCGGCTCCGCCGCTCAGCCGCCGAGCAGGCAGGCGGCGGCGCGGCTCGAGAGGCCGACACCGCGGCGGCCCTGGCGAAGGGGATGGCGGTCGCAGCCGTTCGTGAGGTAGACGAACGAGATTCCGGTCTCGGGGTCCGCCCACGCGACCTGCCCGCCGGCGCCCATGTGGCCGAAGCTGCGCGGCGAGTTGGTGTGGCCGAAGCCGAGAAACACGCGGCTCTCGTCGCCGGCGACGACCATGCCGAGCGCGCGGTTCGCGGGCTTGCCGAGCATCGGATCGAGCATCGCGCCGGTGCGATTGCGGACGGCGTCGGCGAGCGTCTCCGCGCGCCAGAGGCGCGGGCCGGCGTGCGGCTCGAGATCGCGCAGCAGTGCCTGGTAGAAGAGCGCGAGGTCTCCGGCGGTCGTCGTCCCGCCGCCGCCCGGAACACCGGCCTCACGGACGAAGGGCTGGTTGAAGGCCTCGAGCGCCTGCTCCGTCACCTCGTTCTGCGGATCGACCGGGAAGCCGAGCTGCGCCAGCTCTTCGGGCGAGAGCACCTCGCCGACGTGCACCACGTCCGCAAGTCGCGCGTGCTCGGCCGGCGCGAGGCCCACGTGCAGATCCTCGAGGCCGAGCGGCTCCGCAATGCGCGACCGGACGAACTCGCGGTAGGGCAGGCCGCTTCGCCGCTCGACGATCTCGGCGATCACCCACATCGTCGAGGTCGGGTGGTACTGCATGCGCGAGCCGGGCTCGAAGTCGAGCCGCCAGCGCGCGAAGCGCTCGAGGCGGGCCTCGCGGTCGTTCCACGCCTCCGGCGGCATCGGCGCGTACGGGAAGCCCGCCGTGTGGGTGAACAGGTGCTCGACCCGCACCGCCTGCTTGCCGTTCGTGTCGAAGCCCGGAACGACGTCCGCAACGCGCTCGTTCGGGTCGAGCTCTCCCTCCTGGATCAGCAGCCACGCCGCGGCGGACGTGATCGCCTTGGTGCACGAGTAGATGACGTAGAGCGTCTCGTTCGTCGCGGGCGCCCTGCGCCCCGCGTGCGTCACGCCGCCGAAGGTTCGCATCCCGGCGATGCGGCCGTGTCTCGCCACGGCGACCTGCGCCGAGGGCAGCAGCCCCTCGCGAACGTCGCGCGCCGCGCGCTCGAACACGGCATCGAGCTTCGCGGGATCGATCCCGACGCTCTCCGGCGACGCTGCGAAGTGTCGAGAGTCCGGCACGGGATCACCTCTTCGGCTTGAAGCTGTAGTCGACGAGATCCGTGGTCGACGCGATGCCGCCCGACTCGGTCGCCTGCCGTACGAGGCCGATGCCGGGCGCGTACCACGAGGTCTTCGTCGCGTGCGCGCCGCCCTGCTCGATGTGCGTGACGACCTTCGCGGCGTCGAAGCGCCCCGCCGGCGTTTCGATCCGTTCGCTCGCGAGCACCTCGCTCGACTCTTCGATGCGGATTCCGCCGCGCCCGGTGCCGCTCCAGCGCCAGCTCGCCCCCGGCCGCAGCGGGAGCTCGAGGATCGTCCGGGGAGGCTCGAACGCGGTCTTGCCGCCGCCGCCGAGGTACTCCTCGTCGGCGAGCAGCACCCGTGCGGGCGACTTCACGTAGCCGTCTCGGATCAGCGGATTCGGGTTCGAGAGCTCGACGATGCGGTGAAGCGTGCCATCGGGCCGCTTCTCCTCGGCGATCACGGTGAGCGTGAACTCCGAGGTGGCGCCGCTCGCCTGCGTCGAGCGGTACTTCCACCAGTCGTGCAGGCGAAGCGGGAAGTAGTCGGGCGGCGGCTTGGGCTTCGCGGCCGCGGTCGCGGCGCCGAGCAGCGCGAGCGCGACGACGAAAAGCGCCGTACGACGAGACCCGCGGGCCACTGCGCCTCCCTTCGGGCCTCACTGTAGGGAGGATCGCGGCGAGCGCACGCATCCGGCGCGGGGTCGCGCCGCGCCGCGCGATCCGCTTTGATTCCCTCCGGTGCAGGGATCCCGCGCGTGAAAGCCGTCCTGCTCTACCTCGCCCTCGTCGGGCTTCCCGTCCTCGGCGTCGTCGGAGTCCTGCGGCTCGGCGGCCGGATCGAAGCGCCGCCGGACATCGGCGGCGTTTGGCGCGCCGAGATCGCGCCCGCCGTTCAGCTCGTTCCGCCGTGCGTCGAGCTGACGCCCGACGCCACCGCCTTCGACGTCGTGCAGTCGGGCGTTCACGCCGGCGTGACGCTCAACGACCCGGCGCGGACGCGCCTCGATGCGACCCTTCGAGGCGCACGCCTCTGGGGTCGCGCCGCGCAGCTTCCGCTGCTCGGCACGGCACGGGCCGCGTGCCCGGGCGCTCCGCTCGAGCTCGCGGCGGACTTCTCGACGGACGGACGCGACGCGCAGCTCGTCGGCCATCTCTGGGCCGGAGGCTGCGCAGCGTGCGCGCCGCTGTCTTTCCGAGCCGAGCGCGTCTCGGGCGGCCGCTGAGGGCCGCGCGTGTCCCTACTCATCCTCGTGCTGCAGATCGCCGTCATCCTCACGACGGCGCGGCTCGTGGGCTTCGTCTTTCGCCGCATGGGACAGCCGCAGGTGATGGGCGAGATGGTCGCGGGCTTCGTGCTCGGCCCTTCGCTGCTGGGCTGGGCCGCTCCGGAGCTTTCGAACCGGCTGTTTCCGCCCGGCAGCCTCGCGAGCCTCGCACCGCTCAGCCAGGTGGGCGTTCTGCTGTTCATGTTCCTCGTCGGCCTCGAGCTCGATCCGAGCCTGCTTCGGAACCGAGGGCGCGCGGCGATCGTCACCAGCCACGCGAGCATCGCGGTTCCGTTCCTCTTCGGCTCACTGCTCGCGCTCCATCTCTACCCGAGGCTCTCGGACCGCAGCGTCCATTTCGACGAGTTCGCGCTCTTCATGGGCGCTGCGATGTCGGTGACGGCATTCCCCGTGCTGGCGAGGATCCTCGCCGAACGAAACCTGCTGCGAACGCGCCTCGGCGCCATGACCATCGCCTGCGCCGCAATCGACGACGTCACCGCGTGGGTGATCCTCGCCGGCGTCGTCGCACTCGTTCGCGTCGGCTCCGGAGACCAGCCGCTCGGCTTCACGCTCGCCGGCTCCGCGGCGTACGTCGCGCTCATGTTCTACGCCGCGCGGCCGGCGCTCGGCCGCCTCGAGGCCTATTACCACAGTCGCGGGCGCCTCACGCAGGACGTGCTCGCGCTCTCGCTGGTCGCGCTCACGCTCTCGGCCTACGCGACGGAGTGGCTCGGCATCCACGCGCTCTTCGGCGCGTTCGTGGCCGGCGTCGTCCTGCCGAAGGACTCGGGCTTCGTTCACGAGCTGAGCGAGAAGCTGCAGGACGTGACGGTCGTGCTGCTCCTTCCGTTGTTCTTCGCCGTCACCGGCCTGCGGACCAGCATCGGCCTCGTGAGCGGCGCCGACATGTGGCTCGACTGCTCGCTCATCGTCGTCGCCGCCGTGATCGGGAAGTTCGGCGGCTCCGCGCTCGCAGCGCGGCTCACCGGGCTCGGCTGGCGCGAGGCCGGCGCGCTCGGCGCGCTCATGAACACGCGCGGCCTCATCCAGCTCGTGTTCCTCACCGTCGGGCTCGAGATCGGCGTCATCTCGCCGGCGCTCTTCACCATGATGGTGCTGATGGCGCTCGTCACCACGTTCATGACCTCGCCGCTGCTCGAGTGGATCCACCCCGCGCGGCGGATCCGCGAGGAGGCGCTCGAGACGCCCGAGGACGCGAAGGCGTTCACCGTGCTGGTGCCGGTCGCGCTCCCGTCGTCGGGCCCCGAGCTGCTGCGAATGGCGGCGAGCCTCGCGCCTTCGGGCCGGGACCGCATCTACGCGCTCCACCTGCTGCCGGCGGCGGACCAGTCGATGCTCGATCCCGGGCGTCTCGCGCGTCCGGCCGACAGCGAGGCGCTCGCGCCGCTGCTGGCCGCGGCCGCAGATCAGGGAACCGGCGTGCGTCCGCTCGCATTCGTCAGCCAGAACATCGGCCGCGACATCACCGAGGTGGCGCGCGCCAAGCGCGCCGATCTCGTCCTCATGGGCTGGCACAAGCCCGTGCTGCGCCAGAGCATCCTGTCGGGGACGATCTACGACGTGATGACGTCCGCGCAGGCCGACGCGGCCGTCTACCAGCCCCGCCACTTCCGCCCGGGGCACCGCGCGCTGGTTCCGGATCCCGGATCCGGCCACGCGCCCGGCGCGCTCGATCTCGCGCGGCGCCTCGCGGCACAGGGCGACGTCGACCTCACGGTGCTGCACGTCGTGCGCCCGACTCCGACGCCGCCGCCCGCGCCGCCCGGCGTTTCGGCCGACGATCTCGCCGGTTCGTTTGCGCTCAGCGTGCGGATGGTGATGAGCGAGGATCCGCTCGAGGCCGTCGTCGACGAGGCGCGCGGCCCGTACGACCTCGTCGTGATCGGCGTCTCGGAGGAGCTCGGTCTGCAGCCGACCTTCCTCGGAACGGGCCACGAGCGGCTCGCGAGCGAATGCCCGGCGTCGATGCTCATCGTCCACAAGCGCGGGATTGCGTAGCCGCGAGCGGGCGGCCGCTGCCGCAGGAGATCGCCGTGCAGACCTCGCCCCGATTCACGCTCGCCGCGACCGCCGCCGTACTCCTCGCGAGTCTCTCGCTCGCCGGCTGCTTCCTCGAGTTCGAGTGGCAGCGGCGCGAGCCCGACGTGCGCGCCGAGCGGCTGTGCGACGAGGCTGCCGATCCCGACCATGCGGCCGACACCACCTTCATTCACTGCGCGATCGAGGGCGATTCGTTCGCGGCGTCCGAGCCCGACGCGAAGCGCGAGATCGTCGTCCTCGCCTACAACATCGAGCGCGGCTTCGGGCAGGACGCG
>JAYRMX010000197.1:0-9345 GCA_041912475.1 Myxococcota bacterium
CGAGGCGCGGTCGATCGTGCTCGAGATCCCCGACGCGCTGCGCGACCTCTTCGCGTACGAGGCGGGGCAGTTCCTCACCTTCCGCTTCGAGGTCGAAGGCGAGAAGCTCGTTCGCTGCTACTCGCTCGCGAGCTGCCCGGCGAGCGAGACCGAGCACAAGGTGACGGTGAAGCGCATCCAGGACGGGCGCGTCTCGAACTGGATCCACGACACGCTCGCGGCGGGCCACGTGGTCGAGGTGATGCGCCCGGCGGGCCTGTTCACGCTGCGAAACCGTGATCACCCGGTCGTGCTCTTCGGTGCGGGAAGCGGCATCACGCCGTGCATCTCGATCGTGAAGACCGCCCTCGCGACGACCGGGCGCCGGGTGCGCCTGCTCTACGCGAACCGCGACGAGGCCTCCGTCATCTTCCGATCGGAGCTCGACGATCTCGAGTCGCGCTACCGCGATCGGCTGCGCGTCGTGTACCGCTACGACGCCGTGCACGGCTTCGCCGACGAGGCCGCGATCCGCGACTTCGCCGGCGCCGGCGCCGATGCGGACTTCTACGTCTGCGGCCCCGCGCCGTTCATGGAGCTCGTCCTGCGGGCGCTCCGCGGGCTCGGCGTCGCGCGCGAGCACGTCTTCGTCGAGCGCTTCGGATCGCCGGACGAGGCGGCGCCCGCGTCGGCCTCCGAGGCGGCGCCGCCTGCGGCGAAGGCCGCCGCCGAGGCGAGCGCGCGAAGCGACGAGGCCGCCGTCGCGCTTCGCGTGACGCTCGGCGGCGCGACGCACGAGGTCGCGTGCGGCCCCGGCGACACCGTCCTCGCCGCGGTGCGGCGGGCCGGCCTCGAGCCCCCCTTCGCGTGCGAGGAGGGCTACTGCGGCTGCTGCATGGCGCGCGTTCGCGAGGGCGGCGTCGACATGAAGGCCAACGACTGCCTCGACGCCCGGCAGCTCGCCGAAGGCTGGGTCCTCACCTGCCAGAGCATCCCGCGCGCGGGCGTGCTGCGGGTCGACTACCCGGATTGACCCGCGGCGCGACCGGAAGGCCGCGGGGTGCGGCCGCGCCCGGCGGGCGCTCACCGCAGCGAACCACGATGCGCCGAAGCTCCGGCGCAGTCCGGCGTAGCGGCGGCCTCGTGCGCGACACCTCGCCGCGCTCGATCCGGCGCCCGCACCGGCCGGATCCCTGTGCGCGCGACTCCGCCGAGAGGTCTCCCGTGGTATAAGGGCGCGCATGCGGTGCGGGCGCGGTGCGGCACTCTGCGGAATCTGGACGGCGGGGCTGATGTTGCTGTCGGGGCCCGAGCCCGCTCTGGCGACCGAACCCGTCGAGGTCTCCGGGACGGTCCTCCAGACGCAGGTCAGCGGGACGTCGACGCGCTCGGCAAGAGGAGACCTCTTCGAGGAAGGCGAGCTCCCCGGTGAGCCCGGCCCCGCCATCGGCCACTACGCCCTGCGGAGCTCTTCCGGCGACGTGCGAGTCGCTCCGACCCTCGTCAGCCTGACGACGCCCGACGGGACGCTCGTCGCGCGCGTTCGGGCCGTGCGCTCGGCGCGCAGAGTCGACACGTCGAGCGGGCGTCCGATCGCGCCCGGCGCCCCTGCGGATGCGCGGTGCGCGACCGGCAGCGAGCCGACCTGCATGCAGCCGGGGGACGCACCGGCCGCGAACCGCTCCGCCTTCGACGCGATCTGCGATGCCGCCCGCGGCATCGACGACACCGATCCGACGCGCTGCGCACTCGACCTGTTCCAGAGCACGGCCTTTCTCGGGGACGGCCCCACGCTGGCGCAGCTCTTCAGTCAGGTGTTCGCCGGCAGCCCGACCGGCATCGAGATCCTCCACGACTCCGGCTTGTCGGGGGACGACGCGTACGCGCCGCTCGTCTCGCTGGCGATCCAGAGCGGGGACGGGAGCCCCGCGGGCTACTTCGCCGGGGATGCCCTGAACGGGGGAGGGTTCGGCGGCTGGCCTTTTCCTCACCGATTCTCGCAGACGCTCGCGCAGGTTCTCACGCCGCAGCAGGCGGCGCTGCTCGGATGCGGGCCGTTCTACGGGACGCACTGCGACGGCGGGGCC
Source organism: Myxococcota bacterium (assembly GCA_041912475.1). Lineage (GTDB taxonomy): Bacteria > Myxococcota_A > UBA9160 > UBA9160 > UBA9160 > MYXO. The sequence continues at coordinate 2,067 of JAYRMX010000197.1, forward strand.
AATGCGTACGACGCGACACCGGCGCCGGGCGGCATCGATCTGCTGCGAGCCGAGGCGGGAGCCCTGCTGCAATCCTTCGCACCGCGAGACGCCGCGTTCCGCACCGACGACGCGACGGTCGTCCAGCCGGGCACGTCCGGGGACACGTCTCTCGCCTGCGACCGCGACGGCTCGTTCGGTGTCGCGGTTCGTCTTCCCGGGTGTTGGGATCCAGGCGGAGTCGCTCCGCAGCCGCGCTTTCCGGCCGGCGTCGATCTCGTTCCCGGGATCGGCTCCGCGGCTCTGGGTCCGATCCGGTTCGCGACCGGGCATCCGCTGACCGGCCAGCTCTGGCGAAGCGAGATGGCCGCGCTCTCGTGGAACTTCCAGGCCTGGCTCGTCCTGTGGACCCCGGACGTCGGAACGCCCGGTCTTCCGCAGGAGAGCTGCTTCGATCCGTCGCGCCCGTATCGCACGGACGGGTGCTCGTTCGTCAAGCCGCAGCTCTGCGGCGGCGTGCGCGTGTTTCGGGAGCTCGCGCCGCGTCTCGCAGCGGGAGATCCGACCGGCCGGCCGGACCTGCGCTTCACGTGGGAGAGCGGGGGAGAGCTCCTCGTCGAGAGCGCGACGGGACGCTTCGCGCCGCTGGCAGGCGGATTGGCGCTCGCGTCGAGCCTGCTCGCGCCGAGATCTCCCGGCGCGCCCGCCGGCGTCTCGCTCTTGCTCTTCGCTCCCGCGGATGCGGATGCGGACGGCGACGGCGTTCCCAACGCGGCGGACCGCTGCCCCGCGACGGCCGACGCGGCTCAGCACGATGCCGATGGGGACGGCGTCGGCGACGCCTGCGACGACTGCCAGGACGCTCCGAACCCCGATCAGCGCGACTCGAACGCCGACGGCATCGGCAACGCCTGCGATCCGGATCTCGACGACAACGGGGTCGTGAACTTCGCCGATCTCGCCCGCATGAAGGCGGCCTTCTTCGGGAGCGACGCCGACGCCGACCTCGACGGAAACGGTACGGTGAACTTCGCCGACCTCGCCCGGATGAAGCAGCGCTTCTTCCGGGCCCCGGGGCCCTCCGCGCTGGCGCAGTGAACCGGTGGCGCTCGGAAGGACGTGGCGCTCCGCGCGGTGAAGGAGTTTCTGCGAGGAGTCCGGCGAGCTGCGCGGCGTCTCGCGCGCCCGGCCGCCCGCGCGCCGCTCCGGTCGGGACCGGGAGGAGTCGCTAGGTTTCGTCCCGTGTTTCCTTCGGTGTCGTCCTGACGTTCGGCTCCACTCCGTCGTCGCGGTTCGAGACGCTCCTGCGCTACGTGCCGGCGCTCGGCGCGCTGCGCGGCTACGGCTTCGAAGCGGCGCGCGGCGACTTCGTCGCGGGGCTCAGCGTCGCGGCCGTGGCCGTACCGCAGGCGATGGCCTACGCGATGGTGGCGGGGCTGCCGGCGCAGTACGGGCTGTACACGGCGATCGTGATGACGGCCGTCGGCGCCCTCTTCGACTCGTCGCGCCAGCTCATCAACGGACCGACCAACGCCATCTCGATCGCGGTCCTGTCGGCGATCGCGACGGTCGCGCCCGACCGCAAGATCGAGGCCGCGATCCTGCTCGCGTCGATGGTCGGTGCGGTGCAGCTCGGAATCGTGCTGTTGCGTCTGGGTGACCTCACGCGGTACATCTCGCATTCGGTGATCGTCGGCTTCACCCTCGGCGCGGGTGGCCTTCTCGTCCTCGACCAGTGGAAGAACCTCGTCGGCCTGCAGGCGGCCGGAAGCCCCCACGACCACTTCCTCGTTCGGTTCGCGCGCTCGCTCCTCGAAGGGGGCCGGATCCAGCCCGAGACCGCCGCGATCGGGATCGGGTCGATCGCGCTCCTGCTCGCCCTGCGCTGGATCAAGGAGCGGGTCGGCTGGAGGCTGCTCCCCGACCTGCTGCTGGTCGTGATCGCGATGACCGCCGTGGTGGGCTGGCTCGGCCTCGACGCGGGCGGCGTGCGCGTGGTCGGAGAGATTCCGGCCGCGCTGCCATCGTTCGAGCCTCCGAAGCTCGACTCCCCGATGGCGCGCGAGCTCTCGACGGGGGCGCTGGCGATCGCGCTGCTCGGACTGCTCGAGGCGGTCGCGATGGCGAAGGCGATTGCGGCCCAGACCGGGCAGAAGCTCGACGTGAACCAGCAGTGCCTGTCGGAGGGGCTCGCAAACCTCACGGGGAGCTTCTTCCAGTGCTTTCCGGGGTCGGGCTCGCTCACGCGCTCGGCGATCAACCAGCAGGCGGGCGCGGCGACGCAGTGGTCGGGAATCTGGTCGGCGCTGGCGGTGGCGCTCATCGTGCTGGTCTTCGCGCCGTACGCTCACTTCATCCCGCGCGCCGCGCTGGCAGGCATCCTGATGGTGTCGGCGTACCGGATGATCGACTGGCATGCGCTCTCGTACCACGTCCGCACCACGCGCTTCGACGCCGCGATCGTCGCGGTGACGGCCGTCTCGGCGATCGCGATCTCCGTCGAGTTCTGCGTCCTGATCGGCGTCTTCATGTCGTTCCTGCTCACGGTGCCGCGTGCGGGTCGCATGCTCCTCACCGAGTTCGTGATCACGCCGGAAGGCAGCGTCCACGAGCGGCTCCCGGACGACCGGCCCTGCGACCGCATCGCCATCTTCGGCCTCGAGGGCGAGATGTTCTTCGGTGCGTCGGCGGCGCTCGAGGCGCACTTCGCGACGATCGAGAGACGACTGACGCCCGAGACCGCGGTTCTGGTGCTTCGCGTCAAGCGTGCGCGCAACCCCGACGCGGTCGGCATGACGCTGCTCGAGCAGTTCATCGACCGCATGCAGGCGCGCGGCGTTCACGTGCTGCTGTGCGGCGTGCGCCGCGAGTTCGGCGACAAGCTGGAGCGCAGCGGTCTGGCCCGCCGCCTCGGCGACCAGATCTTCCTCGAGCAGCCGGTGCGCCAGACGAGCACGCTGCTCGCGATTCGCCACGCGTACGAGCGGATCGGCGAGCCGTGCACGAGCTGTCCGGGCCGCGATTCGGGCGGCCGCGAGCGGCCGCTGTACTACGAGATCTGACGAGCTCGCCCGGGTCCCTCGAGCCTCGAGAGGCGCCGGCGGCGAGCAGCCGGCCGCGCGAGAGCCCGCGGCGAGCCCGCGAGGCGCGCGTCCCGGCCTGGCGGCTCTCGGCCACGCACGCTTCCTCCTGGCTGCGGGGCGGGACGCCACAAATCGCTGAATTTCCGGTACGGCGCGCCGTGAATCGCGTAGAATGCGGCGCACAGGTCGCTGGAGGGGGCCATGGGCGAGCGGGGCACGCGGCTCGGGTTGGCGCTGGTGTGCGCGCTGGCGGCGCCGGTCGCGGGCGCCGGCGTGGCGCGCGCCGAGACGGGCTTCGACGTCTCGGTCGAGCGCTTCGAGGTGACGGGCGACGCGCCGTTCACCGACGGGTTCGACGACGGGCTCCGCGACGCCGCGCCGACGTCGCACTTCGTCGATCGCGGTGCAACCGAGGTGAGCGAGCGGGACGGGGCGCTGCGGCTCACGGACGACGACGGCGCGGGCGGCTCGCCGGGCTACGACCTCACGGTGCTCGATCGCCCGCTGCGAAGGAGCGACGCCGCGGCGTCGGTGACGGTGAGCCTGCGGGGCGGCGCGCACGCCGCGATCCGCGGCCTCGTTCTCGCGCCGGGCGATCCCGCAGCGACCGGAGCGCCGCCGGGCGCGCTCGTGCTCGTCGCGGGGCGAGGACCGCTCGTCGTGGTGACGAATCCCGCGGCTCCCGGCTCCGCCTCCGCGCAGATCGACCTCGAGATGGGCGGCGTATCGCTGACGGGCGGAGGCGACGCTTCGCCGTTTCCCCGCGTCGCGTGGTCGTTCACGTGCACCACGCAGACCGCGATGCAGCTTCGAGGCCCCTTGGTGGTGCTCAGCATGGACCCCAGCGATCTTGGCCTCCCCACCGTTTGCACGCAGGTTCCCATCCCCCCGCCGGCGCCCGTTTGCGGCGCGGGTGGCGAAGAGATCGTCGCGCTCGTCGGCGGCGCCGCGGCGGCGTGCGCGGAGCTTCCGGCCGGGTCGGAGGGTGCGGCGATCGAGCTCCGCGTCGAAGCGCTCGCCGCGAGCCCGCTGGTTCGCGCATCGTACCGGCTCGGTGGCGGCGCTTCGTTCGTCGACGCGAGCGCCTGGCGCGTGCCCGCTCCCGCTGCGGGCATCGCGCTCGGTCCGGGCGCCCGGTTCCCGGGCCTCCTCGCGCGAGCGCCGCTGCGGTTCGGCACGCACTGGGTCGATTACACGGGCCTCGCGACGGAAGAAGGCATCACGCGCGGCGCGAGCGGCGCAATCGTACGACTCGAAGGTACGCTCTCGCGGCAGCGTTTCCCGTCGCGGCCGGAAGCGCTCGCCGAACACCCGTCGATGCCGTGGGACGCGAGGGAAGCTCTTCGATCGCTCCTCCCGTCGGAGCCGGTGACACTTGTCGGAACTCAGGTGATGCCGTGGAGCCCGAAAGGAGATGGGGGACCACGCTCCCCGCTCCGGCAGGAGACACCGATCGGTGTCGACGGCGGCACGTTCTCGCTGGTGTCCGCCGACGAGCGCGACGTCCGCGTCTCGCCCGGTACGGCTGAGATCGAGACGCCGCGCGGCCGGCTGCGCGGCGTCGCGGAATCGCTGCCTGCCCCCGCCGGGTGCGCGGCCAGCGCCGGCATCGCGGGGCTCGGCCCGGCGTTGTGCGGCTTGATCCCGGGCGTGTTCGGCGCCGACGCGGCGACCAGCGAGCCGGCGGTGCTGCTCCAGAGCTGGACGGGCCTCGGCGGCGCGCCGCCGCTCACCACCGATCCGCGCCCGCAGCCCGGCACCGTCGGGTACCAGGCCGGACCGATCTGCACGCGGGTCCTCTCGAACGGCGAGATCGTCGTTCTTCCGGGCTGCCGCGGGCCCGGCGATCCCGGATACGACCCTGCGATCGATGGCCCGGCCCCCACGCAGGTCGTGATCGGCTTCCCGCTGGGCTTCGGCGGCGTGCCGCCGGTTGCCACCAATCCTGCCCCGCAGCCCGGGACGGTCGGCTACCAGGGCGGCCCCGTCTGCGTCCGAGTCCTCTCGAATGGCCAGCAAGTGATCCTCCCGGGCTGCCGCGACCCGGGCGACCCGGGATACGACCCCGCGATCGCTGGCCTGGACCCGACCGCGGCAGGGATCGGGTTTCCGGCAGGGATCCCCGGGGTTCCAGCACTCGGCTCTACGACGATTCCGGGCGTCCTGATCGGCCATCCCTTCACGGGCCAGGCGTGGCGGAGCGAAGCGGCCGCCACGTCGTGGAACCTGCAGATGCTGCTGGTCGGGCTCTCGACCGGCGTAGACTCGGCCGAGGGCGATCCCGCGGCGCTCTTCGATCCCGCGCAGGCGTACCGCACCGACGGCTGCTCGTACCTTCTCCCCGGCCCGTGCAAGGCGGTGCGTGCGTTTCGAAGCCTCGCGATCGAAGCGCTCCCCGACGATCCGCGCGCGGGCGCTTCGCTGCTGCGATGGCTCGGGCAGGCCGGCGCCAGCTACCGCATCACCGAGGCCACGGGCGAGTTCGCCGCTCTCGCGGGCGGACACCTCCACGTCGTGGGTCCGGCGCGGAGCGAGATCCCCGGTGTCGCGGCGCTGGTCGGGTTCTTCGCGACGCCGCCGCCCGTCGCCGACGCCGACGGCGACGGCGTTCGCGAGCCCAAGGACCGCTGCCCCGCGCGCGCGAATCCCATGCAGGAGGATGCCGACGGCGACCGTGTGGGAGACGCCTGCGACGTCTGCACCCTCGACGCCGACCCGTCGCAGCGCGACACGGACGGTGACGGCATCGGCAACCGCTGCGACGCCGACCTCGACAACGACGGGCGTGTGGGTCTGCGCGACCTCGCGCTCCTGAAGGTGCGGATGTTCACGCGCGATCCGAACGCCGACCTGGACGGCGACGGCCGCGTCTCGCTGCGCGATCTCGCGCTCCTCAGGCGCCGTATGTTCCGGCCTCCCGGGCCCGCGGCGCCGCGCCTTCCGTAGCCGCCACACGAGGCCGCCTCGGCCTTCGCGGGCCGTGGTATGGTCGCGCGCCATGACGCGCTCCCGGGGCCGGGCGAGATCGGCGGCATGCGTCGCCGTCGCGCTCGTTGCGATTGCGGCGTGCGGCCTCGCGCTGCGTACCGTCGGCATCGAACGCGTCTTCCCCGCTCCCGGCGCGGTCGTGTTCGAGAACGGCGACGGCCCGTATCACGCGCGGCTCGCGCAGTACGCGTTCTCGAGCTTCCCGGGCTTTCTCACCTTCGATCCGTATCTCGCGGGGCCGCTCGGCGGCGCGGTTCCGTGGCCTCCCGGCTTCGACCTCCTGATCGCCGCGGCGGCGCACGCCGCCGCAGAGCCGGGCATCGATCGCGTGCTCGCGTGGTCGGGGCCGGTCCTCGGGATGCTCGCGGTCTTCGCTGCATACGCCGCGGCGCGGGCGCTGCTGGCGGCGCCGCTCGCGCTCGTGGCGCCGCTTCTCTACGCAGGCTTCGGCGTCACCATCGCGTACAGCGTGATCGGCGGCGGCGATCACCACTGCTGGGTCGGTCTGCTCGGCGCCGCGTGGCTCGCGCTCGCGCTCTGGTTCTGTGCGCCGCGCGCGTCGCGCCGGCTTCTCCTCGGCGCCGCGGTCGGCCTCGCGGTCGTTCGCGCGCTCATGCTGCTGAGCTGGAGCGGAAGCCTGCTCTACGTCGCGATCGCCGACGGCCCGCTGCTGCTCGTGTGCGCGGGATCCGGCGATTCGAGGCGGCTTCGCCTGCTCGGCGCCGGCGCACTCGGGTCTGCCGCGCTGGTCGCGCCCGTCGTCTGGAGCCTCGGCGAGATCTCGGGCGGGGCCTTCTCGACGATCATGCTCTCGAACCTGCACCTCGCGATCGTCGCTTCGCTCGGCGTTCTCGCTCTCGCGGCGTCGCTGCACGCGCAGTGGCGGCCGGCGGCGTCTGTCCTGCGACGGCTCGCGGTGCTCGCTGCGGCGGGTCTCGCGACCGTCGCCGCGCTCGCGTGCGTCGGCGCGATCCGCGAGCAGCTCGTCCCGGCGCTTCGCTTCATGACGATGAACGACGCCGCCGGTGCGGGCACGGTCGAGCAGCTCCCGCTCTTTCCGCTCCTCGGCCGAAAGCCGCTCTTCCCGGCGACGGTCTACTACGGTGCGTGGGCCTACGCGCTGCCGTTCGCGCCGGTCTTCGCCCTGCTCGCCGCGCGAGATCGCGAGCGATCGCTTCCGGGGGGCGTACACGCGCTGTGGGCGGCGCCGCTCACGCTGCTCGCCAAAA
>JAYRMX010000198.1:0-5956 GCA_041912475.1 Myxococcota bacterium
GCCCGGCCGCGGGAGCGGCGGCGCGGGGGATCGGGCCGCGCCGCGCGCGGCCGGTCGCTTGACGCGCACGCGAACTGCGCGAAAGCTCCACCCGGGGGCGAGGGTGCGCGCTGGCAACGAGGCCGAGGAGGGCCCACCGATGGCAGAGCACACGAGACGCTTCATCCCCGCAGCCGGGCTCGACTGGCTGCTTCCGCTCTACGACCCGATGCAGCGACTCTTCGGAACCGAGCGGGCGCGACTCGCGCTCGTCGAACAGGCCGCGATTGCGGACGGGCACCGCGTCCTCGACCTCGGATGCGGAACCGGGAGCCTCTCGCTCGCGATCGCGCGATCGCGGCCGGGGGCGAAGGTGACGGGCCTCGACCCGGACGCGAAGGCGCTCGCGCGCGCCGAGCGCAAGGCCGCGCGCGAAGGGCTCTCGGTTCGCTTCGACCGCGGGTTCGGCGACGCGCTGCCGTATCCCGATGCCTCCTTCGATCGCGTCGTCTCCTCGCTCATGCTCCACCACCTCACGTCGGACGAGAAGCGAAAGACGCTCGCCGAGGTGCGGCGCGTGCTCGTGCCCGGCGGCGAGCTGCACGTTCTCGATTTCGGCGGCGAGCACGAGCGCGCCGACGGCTTCATCGCCCGCTGGCTCCATCACGCCGATCACCTCCGCGACAACTTCGGCGGCCGCCTCGCAGTGCTCATGAAAGAGGCTGGGTTCTCGCAGGCGGCCGAGGTCGGTCACCGCGCGATGCTCTTCGGCCGGCTCGCCTACTACCGCGCGGCCTGATCCCGGCCTGCGCCGCGCCGCGGCCGGCTTCGCAGACAGACGAGCGTGGCTCCCGTCCCGCTCTCGCGCAGCGGAGCGAATCCGAACGCCGCCACGTGCGCGGCGAGCGGCGGGCGCTGCAGCAGCGCGGTGACGTACTCGGCCAGCACCGGCGCCGTCTCGGAGTGCAGGCCCTTGCCGTGGACGATGCGAAGTCTGCGGGCGCCCGTCTTCGCGGCGCGCTCGAAAAGGCGCCCGATCTCGCGCCGCGCCTCGTCCGTGCGGCAGCCGTGGACGTCGACCGACAGCTCGTCGCGCGCCTTCTCGCGCCGAAGCCGCAGCAGCGGATCCCGGCCGAGATCGCGCGCGTAGAAGCCCGTGCCGCTTCCGTCGCCCTCGCGGACGAACTCGATCTCCTCGTTCACGTCGCTGCGGCGGGCCGGCGTTCGCGCGGACGACGGCCGCACGCGCTCCTTTCCGCGCGCGAGCGGCTCGACGCCCGCCATCGCGCGCTCGAGCGCATCGCGGTCGCCGCGGTCCTCGCCGCCCGGGGTCACCGCGCGTCCGCTCCGGGCTGCGGCCGCCGCAGGCGGCCGCTCGCCCGGGGGTCCGCGGCGCTGCCCGCCCGCGCTCGCTCGCCTTGCGCAGCCAGCCGCGCGGTCGAACGCTCGCCCTCCGGGCGCAGCAGCATCCGCAGGGCCTTGCGCGTGAGCGTGCTCGTTCGCAGGTCTCGAAGCTCGCGATCCGACACCCATCGGTGTCGGTCGTATCCGCTCCGCCGGACGCGGCCGGGCTCTGCGGCCGCGGAGAAGAGGTGGAGACGCAGGTGGCGGTGCGTGAACGCGTGCGTCACGACGCCGGCCGCAGCGAGGTCGCCGACGTGCAGCCCCGTCCTCTCGCGCACGCGCGCCGCGAGCGCGGCGGCCGGCCGCTCGCCCCGAGCCAGCTCGCCGCCCGGAAGCTCCCAGAGGCCGCCGAGGAGCGAGCCCGCGGGCCGCTGGACGAGGAGCGTGCGGCCGCCGCGCCGAACCAGCGCGGCGACGGCGCGAACGCGCGGAGCTGCCGGCTTCGGCGCGCGGCGCGGGATCGCCTCCGGATCGCCGCCCGCGCGCGCCCGGCACACGCTTCGCCAGGGGCACGCATCGCAGCGCGGCGCCCGCGGCGTGCACACGGTCGCGCCGAGCTCCATGAGCGCCTGGTTGAGATCGCCCGGCCGCGGGCCGTTCGCGAGGCGCGCGGCCTCGTCCCAGATGCGCCGTGCCGCGCCCGGGCGCTTCACGTCCTCCCGCATCCCGTGCCTTCGCGCGAGCACGCGCTCGACGTTCCCGTCGACGACGGGCTCGGGCCGGCCGAACGCGATCGACGCGACGGCGCCCGCCGTGTAGCGGCCGATCCCGGGGAGCGAGCGCAGCGCCTCGGCGTCTTCGGGCAGCGCGCCGCCGAAGCGCTCCATCACGGCCCTGGCCGCGCGCGAGAGGTTTCGCGCGCGCGTGTAGTAGCCGAGACCCGACCACAGGCCGTAGACCTCGTCGAGCTCGCCGCTCGCGAGCGACGCCACGTCGGGAAAGCGCGCGAGGAAGCGCTCCCAGTACGGCACCACGGTCTCGACGCGTGTTTGCTGGAGCATCGCTTCGGAGATCCAGATCGCGTACGGGTCGCGCGTTCGCCGCCACGGCAGATCGCGGCGATTCGCGTCGTACCACGCGACGAGCGCGGCGCGCTCCTCGCGTGCGCTTTCCGGAGTCGCTACCGCTTCGCGCGCGCGGGAGCGGCGGGCGCCGGCGGCGCGGAGACGGCGGCCGGTCCCCCCGGCTCCGCCGCGACCGCCGGCGCGGCCGGCGCCGGCGCGAGCAGCGCGTCGACCTTCTCGCGAATCCATTTCGGGTCCCACCACTCCACCGGGTCCACGTACACGCCGCCCAGCAGGGTCGCGAAGTGCAGGTGATCGCCGCCGGCGAGTCCGGTCGATCCCGAGAGGCCGATCGGCTGGCCCTTCTTCACGTCGTCGCCGGGCTTCACGTCGATCCGCGAGAGGTGGCCGTAGAGCGTGAAGAGATCGAACCCGTGGTCGACGATCACGCAGCCGCCGTAGATGCCGAGGTCGTCGGCGAACACGACGCGCCCCGAGTTCGACGCCGTCACCGGCGAGTTGAGCGTCGTCGCGAGGTCGAATCCGTAGTGCGTGGCCTGCGAGATCTGCTTGCCCTCGACGAAGTAGCTGCGCTTCTCCGCGAACTGGCTCGTCACCTTCGAGTTCCGGAGCTGTTCGAAGGCTCCGTCCCAGAGCTTCTCTTCCGCGCTCTTGCTCGTGACCTCGCGGATCTTCTTCTCGTCCTCGGCGCGGCCGGCGCTGTTGATGCGCTGGAACGCGGCGATGCGGTCCGAGGCGTCGATGCCGCGAGCGCTCGCGAGCTCGGTCACCTTGTTTTCGAGGAACGGCGGGCCGAGATTGAGCGTCACGTCGGGAAAGCGGCGCTCCTTGAAGTGCGTGGCCCAGCCGACGAGCGTCCGGTTCCCCGCGGCGTCCTCTGCGACGACCCGGATCGCGGGGTCGGGCGGGGCGTCCTGCGGGATCGCAAAGAACGCGAGACGGCGGCCGCTCGCCTCGCCCGGGAACGGATGCCCGCGGAAGAAGAGCTCGCCGACGAGGACACCGTCGCGTGTCGCGTCGTCGCTCACCGTATAGACGGCAACGCCCGATCCGCCGCGCTGGAGATACGTCTGCGAGTTCTCGACCGAGACGCGCGGCGGCTTCGTGTCGATCGTGAGCGGGATCTCGGCGGCCGTTCGCCCGCCGCCGCTGAGCGTTCGCCACGACCAGTCGCGCGCGACGACGCGCAGCGTGAGCTGTCCGTCGGGAAGGCCGATCGCCTTCGCATCGAGCGGAACGTCGAGCGTCTCGCGCATGACGCTGCTTCCGCCCAGCCAGCCGCCCGGCAGCTCGCGCGCAGCGAGCGGCTTCTCGCCTTCGGGCGTCTGCAGCGAGACGACGATGTCGCGCAGGCCCGAGCCTTCGTCGCTCACCGTGAGCGTCGCGGTCCTCGGCTCTCGGCCGATGGCGATCGACGGCGGCGCCTCGATCGACGGCGGCGAACCCTCGCAGCGATAGAAGCCGAATGCGCCCGCCCCGAGCAGGACGACCGCGAGAACGACGATCACGATGCCGCGCATGCCCTTGCTTCCCCCCCCGAGTGCACGGGCCAACCGACGCGCGGGGTCGCGACGAGCGAGCGCCCCGCCGCGCGTGAAGCCGACGCCTCGCACGCGACGCGGCGCCTTCGAGCCTCCCGGCGCCCCGCAGCGAGGAGTCTACCGAAGACCGGGCCGCGCGTTGACGGGGCCGCCCTCCTCGCGGATCCTCCGCCCGCCCCGGGGCAGCGCCCGGAGGCCTCGCAGTCCGAGGAGCCCATGCGCCGCATCGTTCTTCTTCGACACGGAGAGACCACCGGCAACTCCGGGAGCCGCTATCACGGGAGCAGCGACCCGGACCTCGCGCCCGAGGGCCGCGAGCAGATGCTGCTCGCCGCGGGCCGGCTGCGCTCGGAGGGCTTCGACGTGGTGGCCGCGAGCCCGCTTCGGCGCGCCTGGCGTTCGGCATGGATCGTCGCCGAAGGCCGCCCGGTGCGGATCATGACAGACTTCCGCGAGATCCATTTCGGACGCTGGGAGGGGCTCACGCGCGAGGAGATCAAGGCCTCCGACCCGGTGCTCTTCGAGGACTGGGAGAAGCAGGCGCCGGGCTTCGAGTATCCCGCCGGCGAGAAGCGCGCCGACTTCCGCGCGCGGATCGAGCGCGGCCTCGCCGAGATCGGCCGCGCGCCCGGCCACTCGGCGCTCATCGTCGGCCACAAGGGCGTGATCCGCACGATTTGCGAGACCCTCACCGGCAGCAAGCCGGCGGACGGCGAGCCCGGCCTCGGCGAGTGCGTCGAGCTGACGCACGAGCAGGGCGGCGGCTGGTTCATCGGCCGCCGCTCCAGCAACCCCTGAGCCGCGGGCCGAAGGAGGGGTAGAGCAGGCCGGCAGTCTCGATCACGGCGTCGGTGTCGGCCACGACATCGAGAGCCATCGGCACGCGTTTCGCGAGATTTCGCTCGACGTCACGGGGGGGGGCTGTGCATCCTCCATACACAGAGGTTTCCCCCCTGTGTCGAGAGAGCGGATGCGCGGCAGGCTTGCGCTGGGACTGGCGGCTGGAACGATCTTCCTTCCCGCGCCGGCTCTCGCATGGATGTGCCCGGGAAGCATCGCGATCCTCACCTACGACGTTCGCTCCTCCGAGGGCTACACGTGCCACGACGACGGACCCATCGTGGCCTACGGGCCGGAGCACGTCACGTCGATCGACTGCCGGACGGGCAGAGAAGCTCCCGTGCTTCCGTACACGTGTGCGGCGCTTGCGATCGGCGAGATCGACTGGGCGCACTACCAGCATCCAGGCTGCATCGACTCCGCGCCCTCGTCCTTCGTCATCAACCGGTGTGAAGGCAAAGGGCTTCCGCCGGCGCCGGGCAGACCGAGATCGGACAAGTGCGCCGATCCGCGCGTGGGCGATCCCGTCGACGTGACCACGGGTGCCCTCAGCCAGGACGTGACGGACATCGATCTCGGCAGCGGGCTCGAGTTTCGACGCCACTACGCCAGCGACGCCCATCCGAGCTCCGTCCCGCCCGAGGACATTCCTCCTCTGGGGCGCAAGTGGAGTCATGGTCTGGCGTGGAAGCTCGAGCGGCGGAACATCGCCGGCGGCTGGGGAACGGCCTTCGTGATCAGGCGCCCGCTGCGAGATCCGGTCGTCTTCTTCCAGCCGTCGTACGACAGCCGATTCGTCTCCGACATCAACGACGCAGGCTCTTTCTCGACGGATTCTTCGCACAGCGTCTACACGGACGGCGACGGCACGACGGTCACCTTCGACGCTGCCGACAAGGTGGCCGCGATTTCGAAGCCCGGGCAGGCGCCCATCGCGGTCACCTACGGCTCGAGCACGCAGACGTTCACGCGAGGCGGCAAGAGCCTGACGATCACGACCGCTGCCTCCGGGCCGAACGCCGGTCGCATCGCGAGCGTCTCGGGCGGCGGCGCGGTGTTCACCTACGTCTACGATGCGGATCAGGTGCTCGACGAGGTCCACGGCCCGGACCCCGCGACGCTCTCCAGCACGGACGAGGCCGTGTGGCACTACGGCTACCGAATGAC